>DASREC010000319.1:0-23430 GCA_035652295.1 Polyangia bacterium
TCGGCGGCGCTGCCGTGCACGTACTTAAGATCGTCGCCGGCGCCGAGCGGGCTCGCGATCGGCTGGAACGACGTCTTCGCGTCGCCTGAGAAGGGCACGCGCACGCAGCCGCCGGCGAGCAGCGCGAGCGCGAGCGCGAGCAGCGACAGCGATTTCGTGCGCATGGCGGCGAGGCCCTCATACCGCGGCGGCGCGCGCAGAACGCGCCAAAGACTTGACTGCGGGCGCCAGTCGAAATCGCGCTTCGCTGGTTTGTCGAGCGCGAGGCTATTTTGCCGTCGGGCGCGCGGCTATTTGCCGTCGAGGGCGCGGCGGTCGTCGTCGGGCGTGGCGCCGCGCGGGCGGCGGCCGGCGACGATCAGCGTGGGACCGAAGTCCTCGCGCACGATCGACTCGGCGATCGCGCCGTGCGCCGCGCCCGAGGCGTGCAGCTCCTCGAGCGCGTCGGCGAGGCGCGCGCGCTCGGCGGCGTCGAGGTCGCGCGGCGCCGTCGGCCGGCCGCTCACCGCCTCGAACACCACGCGCCCGCCGCCATCCGCCATCCGCTCGATGCGCAACACGCGCTGCAGCCGCGGCCCGCCGTGCCGCGCCAGCGCGCGCAGCCAGCGCAGGTGCGCCGCGCCCGCCTCGGAGCCGAGGTAGTCGGCCGAAAATTTCTCCAGCACCACCTGCCGGCCGAGCGTCGTGTCGGTGGCCTGCTCGAGCACGCTCACGCCGGTCGCGCCGAGCGTCCCCGACGCCGCGTAGCGCGACTCGGCCGGCGCGCGCACGGCGATCTCGATCGGCGTCTCGACGATCGCGCCCGCGGCCGGCGCCTCGACCGAGATCGCCTCGAGCGCGCGCCGCAGCTCCTCGAGCGAGGCGAAGCGCGACTGCGGCGCCTTCTCGAGCGCGCGCGCCACCAGCGCGTCCCACGCCGGATCGAGCCCGGCCCTGAGCGACGACGCGCGCGGCGGCGTGTCGCCGAGATGCTGCGACACGAAGTCGGGCCCGCAGAACGGCAGCCGCCCGGTGAGCGCCTGAAACGCCGTCACGCCGAGCGCGTACACGTCGCTGGCGAACGACAGCGGCGCGCCCGAGATCTGCTCCGGCGACATATACGCCAGCGTGCCGATGAACCCCGCCGTCTGCGTCGTCGACAAATCCTGCAGGTGCGCGACGCCGAAATCGCCGAGCTTGGCTTCGCCCGACGCCGCGAAAAAAATATTCGCCGGCTTGAGGTCGCGGTGGATCACGCCGTGCGCGTGCGCCGCCTCGAGCCCGGCCGCGACCTGAAGCAGCAGCGAGCGCACCGCGCCCGGCGTGAGCGGCCCCGGCAGGCGATCCGCCAGCGTGCCGCCCGCCATGTACTCCATCGCCAGGATCCCCAGCTCCTCGTGAAACGCGATCACCGCGACCAGGTTCGGATGGTGCAGCGACGACACCACGCGCGCCTCGCGCACGAAGCGCTGGTAGCCCTGCTGCAGCCGTGCGTCGGCCGGCGGCGCCACCACCTTGACTGCCACCTCGCGTCCGGTCAGCTCGTCGCGCGCGAGATAAACGCGCCCCATGCCGCCCGAGCCGAGCAGCTTCTCGACGGCGTAGCGCCCGCCGAGCCGCGTGTCGCGCGCCCGCTCCTCGTTCAAGAGCGCGCGCTTCTCGGCGATCAAAAATCCGTCGAGCGGCGGCACGCGCGGATCGCCCGCGCGCAATTGATCGAGCACCGCGCTCGCCGCCGCGCGATAGCCGAGCGCCGCCAGCTCGGTGACCAGGATCCGCCGCGCGCGCGCCGCGAGCTGCGCGTCGTCGGCGCGCGCCGCCGTTTGCAGGTGGCGCACCGCCTCCTCGTGGCGCCCGAAGCCGGCGAGGATGCGCCCGAGCTCGAGCCGCGCGCGCGCCGCGTCGGGAGCGCTCGGCTCCTCGCCGAGAAATTTTTCGTAGAGCAGGCCGGCCTCGCGCGGACGGCCGAGCGTCTCCTCGAGCCGCGCCGCCTCGAGCGGCTGCTGCGCGCGCGCGTACAGCTCGCGCGCCTCGACGAGCTGGCCGAGCGTCTCGCGCAGCGCCGCCGCCTCCGCCCACAAGCGCCGCCGCTCGTAGACGTCGGCCGCGCGCGACTGTTCGCCGGGCGGCGCGGTGAGCAGCGTCTGCCCGACGCGCGCCGCCTCCGCCAGATCCTTCGCGTCGAGCAGCAAGCGCAACAGCGCCGGCCGATCGCCGCGCTCGCGCGCCACCTCCGCCGCCGCGCGAAAGTCCCAGATCTTCTCGTACAGCGCCTGCGACCGCTCGAGCTGCCCGAGCCGCCTGAGCTCCGCCGCCGCCTCGGCGTAGCGCCCGGCCGCGATCAACGCTTCCACGTCGAGGGGCGGTTGCATGCGCGAAGCGTAGCGTGTTACGTAGCGCCACGCATGAGCGAACGCGTGATCGGTGTAATCGGCGGCAGCGGCCTGTATGAAATGGAAGGGCTCACCGCCGTCGAGCAGGTGCGGCTGACGACGCCGTTCGGCGAGCCGTCGGACGAGTACGTGGTCGGCCGGCTCGGCGACGCCAGGCTGGTGTTCCTGCCGCGGCACGGGCGCGGCCACCGCATCCTGCCGCACGAGATCAACTTCCCGGCGAACGTGCACGGGATGAAGCAGCTCGGCGTCGAGTGGATCATCTCGGTGTCGGCGGTCGGCTCGATGAAGGAGCAGATCCACCCGGGCGACATCGTGATCGTCGATCAGTTCATCGATCGCACCAAGACGCGCGCGGCGTCGTTCTTCGGGCGCGGCGTGGCGGGTCACGTCGGCTTCGCCGATCCCATCTGCGGCGCGCTGGCGTCGCACGTCTACGACGCGGCGGTCGCCGCCGGCGCGCGCGCGCACCAGGGCGGCACCTACGTGGTCATCGACGGCCCGATGTTCTCGACGCGCGCCGAGTCGCGCCTCTACCGCTCGTGGGGCGTCGACGTGATCGGCATGACCAACCTCCCCGAGGCCAAGCTCGCGCGCGAGGCGGAGCTCTGCTACTCGACCGTTGCGCTGGCCACCGACTACGACTGCTGGCACGAAGCCGAGGAGGACGTCACCGTCGAGGCGGTGATGGCGATCGTGCGGCAGAACGTCGAGCTGGCGAAATCGATCATCCGCGGCGCGGTGGCGCGCATCCCCGCCGAGCGCGAGTGTCCGTGCAAGAGCGCCGCGCAGCACGCGGTGATGACCGCGCCCGACCGCATCGGCCCCGTCGAGCGCGCGCGCCTCGAGGCGATCATGGGCAAGTACTGGAGCAAAGCGTGATGGCGAGCGAAGCGCTGAAGGACGACGACAAGGGACTGGTGGTGGTC
This sequence comes from Polyangia bacterium, assembly GCA_035652295.1. Lineage (GTDB taxonomy): Bacteria > Myxococcota_A > Polyangia > Palsa-1104 > Palsa-1104 > DASREC01. The sequence goes on from DASREC010000319.1 coordinate 3,302, forward strand.
GGCTCGGTCGCGTTCGACACCATCGAGACGCGCGGCCAGCGCCACGAGAAGGTGCTCGGCGGCTCGGCGTCGTTCTTCTCGACGGCGGCGTCGTACTTCACGCCGGTCAAGCTGGTCGCCGTCGTGGGCGACGACTTTCCCGAGGAGCACACGCGCTTCCTCGCCGGCCGCGGCATCGCGCTCGACGGGCTCGAGCGCGCGCGCGGCAAGACCTTCCACTGGAGCGGCCGCTACTCCGACGATCTCGCGCACCGCACATCGCTCGCCACCGACCTGAACGTGTTCGCCGACTTCAAGCCGCGCCTGCCCGAGTCGTGGCGCGAGAGCGAGCTCCTGTTCCTCGGCAACATCCACCCGTCGCTGCAGCTCGACGTCCTGTCGCAGCTGCGCCGCCCGCGCCTGGTGGCGATGGACACCATGAACTTCTGGATCGAGGGCGAGCCGCAGGCGCTGGCGCAGGTGCTCGAGCGCGTCGATCTGCTGGTCATCAACGACGAGGAAGCGCGCCAGCTCTCGCAGGAGCACAACCTCCCGCGCGCCGCGCGCGCCATTCGCGCGATGGGACCCAAGACGGTGATCGTCAAGCGCGGCGATTCGGGCGCGCTCCTGTTTCACGAGCACGGCGTGTTCGCCGCGCCGGCGTATCCGCTCGAGGAGGTGGTCGATCCGACGGGCGCGGGCGACACCTTCGCCGGCGGCTTCGTCGGCTACCTGGCGCGCGCGCGCGATCTCGGACCGCAGGCGGTGCGGCGCGCGATGTTCTACGGCTCGGTGATGGCGTCGTTCTGCGTCGAGGCGTTCTCGCTCGATCGGCTGCGCAACCTCACGCAGAGCGAGATCGAGGGGCGCTATCGCGCGTTCCGCGATCTGACGCACTTCGAGGACGTGCGGCTGTAGTGCGCCGCCCGCCCGCGGCGCTCGTCGCATTCGCGCTCGCGCTCGTCGCAGCGGCGCTCGCCGGCGGCGGCGCGTTCGCGCGCGCCGGCAAGCCGATGGCGGTGCCGATCGCGCTGGCGGTGATCGCCGACGAGCCCGATCTCGCGCAGGCGAAGCGGCTGGCGCAGTTCGCCGCGCGCGAGTCGCCGCAAGCGGTGTTCTTCATCGGCGCGCAGCCGCCCGACGTCGGCGGCGCGCAGCTCTACGCCGTCGCCGGCGAGCACGACGGCGAGGACCACCTCGGCCGCGGCGTCGACGTGGGCGCCAACGTGCACGTGTCGCTGCTCGCGGGCGCCAAGGCGATGCAGCTCAAGTGGCTGGAGCTCGACCTCCAGGCGAACGCGGGCAAGTTCCTGTTCGTGATCGCGCGCGACGCCCCGGCGGCGAGCGAGCGCGCCGCGCTGTGGAAGATCCTCAAGCAGCACAAAGTCGCCGCCTACGTGCACGCGCGCGGCGTCGAGAGCGCGGGCGCCGCCGTCACCGCCGCGACGGGCTATCGCTTCCTCATCATCACCGTGCCGCCGATCCGCGACGCCGCGCCGCACGTCGACGCGCGCGGCGCCGACAATCAACAGCTCGCCGCCTTCGAGCTGAAGCCCCGCAAATAATACCCGCCGCGAGTTTGTAATCGCTTTGAAACCCTTTTGTCGATCATTGAGCAGTAGTCAAAGCCGCGGCAATCGGTTTAACGTGTCGCCTCACCTGCACGTCATGTACGCGACCAGCGCATCGACGGCAAACCGCACTTCACGTATCAGGACGCGCACCAGACGCTGAGCTTCAGCGGCAACGACATCCGCGCCGTCGAGAGCGACGTCGGCGTGCTGGTGAGCGTCAGCATCCGCCGCACCGTCGACACCGGCTCGACGTCGTTCAGCGCAGCACGTCATCTTCTAGCTCGCACTCCCTCGCATCGCCCTATTGAGCCGCCGTTCGCACCGCCAGCGCGGCGGCGGTCAGCGTGGACACCGTGAAGAAGGCGCGCGCCAGCACCAGGCCGAGCCGCAAGAGCGTGAGCGCGACGAAGGCCCACGCCGGCTCGTTCGGCAGCGCCAGCGCGACGGCGAGGTAAGCCCCCGTCGAGAGCGCGAAGCCGAAGCCGGAGAACGCGGCCAGCTTCGTGGTTGCGGCAAAACGCCGCAGGGCGAACGTGAAGCCGCGCCCGACGGCGCGCCACGGCTTGAGCCCGGCGTCGGCGAACGCCAGCCCGCGCGCGTAGTCGATCGACACGGTGATGAACGACCACGCGCCGCCGAACACCAGCGCCAGCACCGCCGCGCCCAGCACCAGCTCGGCGAAGCCGCGCCCCTTGGTGAAGTGGCCGACCGCGAACCACGCGCCGGCGGCGATCGCCATCGGGAGGAGCCGCAGCGGCAACCCGACGAGCCCCACGCGCACCATGCGTCCGGCGTGGCGCGCGCACGCGGCGGCGACGGCGACCGGCCCGCGCACGTGCTCGTCGTCGTCGGAGGCGAGCGCGCTGAGCAATCCGCCGACCAGGATCCACGACAGCAGCGCATAGAACAGCGCGCTCCATTCGGCGCTCGCTCCGGCCACGCGCAGGATCTCCGGATGATCGGAGAACAGCTCGCCCGCCAGGCCGTCGTCGCCGCGCACGAGCCCCGCGGCCGCCGGTCTCCCGTCGAGGAGCGGTTGCAGCGTCGCCGAGACCGGACCCGAGGCGAGCAGCGCCACCGCCACGTGCAAGCCGGCCACCGCCAGGAGCAGCTGCGGCCGCGCGGTCACGCGCCGAATCGCCTCGCGCAAGCCGCGCATCAGAAACCCACCGTCGCGAGCAGCGTCGAGACCAGCTCCAAGAACGATCCGTGCAGCCGCCGCCGCGGCTCGAGGTCCGGCGCCTCCTCGGCGCGCCGCCCGTTGTTCCAGCGCGAAACGTCGAGCGGCACCTTGCCGTCGGGATCGAGCTCCGCGAGCACCACCTTGTGCGGCCCCTCGTAGGTGAAGCGGCGCCAGCGCTTGCCGTCGGCGCGCCCGCCGTCCCACGTCTCGCGCTTCTCGGAGAAGTCGTCGAACAGCACCCGCAGCTCGACGGGAAACACCAGCTCGCCCTTGCGGTGCACCACCACCTCCGACGTGAACGGCGGCTTCTCGCTCTTCTCCGGCTCGACCTCGCGGCGCGCGCCGCCCGGGTCGTCGAACAGGCCGGTGGGCTTGCGGTGCTCGCGCACGTCGAGCGAGAGCACCTCGTAGTCGAGCACGCCGGTGCCGGCGAGCGCCGGAGTCCAGAACCACGTCAGGTCCTCGCCCGCGCCCTCGTCGAACGAGCGCACGAAGTCGTTCATGCGCGGATGGCGGAACCGCCACTGCTCGTAGTAGTGGCGCATGGCCTGCTCGAAGCGCGGCGCGCCGAGCAGGTGCTCGACGGTGCGCATCACCACGTTGGTCTTGCCGTAGGTGACGGCGCCGTAGGTGTTGTTCGAGACGAAGTCGAACGCGCGCGTCTCCATCGGGTCGCGATCGGCCACCGCGCGATAACCGAGCCGGCTCTGCTCGTGGTCGGGCAGGAAGTGGCCGAACAGCCGATACACGCCGCCGTCGCCGAACATGCGCTCGAGGCCCCAGTCGGTCATGGTCTCGGTGAAGCCCTCGTCGAGCCACGCCTCCTCGACCTCGTCCGAGCCGACCAGCCCGTAGAAGTATTGGTGCGACAGCTCGTGGATGGTCACCAGCTCCGGCAGGTGCAGCCCGCGCGGCACCGGCACGTCGAAGGTGAAGAACAGCGTCGGGTACTCCATGCCGCCCGCGCCTTCGCCGCCTTCGGGCACGTCGACCACGGTGATCTGCGTGTAGGGATACGGCCCGAAGCGGCGCTCCAGCTCGGCGAGGCCGAGCTTGGTTGCGGCAATATGCCGCGGGGCGTTCGACTCGTGGCCGGGGATGCCGAGGAATTCGATCTTCACCGAGCCGAGCGCGTCGGTGAACGTGTCCTCGGTGACCTTGAAGCGCGGCGACGCGGTGAACACGAAGTCGTGCACGTCCTCGGCGTGAAAGCGCAGGACCTTGCGATCGCCCTGGGCCGTCTCGTCGAGGTACACGCCGGTCGCGCCCACCCAGTATTTTTGCGGCACGTCGAGCTCGACGTCGTAGACGCCGTAGTCGGCGAAGAACTCGCTGTTGGCGTGGTGCTGGTGCGCGCGCCAGCGGCAGCCGCCCGCGCCTTCGCAGTCCCAGACGCCGACCTTCGGGAACCACTGCCCGACGGCGAAGAAGTCGTCGTGATACCCGGTGCGCGCGAACACCTTGGGCAGCTTGGTGACCCAATCGATCTCGACCTGGATCGTCTGGCCGGGCGCGACCGGCGCGTCGAGCTCGAGCGTGCCGAGCGTGTCGTCGACGGTGAAGCGCTTGGTCACGTCGACGCCGCCGACCACGATCTTCTTGACGTCGATGGCGCCCCAGCCGTGCTTCTCCATGTCGCTGCGCCGCAGCCGCCCGCGCGACTCGCGCAAGAACGTCGACAGCTCGTTCTTGAACGCGTTCATATAAAGGTGGAACACCAGCTCGCTCGCCGGGCCGCTCGCGGTGTTGCGCCAGCTCAGCGTCTCGTGCCCGGTGACGCTCTTCTCGGCGACGTCGAGCGAGGCCTTCATCTGGTAGTTGGCGTTGCGCGGGGACAGCGGGCCCGGAACGCGCAACGCCGAGACCACCGCCAACGTCATTCCCAGTGCGTGCATGCGCGGAGCATAATGGCGCGATGCCCGCGCGCGCCAGCCTGGAGATCGCGACCGCCTCGCCGGTCGAGACGCGGCGCGCGGGTGAGCGCTTGGGACGCGTGCTCGACGCCGGCGACGTCGTGCTCGTCGACGGGGAGCTCGGCGCGGGCAAGACGTGCTTCGTGCAGGGCGTGGCGCGCGGGCTCGGCGTGCCGCGGGAGCGCCGCGTGTCGAGCCCGACGTTCACGCTGGTCAACGAGCATCCCGGCCGCGTGCCGCTCTACCACGTCGACCTCTACCGCATCGACGATCCGGGCGAGCTGCACGAGATCGGGATCGCCGAGTATTTCGCGGGCGGCGGCGTGACGGTGGTGGAGTGGGCCGAGCGGCTGGGAGCGCTCGCGCCGAAAGAGCGGATCGAGATCCGCATCGAGATCGCCGGCGCGCGCGCGCGTCGGCTGCTTGCGCGCGCCGAGGGCCAGACCGCCCGGCGCCGACTGGCCGCGTGGAGCGCGGCGGAAGGAGTTGCATGAGGATCCTCTACGGTGTCGTCGGCGAGGGCATGGGGCACGCGACGCGCAGCCTGGTCATCCTGCGGCATCTTGCCGCACATCACGAGCTCGAGGTCGTGGTCTCCGGACGGGCGCACGCGTTTTTGAAGCGAGCCTTCCCGTCGCTGAAGATCCACGAGATCGCCGGGCTCAACATGATCTACGAGGACAACGTGGTGAAGCGCAAGCGCACCGCGTGGGACTTCATCAAGAAGCTGCCCGCGTTCGCCGAGAACTTCGAGACCTTCGTGCGCATCAACGAGGCGTTTCGGCCCGAGCTGGTGGTCTCGGACTTCGAGTCGTTCGCGTTCCTGTTCGCCAAGCAGTATTCGCTGCCGGTGCTGAGCATCGACAACATGCAGATCATCAATCGCTGCGATCACTCGGAGCTGAAGATCCCGAAAGAGGAGAAGGGCAGCTTTCGGTTGTCGAAGGCGATCGTCAAAGGCAAATTGCCGCACTGCGATCACTACTTCATCACCACGTTCTTCTTCCCGCCGCTGCGTAAGAAGCGCACCAGCCTGCACCCGCCCATCCTGCGCGACGCCATCTTGAACGCGCCGGTCGTAGGCGGGGATCACGTGCTCGTCTACCAGACCTCGGACACGTTCCACGAGCTGGTGCCGACGCTGCAAACGCTGCCCGGCAAGTTCTTCGTCTATGGATTGAAGCGCGACGAGCAGCTCGGGAACGTCACGCTCAAGGGATTCTCCGAGGAGGGATTCGTGCGCGACCTGGCGTCGTCACGCGCGGTGCTCGCCGGCGGCGGCTTTTCGCTGATGGGCGAAGCGGTGCAGCTCGGCAAGCCGCTGCTGTCGGTGCCGCTCAAAGGCCAGTTCGAGCAGACGCTCAACGCGCTGTACCTCGAGCAGCTCGGCTACGGCGAGTATCACGACGAGCTGAGCGAGAAACGAATCGTGAAGTTCCTCGAACGCGCGCCGAAGTACGCCGCCAACCTGAAGTCGTATCCGCACCGCCGCGATCACAACCGCTCGATCCTCGGCGCGCTCGACGAGAAGATCGCCGAGATCCAGGCCCGGGGGCGATTGGTGTCGCGCGGCGCCGGCGGTTAGCTCGCCGGAGGCTTCGCGGCTTCGTCCGGCTTCGGCGGCGCGAGGCTGGCCGGCGACATCTTCTCGAGCTGCTCGCGAATGCGCCACAGCGCGACCAGGATCCCGCACAGCACCGTGAAGATGAGCAGCAGGAACACGTCTTCGAGCATGAGGGAAGTCTACGCCCGGCGGCGCGGGCGCGAAAGAAACGTTCAGGCGCCGAACTGGGCGCGCAGCTTGTCGTCCCATTCATCGGCGACGCGCGCGATGGCGTCGAGCATGTCGCAGAACTCGTCGAAGTCGAGGCAGTCGAGCGAGCGCAGGGCGCGCAGGTAGACGCGGTTCGACGCGCGGTCGATCGAGAACGCGCCGTCCTCGGTGGCGAGGTGGTTGAGCTCGAGCAGCTGGCGATACAGCTCCTCGCGGCGCTTCTCGGGCACGTCCATGATGGGCGCGAGGAAGAGGATGAAGCCCTTCTGCTCGATGACGTTGATGCCGACGGTGGCCGATCCGCGCGCGACCTGCGTGTAGCCGTCCTTGTCGAGCGGATCGATCGGCACGCCGATCAGCTCGGCGAAGCGCTGGATGTAGTCGGCGACGCGCTGCACGTCGGTCATGGCCGTCCTCCCTCGGTGCCCACTATCATACTCTCGCGCGACGCCGCTTGGTTGCGTCCGCGCGTTCGCTTGTGACGCACCACGGGAGCCGGGGGGGCAAGGGCCGGGGCCGAGACGCCGATCGGCTGCGCCGCGACCGACGGTGGCGAGAGCGGGGCGTGCGGCGATCGCAGCGCGTAGAGCAGGCCGGAGCCGGAGAGCAGCAGCGCCGCGAGCGGGACCAGCAGGCGCAAGCGCGGCAACCGCAAGATGCGTCCCAATCGGCCGAAGCTCGGCAGCGCCGTCGGCAAATGAAACACGCGCGGGATCTTCCAGAGAAAGTGCGCGCGCGACGGCAAGCGCGAGCTGCCTCGAGGGGAGCCGAAGCTGCCCTGAGGGGAACCGAAGCTGTCCTGAGGGGAGCCGGAGCTGCCCTGAGGGGAGCCGGAGCTGTCTGCAGGGGAGCCGATGCTGCCTTGAGGCAAGGCGGAGCTTGGCACTGCGGGAGCGGTCGGCTCGTCGAGCACCAACAGGGTGCGCGCTTCGGTCGCCGCGGCCGCGCCGAACAGCTCGGTCATGTATGCGGCAAGCCGCGCGCTCGACGGCACGGCACCCGTCGAGCGAAGCCACTCGGCGAGCGCCTCGCCGAACGCGCGCGCCGATGGCCAGCGCCGCTCCGGGTCGCGTTCGAGCGCGCGTTCGAGCACCGCGCGCAGCTCGGGCGGTACGCCGGGCCGAGCCAGCTCGAGCCGCGGCACCTCGCCGGCGCGCACCCGCTCGAGCAGGTCGAGCTCGTTCGCCTCGTCGAGGCGTCGCTTGCCCGCGAGCAGCTCCCAGCCACAGACGCCGAGGGAGAACACGTCGGTGCGGCGATCCAGCACGGCGCCGCCGGCCTGCTCGGGCGACATATAGGCCAGCTTGCCCTTGAGCGCGCCCGTCTCGGTGCGCGTGGCGCGCGCCACCATCTTGGCGATGCCGAAGTCGGCCAGCTTGACGATGCCGTCGTACGACACCAGCAGGTTCGACGGCGTCACGTCGCGGTGGATCACGCCCTGCTCGTGCGCGTGGTGGAGCGCCTCGCACGCGTCGATGAGCAGCGTGGCCGCGTCGGCGAAGTCGATGGGCGATTCGCGCTCGGCGGCGCGGCGCAAGATCGACTGCACGTCCTGTCCGGCGACGTGCTCCATGGCGAGAAAGTAGTCGCTGCCGTCGACGCCGAAGTCGTAGACGTGCACCACGTGCGGATGATCGAGCCGCGCCGCCAGCCGCGCCTCGTCGAGGAACATGGCGACGAAGTCGGGCTCACGCCCGAGGTGCGGCAGGATGCGCTTGACCGCCACGCGCTTCTCGAACCCCTCCGGTCCCGCTCTGCGGGCCAGGAACACCTCGGCCATTCCACCGACCGCGATGCGTTGGATGAGCTCGTAGCCGCCGAGCGATGCAGGCATCGAGGGCAAAGTCTAGCAAGCGACTCCGCGCGCGCCCGCGATTTCTCCCCGTCGGTGACGCGCGTCGCGCCGACTCTTTGCGCACGGCGGTTGCAGCCGGCGACCCTGTGAGGAGGGAGCCAATGGAAGGCACGAAATGGAGTGACGTCGAGTTGGCCAGGCACTCGCTCGTCGGAGCCACCTCGGCAGTGGGCGCGCGCGCCACCATCGCCGGCGCGCTGGTCACCATCGGGTTGCAGCTGCTGTTCGTCTCGTTCGGCGCGGCCGTCGGGTTGAGCGCGGCGCCGGCCTCGACGGGGGCGGCCAAGGGCCTCGGCATCTGGATGGTGGTGTGGACGCTCTGCACCATCGCCGCGAGCGGCTTCGTCGGTGGTTGGGTGGCGTCGGCGGCGGCGCGCGCGCCGGTGCGTGCCGACGGGATGCTCAACGGCTTCGTGACCTGGGCGATCGTGGCGCTGCTGGTGACCACGGCGCTCGGCGGATTGGTCGCCAACGCGATCGGGGCGGCCTTCGGCATGGCGACCACCGCGGCGGCGGCCGCTGCGCAGAGCGGACAGGCGGGCACGGCGGCCGAGCAGGCACGTGGGGCGCTCGGCGGACCGCAGGGGCAGGAGACCGTCAGGCAGGTGACCAGCGCGGCGGGCCTGTCGCTGTGGTTCTACTTCGTGCTGCTGATCTTGCCGCTCATCACGTCGGTCCTCGGCGGGGCGTTCGGCGCGCGCGCGCTGGCGCGGCGTCTCGGCGCGCTCGACGATCGTCGCGTGGTGACCGAGCCGCGGCCGCCGGTGACCACGCCGCCGGTTCCGACGCCGGCGTAGTCGGCCGTCAGGGCTCGTCGCTGCCGATGCCGTGCTTCTTCATCAGGCGGTGCAGGTAGACGCGATCGATGCCGCCCTCGCGCGCCGCGCGCGAGACGTTTCCGCCGGCGCGGCGCAAGAGCTGCGTGACGTACTCGCGCTCCCACGCCGCGATCAAGCGCTCCTTCGCCTCGCGGAAGCCCTCGCCGCCGAGCGCGCCGAAGCTCGGCACCACCGCGCCGGCCGCCGGCTGCGGCGGCGCCTCCAGCCCGAGCAGCGACGGACGCAGCACGCGCTCGGCGCCCATCAGCGACACGCCTCGCTCGATGACGTTCTTGAGCTCGCGCACGTTCCCGGGCCAGTCGTACTCCGAGAGCAGCGCCTGCGTCTCGTCCGGCACCTCGATGTCGCGCCCGGCGAGGAACGCGCTCACCAGCGTGGCGACGTCCTCCTTGCGCTCGCGCAGCGGCGGCAGCGTCACCTTGACCACGGCGAGGCGGTGATAGAGATCGTCGCGGAAGCGGCCGGCCTTCACCTCTTCGCGCAGGTCGCGGTTGGTGGCCGCGAGCACGCGCACGTCGACGTCGCGCCACCCGGCCGCACCGACGGGCTTCACCTTGCGCTGCTCGAGCGCGCGCAATAGGCGCGGCTGCGCCTCCAGCTCCAGCTCGCCGACCTCGTCGATGAAGATGGTGCCGCCGTGGGCCTGCGCGAACGCCCCGTCGCGATCGCGATCGGCGCCGGTGAACGCGCCGCGCACGTGGCCGAACAGCTCGCTCTCGATGAGCGACCGCGAGACGCCCGCGAGGTCGACGATCACGAACGGCCCGCGCGCGCGCGGCGACGCGGCGTGCAGCGCCTCGGCGCACAGCTCCTTGCCGGTGCCGGTCTCGCCTTCGATCAGCACCACCGCCTCGGTCGGCGCCACCCGCTCGAGGATGGAGAACACCTCGCGCATGCGCAGCGACGAGCCGAGCAGCGCGCCGAAGTGATCGGCGGCGCTCGGCGGCAAGGCGTGCTGGTCGCCGGTCGAGGCGATGCGCAGCTCGCTCGAGCCGATGGTGATCACCGCGCCCGCGCCGACCGTCACCTCGCTGAAGCGCGCCCCGCCGAAAAAGGATCCGTTGGTCGATTGCAGGTCCTTGACCAGCACGCCGTGCTCGGTGATCTGCAGCTCGAGGTGCTGGCGCGACACGATCGGATCGGTGAGCACCAGCGCGCAGCCGGGCGCTTTGCCGACGAGGTACGTGCCGCGATCGAGCTCGAGCTGCTTGCCCTGATCGGGACCGGTGAGCACCAGCAGGCGCAGCTTGGGCGGCACCACCGGGTGGCGGCTCTGCGACGCGAGGCCGGTCTTCGGCAGCTCGCTCGCATCCCATTCGCTGGCCATTCGTGTTGCAGCCTAGCATATGGATGCAGCATCATCGACGCATGCGCGGGCTCCTCGGCGGACTCTCGATCGCGATCTTGGGGCTCGGCGCGTGCAAGCCGGCGCACCCGGCGGACGCCGGCGGTTTCGCCACCGCGTTCGTGGACGCCGCGCGAGGCGAGGGCCTGGGCGCCGACTGGGTCGACGACGTCATGATCGCGCGCATCCGCCGCGCGCAGCGTTTGCAGAACGCCGCCAAGGCGAAGGCGACGCCCGAGCAGCTGGCGCGCGCGTGGAACGACGACCCCACGCCGGGCCTGCCCTACGAGCAGCGCTCCAAGCTGCAGCGCGATCGCGCGGCGCACGGCATCAAGCGTTCGCTGCACGGCCGCTGCGACGCGCGCGACGATCACGAGGGCGTCGCCAAGCGCGTCGAGGCGGTCAGCGCGTCGATCGAAGGCGCGCCGGCGGACGCCAAGGAAGAGCTGGCGCGGCTCGCGCGCGACTTGTCGTCGGCGCACCTGGTGCGCGTGAACTGCGACGACGGCGCGGTCGGGCTGGTGCTGGTGCCGAGCGGCAAGTCGTGGCAAGCCGTCGACGTGTTTCCGCTCGGCGGGCTGCACATGCCGGTTCCTCAGCCGTAGACGCGGCTGCAGCGCGGGCCCAGCTCGTCGAGGTAGCGTGACGCGCGCAGCGGCCCCGACGGGTCGGCGAGCGCGTGGCACAGGTACAGCCGCTCGCGCGCGCGGGTTAGGGCGACGTAGAACAGGCGGCGCTCCTCGTCGAGGTCGGCGCCGGCGAGCGGAAAGCGTCCGTCGCACAAGCCGATGACCAGCACCGCGTTCCACTCGAGGCCTTTGGCCTGGTGCACGGTCGACAGCGTGAGCGCGTGGGATTCGGAGACCGGCTCGGCGTCGGCGAGCGTCACCTCGGCGATCAGCTCGGCGGCCGTCGAGAAGCGCGAGGCCCAGCCGGCGAGCGCGCGCAGGTCGTCGAGCCGCGCGCCTGCGTCGTCGAAGCTGCGCGCGGCATACGGCGCGTAGCGATCGCGGGCGCGCGCGACCAGCTCGGGCGGCGAGAGTCGATCGAGCCCGTCGAGGACTCGCTCGCGGCGGGCGCCGGCTCCCTCGACGCGGCGCACGCGGCGCCACGCCAGCTCGTCGAGCGGATCGTACGCCAGCCGCGCGTAGGCGAGCGCGTCCTTGACGTGCGCCTGCTCGAAGAAGCGCATCCCGACGCGCACGCGATAGGGAACGCCGCGGCGGCGCAGCTCGAGCTCGAGCGCCACCGCGTGCGCGTGGCTGCGATACAGCACCGCGGTGTCGGCCGCGGGCTCGGCGCCCGACGCCACCCGCTCGGCGACGTACGCCGCTTCGTGCTCGGCGTCGCGCGCGCTCATCACCGTCGGGCGCTCGCCGGGTGGACGCACGGCCGCGAGCCTCACCATCGCCGGCGCGCGCCCGCGCTCGAGGCAGGCGTTGGCCAGCGCGACGATCTCGCCGCTCGAGCGATAGTTGGCCGAGAGCGTGAGCACGCGCGCCGACGGACGCTCGGCCGCCAGCTCGACCAGGTTGCGCGGGTCGGCGCCGCGGAACGAATAGATCGCCTGCGCCGGATCGCCGACGACGGTGAGCCGGCCGTGCTCGGCGGCGTACAGCTCGACGATCTCGGCTTGCAGGCGGCTGGTGTCTTGATATTCGTCGACGAGCAGGTGATCGAGGCGCGCGCGCTCGGCCGCCGCGACGGCGGGATGCTCGACCAGCGCCAGCTTCCAGAAGAACAGGAGATCGTCGAAGTCGAGCGCGCCGTGACGCGCCTTCATCGCCGCGTAGCGATCGCACACCGCCTCGAGGCGCGCGGCCTCGTCGGAGAGGCGCGGCAGGCGCTCGCGGAGGATCGCGGCGAGCGGCGCCTGGCGATTGACCGCCACCGACAAGAGCGACGCCAGCGCGCGCGCGCCCGGCCAGCGCGCGGCGTCGCGATCGGCGCGCTCCTCGTCGAGGCAGAGCGCCAGCAGCTCCTCGGCGTCGCCGCGATCGAGGATGCGGAACGACGCGGGCAAGCCGATGGCCGCGCCGCGCTCGCGCAGCACGCGATGCGCCAGTTGGTGGAACGTGCCGGCGAAGATCGCGTCGCGCGCGCCCGAGAGCTCGGCCGCCGCGCGCGACAGCGCTCGCGCCGCGCGGCTGGTGAAGGTGCACAGGAGGACGCGCTCGGGACGCGCGCCCGAGGCGACGAGCCGCGCCACGCGATGGGTGAGCGCGCGCGTCTTGCCCGAGCCCGCGCCGGCCAGCACCACGACCCGTCCATCGGGCGCGTCGACCACCGCGCGCTGCTCGTCGGAGAGCGCGGCGAATGAATTCGTGGCTACGTCTTCACGTGCAGCGGCAAGCGGCGCTCCACCGCCGCCTGCGCGCCGGTGTAGAACAGCTTCCAGACCTGCTTGAGCTGCGCCTCGAGGATGCGCCGATCGTCGTCGAAGTCGGCCTCGTCGTCTTCCTCTTCGTCCTCGTCCTCGTCGATGTCGAGCTCGTCCTTGATCTCCTCGAGCACGTCCACCAGCACCGACGCGGACGCCACGCGCATGCCCGCCACCTCGACCGACCCGTCGAACTCGACCGGCAGGTAGATCTCCGCGGCCAGATCGTGCACCTCCAGCCGATCGTAGAACTCCGACAGCGCGTCGTCGTCGATGTTGTCGCCGACGGGGGACGCCTGCGTTTCGTCGGAGCGCGGGAGCTGCGGCGCCCCGAGCTTCTCCATCGCGCGCGCGAGCTCCATGATCTCGTCGTCGCTCAAGCGGTCGGTCAGCGGTCCGATCTCGATCTCGGCCATTTCTGTCCCCTCGCGTGCCGCATGATCTCACCGAACGGGCGCGACGTTGTCAATCCGTGATAGCGTCGGTCGTCTGATGCTCGAGACGTTTCCCGTCGGGGTCGACGCGCTCGTCATCGTGCTCCTGCTGGTGGCGCGCATGCCGTGGCTCGGCGAGTCGCTCGGCTGGTCGGTGGCGCCGGCGCTGGCGGCGATGGCGTTCCTCTACGTCGGCGTCGACGTGCTCGAGCGCGGGCGAGGGTCCGACGGGCGGCGGCTCAAGCTGGCGCTGCTGGTGGCGATGATCGGGCTCTACGTGGTCGCGCCGTCGGTGCAGCTGATCATCCTGCGCCACGCGAGCAAGCCGTGGGCGTACGTGCACGACAACGTGATCCAGACCGAAGAGGCGATGAAGTTTCTCCTGCGCGGCCAGAACCCGTACGCGGCGAGCTACGTCGACACGCCGCTGTACCGCTGGGACCCGCAGAACCCGGCGCTCTATCATTATCTGAACCTGCCGTTTCAGCTGCTGGTCGCGCTGCCGGTCTACTGGCTCGATCTGCGCGTGGCTTATCTCGCAATGTTCGCGTCAATGTTGCCGTTAATGTTTCGTCTCGGAAAAGACGCCACTTCCGGGCTGCTACTAATGGCCGTGTTTGCGCTCAATCCGCTGTTCACGCGCGGGCAGGTGGAGGGGCGCAACGACATCGTGGTGATGTGGACGCTGGCGATGGCGCTGTGGCTGGCCGATCGCGGCCGCGCGCGCGCGTCGGCGGTGTTCGTCGGGCTGATGTGCGCGAGCAAGCACACGGCGTGGCTGTTCGTGCCGTTCTATCTGCAGTCGTTCTTCGAGGGCGGCGGGTCGTGGCGCGCGGCGCTGCGCAAGACCTGGCCGGCGTGGGCGACCGCCGCCGCGCTGATGCTGCCGTTCATCTTGTGGAGCCCGATCGCGTTCTATCGATCGGTGCTCGGCTATCCGATGGGAACGGTGGAGCACGGCTATCCGATCCGCGGCGAAGGCGCCTACGGTTTTGCCACCTGGGTATTGGCGTGGCATTGGGTGCCGAATGATCAGGCGCGATTTCCATTCATATTGTTTCAGGCCGGTTTCGGAATCCCGGTCATGCTGCTCTGTCTGCGCTGGCAGCGACGGGAAAACACCCGCCGCGTGATGTTCGCGGGATATGCAATCACGCTATTTTGTTTTCAATTCTTCACCCGCTATTTCAATCAAAACCATTTGGCGTTCATTATTTTCATTTTGGCGCTCGGCACGCTGGTGTCGGAACGCGCCCGCGTTACAATGACTGCCGCATGACCGGCCAGATGAACACGCTGTCCTCGCTCGCGGGCCGGCCGCGATCCGATCAAGCCGAAGCGTGCCGCGCCTACCTCGCCGCCGCGCACGCGCGCATCGCCGAGGAGCACGCGCAGGGCGCGCCCGGCGATCAGACGGCGCGCGCGTACGCCTCGGCGGCCGACGACGTGGTGCGCGCGCTGTTCGCCGCCGCGCGCGCGGCGGCCTCGGGCGAGGAGCCGTTCGAGTGCTCGCTGGTGGCGGTCGGCGGCTACGGGCGCGCCGAGCTGTGCCCCTATTCGGATCTCGACTTGTGGTTCCTGGTGCCGCAGGCGCGCATCTCCGACGGGCGCGCGCAGAAGCTGGCGGAGGCGGTGCTGTATCCGCTGTGGGATCTGCGCATGGAGGTCGGGCACGCGGTGCGCACGATCGACGCCACGCTCGAATTGGCGCGCGACGATCTCACCTGCGCGACCGCGCTGCTCGACGCGCGGTTCCTCGATGGGGAGCGCGGGCCGTTCGAGAAGCTGGAGCGCGCCGCGCCGCGCGTGTTCGAGCGCGACCTGAACGGCTTCGTGCGCCGCGTGGCCGCGGAGAAGGCCGAGCGGCACGCGCGCTTCGGCGACACGGTGTATCTGCTCGAGCCGAACCTCAAGAACGGCGAGGGCGGTTATCGCGATCTATTGATAGGCTACTGGGCGGCCAAGGCGCGCTTTCGCGTGCACGACTTCGCCGACCTCACGCGCGTCGGGCAGGCCAGCCCGCGGCAGGTGCAGTCGCTGGTCGAGGCGCGGCGGTTCTATTTGCAGGTGCGCACGTCGATGCACTTGCAGGCGCGGCGCAAGGCCGACCGCTTGACGTTCGAAGTGCAGGAGGCGATCGCGCCGGTGTTGTGCCCCGAGCCGATGCGCGAGCCGCGCGAGCTCGACGGCGGCAAGGTCGAGCCCGCGGTGGCGCCGCAGGTGGAGGCGCTGATGCAGCGCTACTTCCTGCACGCCAAGGCGGTCAAGCGCGAGACCGAGCGGCTGATCGAGCGCTGCCTCGTCGAGGCGCAGCGCAAACCGCTGGTGCGCGCCATCGATCAGTCGTTCGCGCTGTTCAACGGCAAGCTGACCACGCAGGACCCGGAGGTGTTTCGCACGCGGCCGTCGGAGCTGGTGCGCATCTTCAACGTGGCGCTCGAATTGGGCGCGGAGATCTACGGGCACACGCGCGACCTGATCGCCGAGGCGGTGGCGCGCGACGAGATCCGCGCGCGGCTGCTCGACGATCGCCACGCGGCGGCGGAGCTGACCAAGCTGTTGCTCGACGATCGCGACAACCGCTCGCCGTCGATGCTCGAGCAGGTGCACGATCTCGGGCTGCTGGCGGCGCTGATGCCGGAGTTCGAGCCGTGCACCGGGCGCGTGCAGCACGACCTGTATCACGTGTTCACCGTCGACCAGCACTCGCTGTACGCGGTCGGGCGCTTGAAGGCGATCGCGCGCGGCGAGCACGACGCCGAGCTGCCGATGGCGGCGCAGGCGATCCGCGAGGTCAAGCGGCGCGCGCCGCTGTATCTCGGCACGCTCCTGCACGACGTCGGCAAGCCGCTCGGCAAGGGCCACTCCGAGACCGGCGCGCGGCTGGCGG
This sequence comes from Polyangia bacterium, assembly GCA_035652295.1. Lineage (GTDB taxonomy): Bacteria > Myxococcota_A > Polyangia > Palsa-1104 > Palsa-1104 > DASREC01. Next base: position 19,468 of record DASREC010000319.1, read on the forward strand.
TCACCATCGCCACGCGGCTCGGATTCTCCGAGGAGGACGTGTCGCAGACGCAGTTCCTGGTGGCCAAGCACCTGCTGCTCTCGCACCTGTCGCAGCGGCGCGACCTCAACGACGTGGCGATGATCGCCAACCTCGCCGACGAGCTGCGCGACGACGAGACGCTGCGCGAGCTGTACCTGCTCACGCTCGCGGACATGTCGATGGTGGCGCCGGGCAACTTGACCGAGTGGAAGGAGCAGCTCCTGCGCGAGCTGTACGAGCGCACGCTCACGCACTTTCGCCGCGGCAACGACCTGTCGTCGCCGGACCAGGCGCAGCTCGTGGCGCGGCGGCGCGCGCGCGTGGCCGAGCTGCTCGGCGAATCGGAGGCGTCGCTCGAGCGCTGGTTCGCGTCGGTGCCCGATCGCTACGTCACGCAGACGGCGCCGCGCGAGATCGCGCGTCACGTGGCGCTGACGCGGCGGCGCAAGGGACCGGTGGTGGTCGAGGTGGTGCACCGCGCGCGCAAGAGCGTGTCGGAGGTGACCATCTGCGCCGAGGACGCGCACGGGCTGCTCTCCAAGATCGCGGGCGTGCTGCTCGCCAATCGCGTGGACGTGCTCGACGCGCAGATCACGTCGCGCGTGCCGGCCGCCGAGGGTGAGGGCGCGGCGCCGCCGGCGGAGGCGCTCGACGTGTTCACGACGCGCGATCGCTACGGGCGGCCGATCACCGACGCGGGGCGGTGGAAGCGCGTCGAGGAGGACCTGGCGCGCGTGCTCGCCGGAGAGCTCGCGGTCGAGGAGCTGATCGAAGATCGGCGCGAGCGGTCGTCGCTGCCGGAGCGCGTGCTGCCGCAGGTGCGCACCGAGATCGAAGTCGACAACGACGTCTCGGCGGATTTCAGCGTCATCGACGTCTACACGCAGGATCGATTGGGCGTGCTGTATACGATCACGCGCACGCTGGCGCGGCTGCGGCTCGACATTCACCTGTCGAAGGTGGCGACGGAGGCGGCGCGCGTCGCCGACGTGTTTTACGTGCGCGAGCTCGACGGCAAGAAGCTGTCGGAGCTGCGCGTCGACGAGATCAAGCTGGCGCTCGGCGAGGCGCTCGGGGCGTTGCAGGCGGGCAAGAGCTAGCTTCGCGCGGCTTCGTGCTAGCTGGTGAGCGCGCGCTTGAGCTCGTTGGCGTCGAGGAAACGGTCGGCGGGATCTTTGGCGAGCGCCTTGAGCAGCGCGGTCTCGACGGAGGCGGGCAGCTCGGGGCGCAGCTCGCGCGGCGGGCGCGGCGACTCGGTGACGTGGGCGAAGCCGATCGCGATCGGCGTCTCGCCGGCGAATGGCGGGCGGCCGACGAGCAGGTGATAGGCGAGCGCGCCGAGCGAGTAGAGATCGGTTCGCGTGTCGCAGGGCAGCCCGCGCACCTGCTCGGGCGCCATGTACTCGGGCGTGCCGAGGATGAGGCCGGTGGCGGTCATGCCGGCCATGAACGACGCCTTGGCGAGACCGAAGTCGATCACCTTGACGCGCTTCTCGCCGTCGACGAGCACGTTGCCCGGCTTGAGATCGCGGTGGATGACGCCGGCCGCGTGCGCCGCGCCGAGCCCGTCGCAGATCTGCGCCAGCAGGTGGCGCGCCTCGTCGATGCGCAGCGCGCCCACGCGGCCGAGATACGCCGCCAGCGTCATGCCGTCGACGTACTCCATCGACAGGAGCAGGCGCGCGCCGTCTTCGATCAGATCGTGGATGCGGATGACGTTCGGGTGCGTGATCTTGCGCGCGGCGGCGACCTCGCGGCGAAAGCGCTCGGCGGCGGCCGCGGGATCGGCGGCCATCGTCTGCGAGATCACCTTGAGCGCCACGCGCTCGCCGAGCTGCTCGTCGCGCGCCAGGAACACGAAGCCCATGCCGCCGTGCCCCAGCTCGCGCTCGAGCGTGTAGCGGCCGGCGATGCGCTCGCCGGCGGCGAGCGGCGCCTCGGCGAAACCGGCGCGCATCGGCGACGCCACCGTCGGAGACGTGCCGACGTCGGGCGCGCCGCCGGCCGGCAGGAGCGCCGGCTTCGGCTTCGCCGGCGGCAGCGCGCCGATCGCGCTCTGCGTCGCCGCCAGCCGATTGAGCCGCGCGTTCAGCTCGAACTCGACCGAGCACACGATCGACTCCAGGTTCTGCACGCGCGCCTCGAGCTGCTTGCGCTCGTGCTTGAGCCGCTCCAGCTCCTTCGGGTCGCTCTTGCCCGCGGCGTTGAGCTGCTTCTTTTTGTAGCTGTAGAGCAGCGTCATGCCGACGATCAGCGTCGGCATCAGGAAGGCGACGAAGAAGGCTTCCATTCCGCCCGTGATATCGTGTCGCCCATGCTCAGGCAAGTGATCATGCTGGCGGCGATCGGCTGCGCGCGGGTCGCGTGGGCCTCGCCGCTCGACGACAAGCTGGTGGAGTCGGGCTCGCAGAAGCTGCAGAACGGCGACGCCGACGGCGCGCTCGCCGACTTCGCGCGCGCCGCGGCGCTCGACGCCAGGGATGCGCGGCCGCGGTTCCTGCGCGGTGCTGCACTGCAAAAAAAAGGCGACCTCGACGGCGCGGAGAAGGCGTTTCGCGAGGCGCTGGCGATCGATCCCAAGCTCTCGGCGGTGCGCAACGAGCTGGGGACCATCTTGAGCGACCGTGGCCGCTTCGCCGAGGCGGTCGTCGAGCTCAAGGCGGCGGCGGCGGCGCAGCCGGATCTGTACGAGGCCTGGTACAACCTCGGGCTCGCCTACGACGGGCTGAAGAAGTGCGCCGAGGCGGGCGACGCGTATCGGCGCGCGACCAAGATCCAGCCGCAGTCCGTCGACGCGTGGGTCAATCTTTCGGTGAGCGAGCGGCGCTGCAAGCAGCTCGACGCCGCGCGCGCCGACGCCGCGCAGGCGGTCAAGATCGCGCCGGGCGACGCGCAGGCGCGGCTCAACCTCGGCCTCTTGCAGAGCGAAGCCGGCAAGCTCGACGACGCGGCCGCCTCGCTCACCGTCGCCACGCAGCTCAAGGCCGACTACGGCGTCGCCTGGTGGCGCCTCGGCGTGGTCGAGCTCAAGCGCAAGAAATACGACGCCGCGGTCGCCGCGCTGGAGAAGGGCTGCAAGCTGCGCCCGTCGGCGGCGTGCACCACCGATCTCGCGATCGCGCTGCGCGACAAGGGCGACCTCGCGCGCGCCGAGTCGCTCTTGCGCGAGGCGCTCGCCCGGGACGCGGGCTATGCGCTCGGCCGGCTGGCGCTCGCGCAGACGCTGGCGCTCGGCAAGCGCTGCGCCGACGCCGACAAGGAGCTGGCCAAGCTGCCGGCCGCCGAGCAGCACGCCGAGGGCGCCGAGAACGTGAGAAAAGCGTGCAAGAAGTGAAGCTCCTGTAGCGCGCTCGCTTTACTTCACCGGCCCCGTCGACTAGGCTTCGTCGGTACCAATGGCTCCGCGCAAGGACCTGGGCTCGATCCTGGTCGACGAGAACGTCATCGGCCCCAAGGACCTTGAACGCGTCGAGCGCGAGCGCGCGGGACGGCCGCTGTGGGCGGCGCTGATCGACGCGGAGCTCACCACCGAGGACGAGATCTTTTTCCTGCTGGCGCAGCGCTTCGGCGTGCCGGTGCTCGCCGAGGAGGTGGTCGTCGAGTCGAAGATGCCGGAGGCGTTTCGCCGCACGCTGGGGCGCGACGCGGCGATGGCGGCGGGGCTGTTCCCGATCGATCTCGCGCCCGACGGGCGGCGCGTGACGGTGGTGATGGTCGATCCCTCGGACGAGCAGCAGCTCGCGGCGTTCTTGACCAAGGCGCAGGTGCCCGAGGGGCGCGCGATGCTCGGGCGGCGCTCGGCGATCGAGCGGGCGATCGAGCGCGCGTATGGACCGCGCGGCGCGGCGGGGCAGAACGCGCCGTCGGCGCAAGCGGCACACGCGGCGCAGTCGGGACACGCGGCGCAGTCGGGACACGCGGCGCAGTCGGGACACGCGGCGC
>DASREC010000320.1:0-19767 GCA_035652295.1 Polyangia bacterium
CGTGGTCCACGTCGGCGTCGGTGTCCGCGTCGACGTCGTGGTCGCCGTCGTGACCGGCGAGCCCCACGAGCTGCAGCACGAAGAACACGCCGACCAGGCCGAGCATGACCATGAACGGCAGGTTCCACCAGTGATTGAGAAACTCGAGGAAACCCACGAGACCCTCCCCGCCAACGCGAGCAAATAGCGTAGCGCTCTCCCCGCCGGGGGTAAATAAGGAACGCGTAAAACGGTTCGTTTATGCCGTTACGGGGCGTTCGCCGAGCAGCAGCGGAAGCCGACGTCGTTGTTGGCGAACGACGCGGGGAAGATGTCGAAGTCGAACTCGCACGTCGAGCCGCCCTGCGGCGACAGGAAGTTTCCGCCGCGCACCTTGAAGTAGGTGTTGCCGCCCGAGGTGACGGTGGTCGACGTCCACTCGTTCAAGTTGCCGCTCATGTCATAGAGGCGATTCACCGCCGGGCCCGGATCGACGCTCGACCAATCCGTGTAGCAGAAGTTGGTGGCCGAGGCGCCGGAGTTGGTGCCCGTCGCCCAGACGGCGCCGCCCGGGTGATCGGCGTTGTTGCAGATATTGACGACGTAGGCGTTGCGCGACTGCGAGAGCGAATAGTCGGGCGGCGCCGGCACCGGCGTCGGGCCCTCGCACGCGGCCTGCCACTCGGGCGCGGTGCACAGGCGCATGGACGCGCCCGTCGAGTCCTTGACCGCGGCGCACGCGGCGGCGGCTTGCGCTTCGGTGATGTTCGACCACGGGATCACGCCGGCGTTCGAGCACGCGCGCGTCGAGTTGCCGCCTTGCGACGCCGCGGTGGCGTCGGGACGCGTCGCCTCGTACTCGTAGACGTAGACGTTGGGCACGACGCTGGTGACCTTCACCATCGGATCCTTCCAGCCGAGGCATGCGTGCGGGCCGGCCATGCCGGGCCCGGTGTAGCAGGTGATCGCGCCCATCGGCGTGCGCTCGTCGATCTGGCCGTCGCAGTTGTCGTCCTTGCCGTTGCACGACTCGTCGCGCGCGTTGGCCGGGCTGGCGGTGACCGGCTGCGGAGTCGCCTGCTGATCGAAGCAGCCCGACTGGAGCTTGTTCATCGGGTTGCACTGCGTGAAGCCGGAGTTGCGGCACGCGCCGACGCCGGCCGAGCACACCGTCGTCGGCGGGCTGAAGACGCCGGGGAAGCCGTCGGTGTCGGTGACGCCGTTGCAGTTGTTGTCGAGCTTGTCGCAGAACGTCTCGACCGGCGAGAGGTTGCCGTTGGCGTCGAGGTTCACGTTCGGGACTTTCGTGTAGTCGCACTTCCAGCCGGACGCGCCGGTGCACGAGAGCGCGATGCACGGCGCCGCGGCGCACGTCGCCTGAACCGGCACGCCGCTGCAGACGCCGGTCGTGTTGTTGCAGAAGTTGGCCGGCACGGTGAGCCCGTTGTCGACGCAGCCGTCGCAGTTGTTGTCCTTGCCGTCGCAGCTCTCGGGCGCCTGCGGATTGACCGGGCACGTGTAGTAGCAGCCGACGCCGCTCGGGCCGTTCTCCGGGCCGGGCGGGCCGCCGGTGCAGGTGCCCGCCGGATCGCCGGCCTTGGGCGACAGCGGCGCGTAGTTGAAGCCGGCGTTGCACTGCAACACTTCGCACACGCCCTTGCCGGTCGGATCGATGGCGTTGTCGGTGACGCACTTGTTGGTCGCGTGCGCGAGATTGCAGACGTGGTTGCAGACGCCGCAGTTCTTGGCGTCGACGTTGTAGTTGGGGAAGCCGAAGCCGTCGTCGGTGATGCCGTTGCAGTCGTTGTCGAGCGTGTCGCAGACCTCGGGCATCGGGCCCTTGGCGCCGGGCAGGTTCTGGCAGATCTTGACGCCCGACGAGCAGACGATCGTGCCCGGCTTGCACTCGCCGACGCAGTTGGCGAGCAGCCCGCCGGGGCACAGCGACGCGCACTGGCCGCCGACGTCGGTCGGGCTGTCGTCGATCAGGAAGTTGCAGTTGTTGTCGATCCCGTCGCACACCTCGGGCGGGAAGCTGCACGCGGTGTTCATGCAGTCGTTCGAGCCGGCGGTCACCGTCGTCGACGCGACCGGGCAGTGGTAGTTGCAGCCGATCTGATCCTCGGTCTTGCCGCCGGCGGTGGCGGCGTTGAACTTGTACGTGTCGGTGCCGTTGTTGATGCAGTGGTCGACGCCGCACACGCCCTTGCCGCCCGCGCCGGCCTTGCACACCGAGACCGCGCCCTGCAGGTTGCAGACGTTGCCGCACGCGCCGCAGTTGTTTTTATCGGTGGCGTAGTTGGGGAAGCCGAAGCCGTCGTCGGTGACGCCGTTGCAGTCGTTGTCGAGCCCGTCGCACGCCTCGACGCCGCCGTTGGTGATGTTGCACTTGTACTGGCAGCCGGGGTTGAGCGGGTCGTGCAGATCGACGTAGCCCGGCAGGCAGGTCGTCGGCACGCACGTGGGCATGCCGCCGTCGAAGCCGCCGACGCACGCGCCGAACTGGTGCATGGCGGTGAAGTCGCAGACGTTGCCGCACATGCCGCAGTTGTTGGGATCGCCGACCGTCTTCTCCGGATTGACGTCGTCGGTGATGCCGTTGCAGTCGTTGTCGAGCTTGTCGCAGATCTCGACGCCGCCGTTGGTCGGCGCGCACGGGCCGCCTTCGCCCACCGGCTTGGCGAGGTCGACCGGCGTGACCAGGTCGCCCGACGCCAGGTCGTTCGGCGCCGCCGCGAGATCGACCGGCACCGACAGATCGGCGTTGTTGCCGCAATTCAAGCAGTACGGGTTTGATTTACAGCCCGCCCCAATTATTGAAAGCGCGATAAATAGCAGCTTATTCATACGCATCAACGCCCTCCTCCCGTCGGAGAACGGCGCCTTCTCACCGCAATCAGCACGCCAAAGATCATTGCAAAGAAGCCGATATTGGACGGGGTATTCGAACCGCCCATGGCGCACGAGAAGCCGCCGCCGCCGGCGCCGACGATCTCGTCCTTGGAGCCGGCCGGCATCTGCACGCAGTTGGCCGCGCAGGCCGCGTCGAGCTGGCAGGTCGAGCCCGACGGGCACTGCGTGGTGGCGCACGGATCGTTGATGCAGCCGCCGCCGCAGCACGCGAGGCCGGGGCCGCAGCCGTTGACGCACATGTTGGTGACGCACATGCCGACGCCCTGCACCACGGCGCAGATCTCGCCCGACGGGCAGCTGAGCCCGGCGCACGGATCGGGCGCGCACTGGCCGCCGATGCAGACGTCGCCCTTCGGGCACATGCTGCAGGTCATGGTGCACGTGCCGTTCTGGCAGAACGTGCCGGGCGCGCACATCACGTTGAAGCACGGATCGGGCTGGCACATCGGCGGCGTGCCGACGCAGATCTGTCCCGTCGGGCAGCCCTGCGTCTTGCACGAGTCGTCGACGCACGCGCCGAGCTGGCACTTGAAGCCCGCCGGGCAGTTCACCGTCGCGCACGGATCGGTGCACACGGCGTTGCCGTTGTTGTCGATGTTGCAGAGCTGTCCCACCGGGCACATCTTCTGCTCGCACGCGTCGGGGATGCAGATGTTCATCGACTGCAAGCAGACGAAGCCGCCCGGGCACGGGAACTCGCCGCCCGAGCACGGCGTGTAGCAGTTGCCCTGGTAGCACATGAAGCCCGAGGGGCAGTTGCCGTTGGTGTTGGTCATGCCGGTGCAGTCGGTGGAGACGCCGTTGCACTGGTTCGGCATCGGCGTCACCTCGCCCTGACACACGACCGCGCCGTTCACGCACGCGGTCGTGCCGGGGTTGCACGGCGGCGCGGGGCCGGTGGCGGGGAACATGGTGCCGGGCAGCGGCGTGAGCGGCGTGCACGGCGAGCCGCCGACGACGCCGACGCGCGGATCCATCAAGTTGGCCGGCTCGTCGGTCATGCCGTCGCAGTTGTCGTCGATGCCGTTGCACACCTCGGGCTTCGGCCCGACGGTCTGCACGCAGGTGAGCCCGTTCGGTCCGGGGCCCGGCTTGGGCGCGACGCACTGGTAGACGGCGCGGCACGGCCCGTTGGTGTTGCCGGGGCACGCCTGGCCGTTGCCGGGGATGTTGTCGTCGATCGGTCCGTTGCAGTCGTTGTCGACGCCGTCGCAGGTCTCGGGTGCCTTGGCGATGCCGCCGACGCAGACCTTGGCGCCGCCGACGCACGCGAACGCGCCGAGCTTGCAGCGCGAGCCGGTGCCGGTGTTGGTGCAGTCGGCGTTGTTGCCCGTCGGGCAGCACGGCATGTTGATCCACGGATCGGTCACGTTGTTGTCGATCGTGCCGTTGCAGTCGTCGTCGGCGCCGTTGCAGGTCTCGGGCTGCGGGCCGATCGCGCCCGAGCACACGCCGAAGCTCGAGGCGCCCGGGCACGGTTTGCCGGCGGGCCAGCCGGCGGGGCAGCACGCGTTCGGCGCGGTGCCGCACGGCGCGGCGTTGCACTGCTGCGTGCCGTTGGTGCAGAGGCCGACGCCCGGCGTGCCGGTGGCGAACGGATAGCACGCGCGCGAGAGGTTATCGACGATGCCGTCGCAGTCTTGATCGGTGCCGTCGCAAACTTCCGCGACCGGGCCGGTGCCGCCGAGGCAGAACAGCTTGTCGGGGTTGACGTGCACCGGCGCGGTGGCGCGCGACGTGACCGGATCGGTGGTGCACGTGCCGGTGGTCGGGTTGACCTGCTGGCAGCAGAAGGTCTTGCCCGGCACGCAGTCGCCGATGTTCGAGCCGCAGTTGAGGCCGGTGTCGGTCAGGTGGTTGTCGGCGATGCCGTCGCAGTCGTCGTCGCAGCCGTTGCACGTCTCGGGCTGCGGCACGCCGGTCGGGTTGCACGCGGGGCACGCGCTGGCGCAGCACGAGCCGGGCACGAACGGCGTGCAGTCGTCGATCACGCCGTTGCAGTCGTCGTCCTGGCCGTTGCACGTCTCGGCGACGGGGCAGAGCGCCGCGTTGGTGGCGCACGTCTGCGCGCTGCACACCTCGCTCAGCGTATCGGCGGAGCACACGAACGTGCCCGAGGCGAAGCAGTGCGTGCCGGCGAGCGCGCCGTTGTTGCACGTGTTGGCCGGGTGCGGATTCGAGCAGCCGGCGCCGTTGACCAGGACGTCGGGGAACGGCTCGTCGCACGCGCCGTTGCAGTCGTCGTCGGCGTTGTTGCATTTCTCGACGAGCACCGACGAGCTGACGATGTCGGCGAGCGCGGCCTCGATGTCGGTGGTGCTGTTGGCGAGGCGCGCCTTGCCGGTGCCGCCGGCGGCGGCGATGGCGTCGAGCGACGCGGACGACGCTCCGCCGAACGCGAGGCCGATGACGTAGACCTTGTTGAGCGTGCGCGCGCCGGCCACCGTGGCGGCGACGAAGCCCTGCGCCGCGGCGACCGGGCCGGTGGTCTCGTAGCCGTTGAACGGCGCATTGACCGAGCCGTTGGCGCCGCCTTCACAGGTGTCGAAGCCGTCGGTCATCTGCACCAGCACGTACGGGCGGCAGGTGATCTGCGGGTCGGTCCCGCCGGTCTTGATGGCGTTGTACCAGGTGATCGCGGAGCGCGCGGCGCCGGCGAGCGGGGTCGAGCCGTCGGCGCGCAGCTCGGGATTGACCACGAACGCGCCCGACGCGGTGTAGTTCTCGGTGCCGTCGAGCCACGGGAAGATCTGCGCGTTCGAGTTGGCCGTCGACGGATCGACGACGATGAAGCCGCCGTCGCTCTGGCAGGGCGTGTTGTAGACGCAGCGGCCGCCGGTGCACTGGTACGAGGCCGGGCACTGCGCCGCGCCCGAGCACGTGCACGACTTGGCCGCGCTGCCGGCGAGCGGCGAGCACTGCCCCGCCACCGCGCCGGTGCAGTCGGTGTCGGCGTAGCAGACCTGCGGATTGGCGCACAGCCCGGCGCCGGTGGTGCCCTGCGTGCCGCACGAGCCGCTGTACGTCAGCGGCAGCACGTGGATGTTGGAGCACGTGGCGTCCTCTTCCCAGTAGTTCGTGCCGTGGTTGCACAGGTTGGGCAGCGTGCCGCACACGCCGCCGGTGCAAAGCTCGCCGTTGGCGCAGTCGAACTCGGTGGTGCAGCGGCAGGTGCCGCCGGTGCAAACGTTCGACGCGCACTGGTTGGCGCGCGTGCACCCGTGCGCGGTGAAGCCGCCCGCGCTCACCGCGCAGTTGGTTCCCGAGTAGCGCATCAGGCCCCACTCGATGTCGCCGGCGCCGTTGAGCGAGTTCGTGAACGCCTGCTTGGCGGCGAACATGCGGCTGTTCTGCCCGTCGAAGCCCGCGCCGCAGACGCCGGTCGGCCCGCAGCCGAGCGCGCCGCACGTGACGCCACCCGGCGGCACGCCGCGGTACCATGTCGGCTGGTTGGTCTGCGTGTCCTTGTACAACAGCGACCCGTCGCCGAACGAAGGGTTGTTGTCGGTGAGGTGATCGACCATCGACCCCGACGTGTCGATCATGACCATGACGCGCGCCTTGATCTGCGTCTGCGCCGAGGCGCCTCCGCCGACGAGCAGCGCCGCCACGCCAGTCACGAGCCCGATACCGACGGTGAACCGCATGGGTGTTACTCCTTGTTCTCCGACTTGTTCTCGTCGCCGCTGTCGCCCGGCTTCTGCGGCGTTTTAGGTTCTTCGACGATGTGGAACTCGACGCGCCGATTGGCCTCGCGTCCCGCCTTGGTCTTGTTGTCGGCGATCGGCGCCGACGGCCCGTAGCCGACCGAGACCAGCCGCTCGGGCGCGATCATCTTCTTGATGAGGTACGTGCGCACCGAGTCGGCGCGCTCCTGCGAGAGCTTGGTGTTGTGCGCGTCGTTGCCCTGCGAGTCGGTGTGGCCCTCGACGCGGATCTTGAACTCGGGGTGGCCCTTGATGACCTGCGCCACCTGGTCGAGGATCCCGAAGCTCTTCGGTTTGATCTTCGCCTTGTCGGTGTCGAAGAAGATCTTCTCCAGGATCACGATCTGCCCGTTCTCGATCTTGACCTTCGAGGGCGGGCCCTTGTCGGGGCAGCCGTCCTCGTCCTGGTAGCCGTTGATGGTCTCCGGCTCGTTCGGGCACTTGTCGTCCTTGTCGAGGATGCCGTCGTGATCGTTGTCGGGATCGGGGCAGCCGTCCTCGTCCTGGAAGCCGTCGAGGTCCTCGGGCTCCATCGGGCAGTTGTCGAACCCGTCGGGGATGCCGTCGTTGTCGTTGTCGGGATCGGGGCAGCCGTCCTCGTCCTGGAAGCCGTCTTTGTCCTCCGGCTCGGTCGGGCACTTGTCGACGCTGTCCATGATGCCGTCGCCGTCGGTGTCGGTCTTGGAGACCGGGCAGCCGTCGTCGGGCTTGGGCGGTTTGTGATCTTCCGGATCGTTCGGGCACGCGTCGTGGAGATCGTCGATGCCGTCCTTGTCGTTGTCGGGATCGGGGCAGCCGTCCTCGTCCTCGAACTGATCGAAGTCCTCCGCCTGGTTCGGACACTTGTCGTCGCGATCGAGGATCGTGTCGTTGTCGTTGTCGGGATCGGGACAGCCGTCGTCGTCCTGAAAGCCGTCCTTGTCCTCGGGCACGTCGGGGCACTTGTCGATCGAGTCGGGCACGCCGTCGTGGTCGCGGTCGCGGCGATCGGGCGCGTACACCGCGCCTAGATAGACACGCGGCTGCGGCGAGCCAAGGCCGGCGATGAGGCCGTTGCCGACGCCGAGGTTGAGCGACAGGCCGGGGATGACGAAGAACTTGGCGGCGATGTCGAGCTCGAGCGGCGCGTCGTTCACGTCGGTGATGGAAATTTTTCCCGAGCCGGCGTTCGAGATCGTCACCGAGTCGAAGCTGTTCGAGTGGCCGTACAGTTCGGCGACCAGGCTCAGGCGGCGCACCAACACGTCGAACGCGAACGCGCCGCCGTAGGTGAGCTGCTGCCCCGCCACCGTCGAGAAAAACGTCGACGTGTGCGCGCGCCAGTTGACGCCGATGAACGCGCCCGCGCGCCAGCGCTCCGCCTCCCAGCCCGCCAGCACGCGCCCCTCGCCCGCCACGCCGCCGAAGTGCTTCTCACCGCCGAAGTCGTCGTCCTTGCCGAGCGGGATCGACAGCCAGTGCGAGAGCGAGATCTGGATGCCGCGATCTTTTCCCCAGAGCCGCACCTTCAAGTGGATTCTCGGATCGCCGAACGCGAACCCGCTCGGCGCCTTCACCGGCGCGGCCAGGTGCGAGTCGGTGAAGTCGTTGCCCGTCTGGTACAGGGTCATCGGGATCGCGAGCGCGATCTGGAAGCGGTTCCACAAGCCGAACGCGCCCCACAGATCGGCGCCGATCGCCGCCTTGATCAGATCCGAGCGCGAGCCGCTGGTGGTTCCCTTGGTCGCGTCGAATCCGAGAATGGAAAACTCGTTTCGCGCGTAATTGAAGTAGGCGCCGAACGCGAAGCCTTTATGTTGCAGCGGCGCGGCCGGCTCGACGGAGATGAACTCGTCGGGGCCGGGCGCGGCGTGGAAGATTTGCGGATTGAACGACCGATCTTGAACCGGTTGCGCAGAAGCCGTGGCCGAGGCTGCCAGGCATAGCGCCGTGAGCAGCCGCGTGCCGCGGCAAGATAGGCGGGCCATTCCGTCCAGCGTAACATGGCACCCTCTTTGTACTCAATAAGATGTTCCACTCCCACGCGCGCGCGCTAGACTGTCCGGCGCCGTGGCCACCTGCCCCACTTGCAGCACCGAGCTCGACGACGCCGCGCAATTCTGCCCGCGCGACGGCACCACCATCCCGCGCGCCGCCGCGCCGAAGATCGCGCCCGCGGCCGCCGAGCCCGCGCCGTCGCCGATCGCAGCGACGGTGGCGGTCAAGACGCGCGCGCCGCAGAAGCCGGCCGTCGAGGAGGATCCCGACGATCCGCTGATCGGCCGGCTGATCGACAACCGCTACCGCGTGCGCGCGCGGCTCGGCTCGGGCGGCGTCGGCGCGGTGTACTCGGCCGAGCACGTCGAGATGAAGCGGCCGGTGGCGATCAAGGTGCTGCACGGCATGTTCGGCGCCAGCGAGGAGTTCCGCAAACGCTTCGAGCGCGAGGCGCAGGCGGCCAGCCGGCTGTCGCATCCGGCCTGCGTGGCGGTGCTCGACTTCGGCCGCGTGTCGCGCGTCGAGCCGCCCGCCGACGCCGCCAAGCTGCTCGGCATGCCGTACCTGGTGATGGAGTTCGTGCGCGGCAAGCTCCTGCTCGAGCGGCTCGAGGCGGGAAACCTCGACGGGCGCGAGGCGGTCGAGATCGCGCGCGGCGTGCTCGGCGCGCTCGGCCACGCGCACGCGCTCGGCCTGGTGCACCGCGACGTCAAGCCGGCCAACATCATGCTCACGCCGCCCGAGGTGACCGGCACGCGCGTCAAGCTGCTCGACTTCGGTCTCGCCAAGGACGTCACCGGCGAGGGCGAGGCGCTCACGCAGGCGGGCATGGTGTTCGGCACGCCGGGCTACCTCAGCCCCGAGCAGGCGGGCGGCAAGACCGTCGACGAGCGGGCCGATCTGTACGCGCTCGGCGTGGTGCTGTTCGAGATGGCGTGCGGGCGGCGGCTGTTCGTGCGGCCCGATCCGATCGAGATCGTGCGCGCGCACGTGTCGACGGCGCCCGATCCGCCGCGCCGGGTGCGCCCGTCGCTGTCGCGCGAATTGGAGGCGGCGATCCTGCGCGCGCTGGAAAAAGATCCGGCCAGGCGCTTCGCCACCGCGAAGGAGTTCGACGCCGCGCTCGCCGCCTGTCCGGAGGCGAATGCTGCGCCGCAAAATAAATCGGCCGCGCGCGAATCCTCGACGGAGAAGCCGGCGTCCGCGGGGCGCGCGAAATTCAACTTCAAGCTCGATCTGAAGAAGTGGCCGCCGCCGGTGCCGGTGGTCGCCGCGGGCGGCGGCGCGCTCGCGCTCCTGGTGCTGATCGTGATCGCGCTCGCGATCCGCAAGCCGGCGCCGCTCCCGCCGGCCGCGCTTCCGGTGGTGGTGGCCGCGCCGCAGCCGATCGCGGAGGCCGCGCACCACCACGTCGAGCTGGCCGTCGGCTACCAGCGCAAGCTGTGGTGCTCCGACGCGCTCGAGGAGCTGGACCGCGCGCTGCGCGCCGACGAGCGCGTGCGCACCGACCCCGACGTCACGCGCACCGCGATCCAGTGCCTGACGCGCAAGACGCAGCCGAAGGCGATCGCGTTCCTCGTCGAGAAAGTCGGGCCGGGCGCGACCGTGGCGCTGGAGACGGCGGCGCGCTCGGACGGCAACCAGGAGATCCGCCAGGGCGCCAGCCGAGCGCTCGAACGGCTGGCCGACGCCGCGCTGGGTGGCGGCGCGCCCGGCGCCCACTAGACTTGATGGGAATGCGCCGCCTCCTCCTCTACAAAACCGGTGAGACCGACCCACGCCTCGTCGAGCACATCGGCGACTACGAGCGCTGGTTCTCGCGCGTGCTCGGCGACTGCGCGCTCGAGATTCACCGCGCGTTCGAAGCGCCTCGCCACCGGCTCGCCGGCTACGACGGCTTGGTGATCTCCGGATCGCCGCGCTCGCTCGTCGAGCCCGAGCCGTGGATGGACGACGCCGCCGCGTTCGTGCGCGCCGCCGACGACGCGGGCGTGCCGGTGCTCGGCGTCTGCTTCGGCCACCAGCTCATCGGCTACGCCTACGGCGGCGAGGTGCGCAAGAACCCGAACGGCTGGGAGGTCGGCACCGTCGAGGTCGAGCTCACCGACGAGGGCGCGCGCGACGCGCTGTTCGCCGGCCTGCCGCGCCGCCTGCGCGTGAACCAGTCGCACCGCGACGAGGTGGGCGCGCTCGGCCCGCGCCTGCGCCGCCTCGCGCACGGCGCGCACACCGGCAACCAGGCGCTCGCCGCGGGCGAGCACGTGCGCGGCGTGCAGTTCCATCCCGAGATGGACGGCGCGGTGATCCGCCACCTGATGGCGCACCGCCGCGCGATCCTCGACGAGGACGCGACGTGCCGCGGCCGCGCGTTCTGCCTCGACACGCTGCTCTCGCGCGCCGCCGACACGCCCGACGCCGAGCGCGTGCTCAGAAATTTCGTCGCCGGCTTCGTGAAGGCCGCGTAGCTCAGCGCGGCAGGCGCAGCCAGACGTCGAACGCCAGCTCGACGCGAAAGCCGAGCTTGCGATACATGTCCTTGGGCGAGTCGTCGGCGCGCGCGATCAAGTACACGAGCTGCGCGGTGCGGCGCGCGCGCGCGATCATGTCGAGCACCATGGTCGCGCCCACGCCGCGGCGGCGCGCGTCGGGGATGGTGCCGACCGAGAGGATCGACGCCACGCCGCGTGACGACGCCAGCCCGACGGTGCCGACCACCCGCCCGTCGCGCTCGGCGACGAAGACCTCGAGCGCGCCGAGCTCGCTCTTGCGCCGCAGCGACCCGACGATCTCGCGCGACACCGACGGCGCGTACCACGCCTCCTCGCGGTTCATGCGATCCATCGCCCACGAGAACTGCTCCCACGTCGCCTCGCCCGGCACCGATCGCAGCCGCACGCCGGCGCGCCGCTCGCGCTCGGGCGAGCTGTCGCAGATCATCGCGATCAGCCGATCGCGCACGAATCCCCGACGGCGCAAGAGCGGGCCGACCGATTCCGGAACGTCCGAGCCGTCGAGCGTGAGCTGCAGGTGGCGCGCGCCCACCTGCTTGAGCGGCTGCGCCAACCGCTCGAGCGCCTCGTCGAGCCCGGCCTCGCGCAGCGTCGCGCGTCGGACGAGGTTCGCGTCGTAGACGTGGGGAAACGCCGGCTGGCGGATCACGCGTCCGACGTCGAGCTTGACCACCTCGGCGCCCGCCTCGGCGAGCGCGTCCTCGGCGAGCGAGATCCGTTCGGCGACGGAGGAGGCTACTGCGCGCACCAGACCATGATTGACGCCGCACCCCGGATCGTCAAGCGTCCGTCAAGCTTCCGTGCCGCGGGGCACAGTTCGTGATAACTACCGACGGAGATGTCGACGTTCGACCTGCGCGCGCTGATCCGCTCCCGCCTCGCCGAGGAGACGGGCACGCTGCGCCGCGAGGCCGAGGCGCGCGTGGCGCTGTGCTACCCGAGCCCGTACCACGTGGCGATGTCGTCGCTCGGCTATCAGCAGATCTACCGCACCATTAATGAGACGCCCGGCTGGGCGTGCGAGCGCGCGTTCCAGCCCGACGACGTCGAGGCGTGGCGCAAGAGCCGGCTGCCGCTCGTCACCTACGAGGGCGAGTCGCCGATCGCGGCGTTTCCCGTCGTGGCGTTCTCGGTCGCCTACGAGCTCGAGGTCACCGGCGTCATCGACTGCCTCGACCTGGCGGGAATTCCGGTGCTCGCCGAGGAGCGCGGGCCCGAGCATCCGCTGATCGTCGCCGGCGGGCCGCTCACGTTCTCGAACCCGCTGCCGATCGGCCCGTTCGCCGACGTGGTGGTGCTGGGCGAAGCCGAGGAGCTCACGCCCGAGCTGCTCGCCGCCGTCGGCGAGGAGCCGGATCGCGCGCGGCTGCTCGACGGGCTGGCGCGCCGGCCGGGCTTCTGGGTGCCGGCGATCCACGGCGAGCAGCTCGGTCCGATCGGCCGCGTCGCCGACGAGAAGTTGCCGGCGCGCTCGCAGGTGCTCACCGCCAACACCGAGCTGCGCTCGATGTTCCTCGTCGAGCCGGAGCGCGGCTGCTCGCGCGGCTGCACCTACTGCGTGATGCGCCGCTCGACCAACGGCGGCATGCGGCTGGTGACACCCGACGTGGTGCTGGCGTCGATCCCCGACGAGGCGCGGCGCGTGGGGCTGGTCGGCGCCGCGGTCACCGACCATCCGAAGATCCGCGAGATCGTGCGCCGCATCGTCGACGGCGGGCGCGAGGTCGGCATCTCGTCGCTGCGCGCCGATCGCCTCGACGCCGAGCTGGTGGGCCTGCTGGCGCGCGGCGGCTACCGCACGCTCACCACCGCCTCCGACGGTGCGTCCGAGCGGCTGCGCGAGGCGATCCTGCGCAAGACCAAAGAGAAGCACCTCGTAAAAGCCGCTGAATTGGCAAAGCAACACGGTTTACGCGCGCTCAAGCTCTACGAGATGGTCGGGCTGCCGGGCGAGACCGACGACGATCTCGACGAGCTGGTGCGCTTCACGCGCGAGCTGTCGAAGATCCTGCCGACCGCGCTCGGCGTGGCGCCGTTCGTCGCCAAGCGCAACACGCCGCTCGACGGCGCGCCGTTCGCCGGCGTGCGCGAGGTCGAGGCCCGGCTCGAGCGCGTGCGCAAGGGGCTGGCCGGCTCGGCCGAAGTGCGCCCGACGTCGGCGCGCTGGGCGTGGGTCGAGTACCTGCTGGCGCAGGGCGGGCAGGAGGCCGGCCGCCGCGCGCTGGCCGCGCACCGCGCCGGCGGATCGTTCGCCGCGTGGAAGCGCGCGTTCGCCGACGGCGGCGCCGGCCGCAGCGCGCTGCGCGTCGTCGACTGAGTCAGCGCTCGGTCACCCGGTTTCCCCGTCGAGAAACTCATCCGACGCGGCGCGCGCGCTCAACCCGAATGCGGCGCGCGCGGCAGCTCGACCCAGAAGCACGAGCCCGCGCCCGGCCGCGAGCGCACGCCGAGCGAGCCGCCGTGCGCCTCGACCAGCCGCTTCACCGTCGCCAGCCCGAGGCCGAGCCCCGGCTTGCCCTGCGCGTTCCCGGCGCGCACGTACGGCAGGAAGACCTTGGTCTGCATCGCCTCGTCGAGCCCGGGGCCGGTGTCCTGCACCTCGAGGCGCACCGTGCGCCCGCAGTCGCGCACGCGCACGGTGATCGCGCGCTCGCCGCATCCGCCCTCGAGGTACTTGATCGCGTTCTCGAGCAGGTTCGACAGCACGCACGCGAGCACGCCGGTGCCGCACGCCACCGCGCACGACGGCGCCGCCTCGACGCGCAGCGCGGCGCCCGCCTCCTCCGCCTTGGCGCTCACCTCGGCGATCAGCTCGTCGAGCACCGGCGCCACCTGCGTCGAGCCGCCCGCCTCCGGCTGCGCGCCCGCGCGCGCGAAGTCGAGCAGCGTGTCGACCATCGCGCTCATCATCGACGCCCCGCGCTTCATGCGCGGCAGGAGCGCGGGCGTCTTCTCCGGGTACAGCTCGAGCGCCGAGGCGCCCATCATGATCGACGTGAGCGGCCCCTTGAGATCGTGCGCGACGCGCGACGCGAAGTGATCGAGCTCGTACGCGCGCAGCTCCGCGGTCTCGCGCCGCGCCTCGGCGATCGCCTGGTAGATGCGCGCCGCGCGCAGCACGAGCGCGAGCAGCAGCAGCCCGAACGTCACCGTGATCCCGTCGAGCACGAGCGCGACGAGCGCCGTGCGGCGGCGGATGTGGCTGATCTCGTGCGCCGCCTCCTCGGCGAAGCGCGCGTTGGCCGAGACCAGCTTCGAGGTGACGGCGTCCAGCCGCTCGGCGTCGGGATCCAGCTCCGAGAACACGACCGCGCGCGCGCCCTGCACGTCGCCGGCGTCGATCGACGCCAGCGCGCGATCGACGTCGTCGAACACCTTGCGCTTGGCGTCCTCGAGCTCGTCGAAGATCTCGCGCTCGCCGGGAATGAAGGGATAGGTCGCGTAGGTGGCGAGGTGCTGATCGATCTCGGCGCGCCAGCGCTCGAGCTGCGCGCGGTCGAAGCGGCGGCCGGTCAGGTGCGCGCCGAGGTAGCGGCCGACGCCCAGCTCGACGTGCCGCATCTGCGAGCGCGCCGCCGCCAACTCGCGGATGCTCGGCGCCGCGTTGGCCACGATGCGCGAGACCTGGCCATCGATGCGCGCCATCTTGCGCTCGATGAACAGCGTCGACGCCACGAAGCCGACGATCAGCCCCACGGCGAGCGCCACGAACCAACGATTCGGCGCGGCACGCATCCCCGTCACCTCGATGGAGCGCGGCGGCGCGCCCGCCGAGAGCAAGTGGAACGGTAGTGAAGAAAACCGGCGATGCAACCCCTCGCCCGCCGCGCGCCGTCCGACAATGGCGCGCGCGTTCAGGAACGTGGAACCGCCGCGCCGGGCGGCTCGTCACACCGGCGAGGAGGCTGCATGGTCAGGCTGCGCGCGTTGCTCGTGGGATCGCTCATCGCCCTCACGCTCGGGAGCTGCGTCGTCGAGGAGCCGGGGTACCGCAACTCGCCGTGCGCCGGCGGCATCTGGATCCGCGGCCATCGCGGCCCGCGCGGCCGCTGGTGGCCGGGTCACTGGCGCTGCCCGGGCGTGCGCGAGGTGATCGAGATCGAGTAGCTCAGCCGGCCGGCGGCGCGGCGGGCGCGAGCAGGTCGGCGGCGCCGTCGGCGTAGAGGCCGGTGCGCGCGTAGCGGGTGCCTTCGGGCGGCGCGACGCCGAGCAGCGCCTCGACGACCTCGGACGGTTTGGCCGAGCCTTCGTCGGCGATCGCCAGGCGCGTGCGGATCACGGTGCCGCCCGCCGGCCACTCGAGCAGCTCGGCGATCGCCGCCGCCTCCGCCGCGTCGGCGACCCGCGCCTCGACGAGCCGCGCGCCGACGTCGATCGATTTGCGCACGCCCTTCTGCAGCCGCGACACGATCAGATTTTCCCGCCGCAACGCCTGCTCCTCGACGGCGCCCGGGATCCACGACGCGTACTCGGCGAGCGCCAGCAGCTTCGACAGCGCCGGCTCCGCGTCGTCCAGTCGGCGCAGCGACTCGATCACCAACCCCTCGGGCGCCGCCGCGCGCAGCCGCTCGCGCAGCTCGTCGTCGCCGCCGCTCCAGTCGATGCGCACGTCGCACAGCTCGGCCAGCGACGCGATGCCGAGCCCGAGCGCCGGCGCGAACACGATCTGCGGCTTGGGATGAAACCCCTTCGAGTAGATCATCTCCACGCCCGCGCGACGGAAGACGCGGATGAGCAGGCGCATGGTGTCGAGATGCGAGATGAACGCGCCGCGCCCGCGCTTCTGAAAGCGCAGCCGGAAGCGCGCGCCCTCGGCCTGCGCGAACGCCTTGGGCGCCTCCATCTTGCCGCGCTCGTAGGGCGAGCCGTCGGCGTTGGGCGCGCGCCGCGCCGACGGCGTCTCGTTCGGTTTGTCTTTGCGCGCGTCGAGCTTTCGCAAATAAACGATTCGCTCCTCGCGCATTTGCGTCAAATCGCACGCAATCCCGCAGTCAAAGCAAACCAGCTTCCGCTCGTCGGAGATCGCGTCTTCGAGGTTGGTGTGATGTAACAGCGTTTTATTCGGCTTTCCGCACGGCGGGCTGACGCGATCCTTCAAAGCGCGGCGATACTCCCACGCCAAAAATCCGTCCTCGAGCCCGATGTCGAGGTGGTCCCACGGCAGCCGCGCGCCGACCGGCCGCGTGCGCAGGTACGCGTCGCGATCGACGCCGCACGCGTCGAGCGCCTCGAGCCACGTGCCGAGATCGAACTGCTCGTCCCAGCCGTCGAAGCGCGCGCCGCGCCGCCACGCGTGCTCGATCACGTCGGCGAGCCGCCGATCACCGCGCGACAGGATCCCCTCGACGTGGCTGATCCCGGCCTCGTGCCATTTGAGGTCGATCCGCTCCTGCTTGGCCAGATCGCGCAATACGCGCTGTTTACGGTGCAGCTCCTCCATCGAGTCCATGGCGCACCACTGAAACGGCGTGTGCGGCTTGGGCACGTGCGAGGAGACCGACACCGTGACGTCGGCGTCTTTGCGGATCTTGCGGCCGAGCCGCTTGAGGCGCCCGCCGGTCTGCGCGATGCCGGCCACGTCCTCGTCGGTCTCCGTCGGCAGGCCGATCATGAAGTAGCACTTCATGCGCGACCAGCCGCGCGAGAAGATCTTCTCCGCCGACGCGGCGATGTCCTCTTCGGTGACGTTCTTGTTGATGACGTCGCGCATGCGCTGCGTGCCGGCCTCGGGCGCGAACGTGAGCCCGGTGGCGCGCACGCTCGACATCTCGTCGAGCAGCTCCTCGTTGAGGCCGTAGGCGCGCAGCGACGAGACCGAGAGCGACACCTGCTGCTTCTTCAATTCGCCCATCACGCGCTTGACCAGCGGCGTGATGCACGAGACGTCGGCCGTCGAGAGCGCGGTGAGCGACGTCTCGTCGTAGCCGCCCTTCTTCACGCCCTCGACCACCGAGCGCACGATGGCGTCGGGATCGCGCTCGCGCACCGGGCGGTAGATCATCCCCGCCTGACAGAAGCGGCAGCCTTCGGTGCAGCCGCGCGCGATCTCCACCGACACGCGATCGAACACCGCCTCGGCGTACGGCACCGGCGTATCCGACGGGAACGGGAACGCGTTCAGATCTTTGACCCACACGCGATCGACGGTGCGCGGCACGCGCGGATCGACGACGCCGTCGACGACCTGCAAACCGGTCGCGTCGTCCGTACGTACGGAATACAGCTCCGGTACGTACAGCCCGCCGCGCGCCGCCAGCCGGATCAGGCGCTCGCGGCGCGGCACGCCCTCGCGCTTGAGGCGCGCATAATAAAGGAGCAGCTCGGGCAGCACCTCCTCGGCCTCGCCGAGCAGGAAGCAGTCGAAGAACGGCGCCACCGGCTCGGGGTGCGTGGCCGTCGGGCCGCCGCCGATGATCAGCGGATCGGCGTCGCCGCGATCGGCCGCGCGCAGCGGAATGCCGCCGAGGTCGAGCAGCGTCAGCACGTTGGTGAACGTCATCTCGTACTGCAGCGACAGGCCGACCACGTCGAAGCTGCGCAGCGGCTCGGCGCTCTCGAGCGTCACCAGCGGGAGCTGACGCTTGCGCAGCTCCGCCTCCATGTCGATCCACGGCGTGAACGCGCGCTCGCACGCGATGCGCGGGTGCTTGTTGAGCAGCGAGTACAAGATCTTCGTGCCCAGGTGCGACATGCCGATGTCGTAGACGTCGGGGAACGCCAGCGCCACGCGCACGTCGACGGCGTCCGGCGCTTTGCGCACCGACTGAAACTCGCCGCCGAGATAGCGCGCGGGCTTCTCGACGCGCCCGACGAACTCGGCATAGGGATGCTGCATCCGACGGGGGTACGCGGGACGGCGACCAAAGTCAAGCAACAGCGACGGCGACCGGTGCTATCCTCCGTCTATGCGACCAGCCGCACTGCTCGCTCTCGTGCTCGCGCTCGGCTGCAACGGCGCCGCGCCGAAGCCGAACGTCACCTTCAAGGCCAACTGCACCACCGCCGATCCGAGCGCGGACGCCAAGCTCCCCGCCGGCAAGCAGGCCGACGGCAGCGTGCTCCTGCCCGGCGGCCGGCGCCTCACGCCCGCGGGCAAGCTGCTCACCATCGGCGGCTTTCCGCTGGCGATGCGCGTGCTGCCCGGCGATCGCTACGTGGTGGTCACCGACGGCGCCGACGGCGACGAGGCGCTGCGGCTGGTCGATCTGCAGGCGACCGGCAACCCGGTCATCTCGCAGATCGCATATCCCGCGCAGAACGGCGGCCCGCAGGCGCCGGCGCTGTTCTACGGCCTGGCGCTGAAAAAAGATGGCTCGAAGATCTACGTCTCCGACGGCACGTTCGACGGCGCGCCGGCGAGCGAGACCGATCCGACCAAGCACTTCAACGTCATCGAGGCGTTCTCGCTCGCCGGCACGCCGCCCGCGCTGACCAGCCTGCCGGCCGAAGAGATTCATTTGCCGTTCGCCGCCAACGGCTCGGGCCGCTGGCCCGCCGGCATTCAGCTCTCCGCCGACGAGAAGACGCTCTACTCGGTCAATCAAGGCGACGGCACGCTCTCGGTGATCGATCTCGCCACCAGCGCCGAGGTCGGCCGCACGCCGGCGATCGGCAGCGTGCCGTACGATCTCGTGCTCGACCCGACGGGCCACACCGCGTACGTCTCGCTGTGGGGCGGCAAGCCGCTCGGCGCGCTGATGTTCACCGAGGGCGTGGTCACCGTCGACGTCTCCACGCCGACGGCGCCGATGCCGATGGGCGCGCCGATCGTGACCGGCAAGGCGGCCGAGCAGCTGGTGGCGGCGAACGGCAAGATCTACGTCGCGACCTCGGACGCCGACGCGATCGCGGTGATCGATCCGCAGGCGCGATCGATGACGGCGACCGGCACCGCGCTCGACGCATCGGGGCTGATCGGCTCGTCGCCCAACGCGCTCGCCATCGACGCCGCCGCCAATCGCCTCTACGTCGCCAACGGCGGCGAGGACGCGGTGCAGGCGTTCGACCTCGGCACCATGCAGTCGCTCGGGCGCATTCCCACCGGCTGGTACCCGACGGCGGTGGCGGTGCTCGCCGACGGCACGGTGCTGATCGCGTCGGGCAAGGGAATGGGCGGCGGCCCGCTCGACTCGACGCCGGGCTCCGACTTCTTCGCCGGCACGCTCCAGGTCGTGCCCAAGCCGTCGGCCGCCGATCTCACCGCCGGCGACGCGACGGTGCACGCCAACCTCACGCGCCCGTCGACGCTGCAGGTCGCGCTCACGTGCACCGGCACGCCGCGCGCGTTTCCGCTGCCGGCCGATCGCGGCGGCCCGACGCCGATCCAGCACGTGTTCCTCGTCGTGCGCGAGAACAAGACCTACGACGCCGTTCTCGGCGATCTCGCGGGCGCCAACGGCAAGGCGTCGCTGGTGCTGTTCGGCGAGGACAACACGCCCAACCTGCACGCGCTGGCGCGCCGCTTCGTCAACTTCGACAACTTCTACTCGAACGCCGAGCAGTCGCTGCAGGGCCACGACTGGACCACCGCCGGCACGGTCAACGACTACGGCGAAAAGATCTGGCTCAACACGTGGGGCCGCCACACGCGCCCGACGATCGCGTTCGGCAACTCGGGCTCCGGCCTCGATCACCTGACCACGCCCGGCTCGAAGCCGATCTGGCAGCTCCTCGACGCCGCC
>DASREC010000321.1:0-5571 GCA_035652295.1 Polyangia bacterium
CGCGCCCGACCGGCCTGCGCTACTGCATCAACTCCGCCGCGCTGAAATCGATCCCGCCGCGGTGAGGTGACTACCGGTACCGACCGCGGTACCGTTCGGACATGACCAAACCGACCGCCGAGGACGTCGAGCTCATCAAAGCCGCCAAGAAGGGTGATCTCACCACGGTCAAGAAGGCGGTGGCGGCTGGTGCGAACGTCAACGCGCGCAAGACGATCGGCGAGTGGCCCAAGGTCTCCGCGCTGCACATGGCCGTCGCCGCCGCATCCGTCGACGTCGTGCGCTTCCTCCTCGACTCGGGCGCCGAGGTCAACCTGGGCGACGAGGATCTATCGACGCCGCTCGAGTATGCGTGCGGGCACATCGTCGACCCGAAAAAGATCGAGATCGGGATCGTCGATCTGCTCCTCGAGCGCGGCGGGCGGGTCGGCCCTACCGAGGACAGCACGGGCGGGACGCCGCTCCATCACGCAGCGGAGTGGGGACGCTGCGACGTCGTCGAGCGCCTCTTGGCCAAAGGCGCCGACGTGAACGCCATGTGGGATCAGGGCACTCCTCTCGAGTTCGCGGCCACCGATGGCAACCCGGTCTTCGACCTGCTCCTCGCGCGCGGCGCCGACTGGCGGATTAGCCGGAACGGCTGGACGCTGCTCCATGCCTGCATCCAGAACCGTGCTCCGGAAACGGCGCGCAAGGTGTTGAGGCTCGGCGCCGATCCCGATGCGGTCTACATGAGCGGCGACGACAAAAAAACGCCGCGCACGATGCTCGCCGAGGCGCGCCGCGACGACGCGAGCTTCCCCGATCTGTTCGCCGATTCTTAGCCAACGTAGGGCAGTTTGCCCCTATTGGGGGCGCCACCGTCGTGGCATCATGCGGGGCCATGACGATCAGACAAGCCCTCGCCCTGTTCGCGCTCGCCGCCGTCGCGGGGTCGACCGCACGCATCGCCACCGCCGAGACGCCCGCTCCTGCGCCTGCCGCCAAGCCCGCGCCCGCGCCCGCGCCGACGAATTGCAAGACCTACGGCGCCGGCAAGTGCTGCGATCCGGCGGTCGCCGCGCACCTCACCAAGGAGGCGGTGTTCTCGTCGTGCGGCGAATCGGACGCCACGTTCCTCGGCGAGCAGGGCAGCAAAGACACCTGCAAATATTTCTTCAAGGTGCCGGGCGAAAAAGACGAGGACATGTTCGTGCAGGTCTACGCGCCGGCGGCGAAAGAGGTACCGGCCGCGCCGAACGATCCGTTCTTCAAGTGGGGACGCGCGGGCAAGGCGTTCTACACCGAGAAGGCCAACTCGCCGAAGTCGGCGCCGATGCTCGCCACCTCGACGGGGCTGTGGCTGCCGGGCAAGGGCTACTTCGTGGCCATCAACGCGTCGACCAAGGTCTGCACCAAGGCGGAGGCCAAGCGCCTCGCCGTGCACCTGAAGTAGCGCCGGCGATCTACTCGGCTAAACCCCATCGCACGCCCGATTCGGCGAGGGCGTCGAGGAGCGCGCGCGCGCCGAACGCTTGCGTCGGCGTGAGCGCGCCGCGCGCGGTGAAGTCGGGCGCGGCCGCGCGCGTCGCGCACACGACCGCCGACGCGGCGGTGAAGTCGTAGCCGTTGCCGCCGGTGACCCACGCCGCGCGCCGGCCGTGCGCGCCCTCGGCGTCGGCGTAGACCGCGAACCGCGAGCGCGCGCGCTCGTCGTCGCTCGGCCCTTCGGGCGCGCGGGCGATGCGGCGCTCGACCAGCGACTTGACCGGGCCGAGGCCGAGCAGCGCGCCGGCGACGCGCGCCAGCGGCTCGAGCAGCGGACCGGCCTTGAAGCTCATGAAGGTGCGCACCTCGCGCGCGCCCGTCGAGCGCGGCGCGGTGACCACGTCGCCCCACGGCACCGAGATGCAGTGGCGCGGGCCGATCGGCGGCGGAAACGGCGCGGTCATGCGCTCGGCGGCCACCGGCTCGCGGCGCCATTCGCCGTCGAGCCACGCCAGGCTGCCGAGGTGCGCGGCGTCGACCGCCGAGCGCATCGTGCCCTGCGTCGGGCGCGCGCCCTTCGCGGCGAAGGCGATGCGCACGCGCGCGATCGGCGCGCCGGCGGCTTCGGCGGCGAGCGCGGCGGCGGCGTCGGTGGGCACCACGTCGAAGCCGACCGCGTTCACCAGCACCACGCCGCGGTCGCGCGCCTCGGCGTCGCGCGCGTACGTCTCGCGCATGTAGACGTGCTCGCCGGTGATGTCGAGAAAGTGCGAGCGCGCCGCCAGCGCCGCGTTCTGCACCGCGCGGCCCCAGCGGGCGAACGGCCCGGCGCAGTCGAGCACCACGCGCGCGCGCGCGGCCACGCGTTCGAGCGCCCCCGCGTCGTCGAGCGCCGCGACCGCAGTCTCGATTCCACCGAGCGAATCGCTCAATACGCGCAGTTTACCGGCATCCCTCCCCGCCGCCACGAACCCGACGCCCTTGCGCACCAGCTCCGCGCAAACCAACCGCCCGGTAAAACCAGTCGCGCCATAAACCACCACCGCGCATCGCTCACTCATCCGCGCAGCATAGTCGACCGCATCTGCGCAGACGGCGGAAAGTTCAACAATGAGATCAGGAGATCATGAGGTCAGAAATTATTATTTTTCTGTCCTCATGATCTCCTGATCTCATTGTTAAAAATCTGATCACGACGAAGCGCGGGCTTTGGCGAGGGCGCGGTCGATGCGCTTCAGGCAGAGGTCTTTGCCGAGGATCGCGAGGGCGTCGAAGAGGCTGGGGCCGGCGCCGGAGCCGGTGACCGCGACGCGCACGGCGTGGACGATGTCGCCGAGGCCGAGGCCTTGCGCCGCCATCAGCGCCTGCGTGTCGCGCTCGAGCGTCGGCGCGTCGAACGCCTCGCGCGCGGCCAGCCACGTGCGGTACTCGGCCAGCCGCGCCTGCGCCTCGGGCGGCGCGACGCGCTTGGCGAACGCCTTGTCCTCGTACGTCACGTCCTCGCCGAAGAAGAACGCGCCCTGCAGCACGATGTCGCCGAACACCTTGATGCGATCGCCCAGCACCTCGACGATGCGCGCGACTTTCGCCGCGTCGGCGCGCAGCCCCGCCTTGTCGAGGAACGGCAGCATGCGCCGCACCTTCTCGTCGAGCGGCAGCGCGCTCATGTAGCGCGCCTGGAACGCCACCAGCTTGGCCGGGTCGAAGCTCGCCGGCCCGCTGTTCACCCGCTCGAGCGAGAAGTGCTCGATCATCTGCGCGCGCGTGAACGTCTCGGTCTTGTCGTCGAGCGACCAGCCGAGCAGGAGCAGGTAGTTCACGATCGCGTCCGGCAGATAGCCGACCTGCTCGTAGAAATCGACCGTCACCGGATTGAAGGTCTCGGGCGTGGTTTGCAAACCGATTGCGTTGGCGATTGCAATGCCGTGCGAATGCACTTTGGCGAAATCGGGGTTTTTCAGATAAGCGTCGAGCTTGCGCTTGGAGAGCTTGCGCTTCGAGCCCGGCTCGGCGACGTACGGCAGGTGCGCGTACTCGGGCAGCGCGTAGCCGAGCGCCTGCGCGATGAAGATCTGGCGCGGCGTGTTCGACAGGTGCTCCTCGGCGCGGATCACGTGGCTCACCTCGAAGTCGTGATCGTCGACGACGTTGGCCAGGTGGTAGATGAACGAGCCGTCGCCGCGCTGCACGACGTGATCGGCCTCTTGCGCCCACGAGAACTCGACGTCGCCGCGCACGTGATCGTGCAGCTTCAGCGTGCCTTCGCGCGGCATCTTCAAGCGCACCACCCACGCGCGCCCCTCGGCGGCGAAGCGCGCGCGATCGTCCGCGTTCGCCGCCCTCCACGTGCGGCTGTATTGAAACTGCCGCTTCTCTTTTTCCGCCGCTTTGCGCTCGGCGTCCATCTCCTCCGGCCTGGCGTAATCGTAATAAGCCGCGCCGCTCGCGATCAGATGATCGACGGCGGCTTGATAACGCGCCGAGCGCTGCGATTGAAAGTAGGGCGCGTGCGGGCCGCCTTTGTTGGGCCCCTCGTCCCATTCGAGCCCGAGCCACTCGAAGCCGTGCAGGATCGGCGCGAGCGCCGCCTCGACGTTGCGCTCCTGGTCGGTGTCGTCGATGCGCAGGATGAAGCGCCCGCCGTGACGCCGCGCGAACAGCCAATTGAACAGCGCCGTGCGCACGCCGCCGATGTGCAAAAATCCCGTCGGCGACGGCGCGAACCGCGTGCGGATGGCGCGCGTCACGAGACTTTGTCGCCGGGCTTGGCGCCCGCGTCGGCGTGGATCACGCGGCTCGCGGCGGCGAGGATCATGCCCTCGGAGACGCCGAACGCCATCTTGCGCGGCTTCAAGTTGGCGATGACGATCACCCGCTCACCGACGAGCACCGCCGGATCGGGATAGCTCTTGCGCAGGCCGGCGAAGATCTGCCGCTCGCGCCCTTCGCCGAGATCCACCATCACGCGGATGAGCTTGTCGGCCCCCTCGACGAGCCCGGCCGAGCGCACGACCGCCACGCGCAGGTCGAGCTTCGCGAAGTCGTCGATCTCGATCTCGGGCGGCGGCGCCGCCTTGGGTTTCGCCGGCGCGGCCGGTTTCGCCTCCGGCTTCTTCTCCGCCTTCTTCTCGATCTTCGCCCACGTGTCCTTGAGCGTGACGGTGCGGTTCCAGACCAGCCGATCGGGCGCGCTTTCGCGATCCACGCAGAAATAGCCGAGCCGTTCGAACTGGTAGCGCGCGCCCGGCTGCGCCGTCCGCAAGCTCGGCTCGATCAGCGCGCTCTCGACGAGCTCGAGCGACTTCGGGTTCACCTCGTCGAGGAAGCTCTTGCCCTCCTCGGTGCCGGGATTCTCCGTCGAGAACAGCCGATCGTAGAGGCGCACGGTGGTCGGCAGCGCGTGCTTGGCCGAGACCCAGTGCAGCGTGCCGCGCACCACGCGCCCGTCGGGCGACGTGCCGCCCCACGAGCTCGGATCGAGCGTGCCGCGCAATTCGACCACCTCGCCCGACGCGTCCTTGATGACGTCGGTGCACTTGACGAGGCACGCGTAGCGCAGGCGCACCTCGCGGCCGGGCGCCAGGCGAAACCAATCTTTCGGCGGGTCCTCGCGGAAGTCGTCGCGCTCGACGTACAGCTCGCGCTGAAACGGCAGCTTGCGCGCGCCCAGCGTCGCGTCCTCGGGATGCAGCGGCGCGTCCAGCTCGCGCACCTCGCCGTCGGGGAAATTCTCGATCACCAGCTTGAGCGGCTTGAGCACCGCCATCACGCGCGGCGACGAGCGGTTGAGATCTTCGCGCACGCAGTATTCGAGCAGGCCCAGATCGACCACGCTGTCGGCTTTGGCCACGCCGACGCGCTCGCACAGCGCGCGGATCGCCTCGGGCGTGTAGCCGCGGCGCCGCATGCCCGCGAGCGTCGGCATGCGCGGATCGTCCCAGCCCGTGACGAGCTTCTGCTGCACCATCTGCAGCAGCTTGCGCTTCGACATCACCGTGTACGTGAGGTTGAGCCGCGCGAACTCGATCTGGTGCGACGGGAACTCGCCGGCCTCGCGGATGCACCAGTCGTAGAGCGGGCGGTGGAGCTCGAACTCGACGGTGC
>DASREC010000322.1:0-32041 GCA_035652295.1 Polyangia bacterium
GTGGTGTCCGCGTCGCGCTTGCCGATCAAGTGAAACAGCACGCACCTCGACGGCACATCGAGCGCGACGAACGTCCACGCGTCGCCATACTCGGCCGGCGAGTCGGGTTTCAAGTGCCCCTCTTTCGTGTTCACGAACGACCATTGCTCGTCGAATTGGAGCAGCGACGCGTCGAGGTTGCGCATCATGCCGTCGAGAAGTCGCGCGCATCCTTCGCCGACGGTGAGCGCCAGCTTGGAGATCGTGCGCTTGTGTGTCTCGGTGATGGCGACGGTGGCGCGGATACCGGAGCCGCGCACGAGGGCGGAAACGATCTCGATCTTCTTTTCAAACGGGAGAACGCTCACGGCGGCGGACCTCCTCCGACGACTGCGCCCGTAGGCTTGCGGTCGGTGGTTGTTCGTCAGGGCGGACTACGTAGGCGGATTAATCAACGCGCGTGTCAGTCATGCGATCCGACACACACGACCCCATGCGTAGGACAGCGGTACGAGACGCGACACACGCACGCGACCTCGACGGCCTGGGCGCAGCACTGTCCCTCGCGCAAACGCGGCGTGGTGAGCGGCGCAAGCGGTAGAACGATGATGCGCGGCGCGGGGGCCGGCGAGGGCGAGCGCTTCCCGAAGCGGATTTCCATCTCACGAACCATCGCCGCATTGTCCATGCCCCGACGTATTGCACGCGCGGTGCCGCTATGCGGACGCAATGTCGCATACGTTCGCGTGGCAAAATCAATAAGTTACAGCGCGCCACCGACGGGACGCACCGTAACTGCGCACGCGATTATGCGGCGGAATGCCTTAGCGGCGTTAGATACTCAAAATAATTACGACATTACATGCGCAAACGGTTGCGCGGTAATGCGAACGCAAATACGCAGTCTACGAACGCGGGCCGGGGATGCCAGATTTTTCGCGAAGCGCGGAAGCGTCCTCGCGGAGTCCGTGCGCGGCCATCTTTCGCTCAAGCGCGCGGCGGGTGATTCCGAGGGCGTTTGCCGTCGAGCCGACGTTCCCATGGTTCTTCGCCAAGTAGTCCTCGATGATCTCACGTTCGCGCTCGCGGAGACCCTTCGCGAGAACGTCGGTGCGATCGGACTTGGGCGCGCGGGACCGGGGACGCTTTGCCATGTCGCCAGCGCTAGCACGGAGCGGGCCTGATGCGCGCCGCCCGCAATTCATCGCGCTTGCTCGACAGGCGGAAGGCCAGCATGCGCCAACTCGCGCACGAGATCGAAGAAACGGAGTCGCGGCAGTTCGATCGCGACTATGCGGGACTCGACGATGGCATTCGCACCTACGTAAAGCGATTGCGCCTGAGCGGGATCGAGACGTTCGAGTCGTGCGAGGGTGGCCCCGGGCATTCCTATCCAGAGCCAACGGTCCGCTTCAGCGGCACGCCGGAAACGGGTTGGCGCGCGCTGGCGATCTGTCTCGCCTACGGATTGCCTGTGCTGTCGCTGCGGCGAGAGTGGGATGTTCTGGATGCGA
Organism: Polyangia bacterium; assembly: GCA_035652295.1. Lineage (GTDB taxonomy): Bacteria > Myxococcota_A > Polyangia > Palsa-1104 > Palsa-1104 > DASREC01. Next base: position 1,494 of record DASREC010000322.1, read on the forward strand.
ACGAAGTGACTGGCCCGTATTGGGCGATCACGTTCCGGGTGAAGTCATGTTAGCCGAGCTTGATGCACTCTTTGCAGCGCGGCTTGTTCCCGGTTCCTTTCACGCGATGGTGGGGCTTGATCGCCTTCCCGTACTGGCAATCGTCGTGATCGTGATGGACGTTTCGATGCGACGGCGGATATTCCTCAGTGTCGGTGTGATAGGGCAGCACTTTGGCCATGCTCGTGTCCTCCCGAGCATAGGCGTACTCCATGATGGGCAATTTGAACATGCGGCAAAATGCCGCATGCTAGTCGTCGTCACGAATATTCTTGACCATGCTGGAGTAGGTCTCCCAGCAGTCGAGGTGAATCCGGCGCTTTCCCACCTGCAAGAGACCGTCTTTTGCGTAGATGGTGTCTTCGCAGAATTCACACTCGCCGTTCTTTGCCGCGAGGCTGTAGTTCCATTCGATGCCGTTGGCGTCAATAAACATGACCGGCTCGTAGGCGGTCGAGTTTTCTGCCGCGATCGCGTCGAGGTCTCTCTGTTTGGTCGCCGGCCCGAGCGCCTTGAGTGGCACCACGTCCTTCAAGAGAAGATCGCGCGCACTCGGCGTCAGAATTCCCTGCTCGACTTTCAATTTGAGGTACGCGGGGAAGCGATTCGGCGTGTAGTCGTTGATCATCCACTTCTTGAATTCGGCGATCGCTTCTATCGGGTAAACCCATGGGTGCTGCGGGTTGGATGCCGCCTGCGGGTAGTCGTCGGGGTAGTTGTGCTCGTAGCGCTTCCGGGCGCCGAATTTGGATTCGAGGTCGTTGTCCGTCCAATACTTCGACCACGCTTGGCCGATGCTGATATCGGGAACCACGCTTGGGCTGTGCGGCAGCCCGAGCCGGATCGCATTGAACATGAAATCGGCGTTCTCTTTGAAGACGTTGAAATACCCCTTCGGCGAGGTATCCAAGAGCAAACGATCCCAGATCTGCCGGAACGCCGGCGGAACCTTCGCCTCCGGGTCGTAGCCGAGCGATTTGTAGATGACATCGCGCAGCGTCTTGCGGGCGAGCGTGCGGTAGTTGGTGCGCGCGGTCTCCGAGGTCTGCTGCGCTTCGAAGGAGAAGTATTCGAGCAACGCCATGCACACCACGTCGGGGTATGCGTATGCGTCGGCGTTTCCGACCTTCACTTCCTGGATGAAGAGTTCGCGCCCATAGAATCCCTGCTCGTCGAGAATTCGCTTGAGCTTGGGGTTCGCCTTGTTGACCGACCAGGAATCCTTGTGGCCGATGATCGACGCCGGAGCTACGCCGCACAGCTTCGCGAGCGCGCGTCCAGTGAGGAACGCGGTTCCGTCGGCCAAGACACCCATCTCGATGCCGTTGACTTCCCGAAGGTCCAAAACCTGCTGATCGGCCATGCTTCAATGCCCTCCAGCCGAACGGTGGATTCTCACGCAATAATGCTGCCTTGCGTGCTGTTTTGCCCGCCGAGCCGATCGGCGGATCTCGCGGAGGATGGCACGGATAATTGCAGAGCGGAAGACGGCATTTTGCCGCAGGCGGGGTTAGTCGCGGTCGGTGCGGTGCCCGACGGGGCGGATGTTCCGCGCGCGGGCGCGAGCGCGGCGGACGCCGTTGAGGCGCATCCACAGCGTGCGCAGCGTGCGGCGGAACTTGGCGACGGCGGGATCGAGCGCCGCCAGCGCGGCATCCAGCAGCATCCGCCGTTCCTCGCGGTCGCTCGCGGTGTCCTTCTCGACGGCAAGCGACAGCATCAGGCGCGCGCGGCCGATCTCGTGGTGCGCGTAGTCGAGCGCGTCGAGATCAGAGAACGTGCAGTCAACCTGCGTCGGCGCGGGGGCCTTCACGGCTGCACCAGCACGGTAGCGAGCGCGTCGTCGAGGTTTTCCATCGCCTCGTCGAACTGGTACAGCGCCGCGAAGGCGAGGACGCAGATCGACGCGATGGCGTTCCGCCCGGTCGGGTCGACGCGGTGGAGCATGCGCAGGATCGACCATGCGCGCTCCAGGTCCATCCACGCGTCGCGGATGCGCGCGGCGTCCTCGGGTGTGACCTTGCTGCGTTTGCGGCGTGGCGGTAGCTTCGGGGTGGGCGGTTGCGTGCTCATAACACGTGGCCTCCTGGGCCGAGTCGGTGTTCAAGCACCGGCTCGGCCGTTTTGTTTGAGGCCCACCCTGACAGACGGAGCGCGTCAATCGGGAGCGATACCGACGATGTGTCCCACTTTCAAATCATTTGTCCCACGACCCAAGATTTCGGAAGGCGGGGGATGCTAGAATTCGCGCGTGGCGACGGCGGCCTATGTGCTCGGCAGCACGATCGTCGGGCTGGCGATCCTGATTTACGCCGGGTTTCTGGCGGCGCGATATTTCTTCGTGCCGCGCTATCCCGACGAGATCCATTTCGCCACCACCAGCGACGGGTGGCGGCTGGCGGTGGCGCGCTATCGGCCGGCCGGGCAGACGCTCAGGGCCGAGCCGGTGCTCCTCATCCACGGCATCGCCGCCAATCGCAACAGCCTCGATCTCACCGACGACCTCTCGCTGGCGCGGCACCTGGCGGCGCGCGGGCACGACGTGTGGCTGGTGGAGCTGCGCGGGCGCGGGCTGTCGATGCGGCCGCGGCTGTTCTCGCCGGTGCGCTACGACTGGTCGTTCGACGAGTACGCGGAGCGCGACCTGCCGGCGGCGGCGCAGGCGGTGGTGCGGGCGACCGGCGCGCGGCGGCTGCACCTGGTCGGTTTCTCGACGGGGGCGCTGGCGGCGTACGCGTGGCTGTCGGACTCGCACCGCGAGCTCGAGGTGGCGTCGCTGGTGTCGCTCGGCGGGCCGACGTCGTTCAAGCGCATGTCGCGATCGCTGTCGGGGCGGCTGGTGCGCAACCTGCGCTGGCTGCGCCACCGCTGGCTGATGCGCGTGATGGCGCCGGTGTCCGGTTATTGGCATCCGTCGCCGCTGCAGATCATCCACAATCCCGAGAACACCGACGGGAACATCCAGCGGCGGGCGATGGTGAACATGATCGCCAACTTCTCGCGTAACGAGCTGCTTCAGTATTCCGACTGGATCCTGAACGACACGTTTCGATCGATCGATCACCGGCGCGACTACCGCGCGGAGCTGCCGCGCATCACCACGCCGACGCTGTTTCTGGCCGGCACCCGCGACGTGCTGGCGCCGCCCGACGCGGTGAAGCTGACGTTCGACAGCGTCGGGTCGGCCGACAAACAATTTCAGATCTGCTCGCGCGCGCAGGGCATGCGCGTCAACTACGGGCACTACGATTTGCTGATCGGGCGCGAGGCGCCGACGGAGATCTACCCGCTGGTGGCGCGCTGGATCGAGGCGCACGCGGATCTCTCGACCACGCGCGGCGAGCTGCCGGTCGCGTCGGCTTAGTGGAACGCGGTCGCGAGGATCATGCTGAAGATCAGGCCGACCACCAGGCCGTAGACCACCAGCACCGAGATCGCCGCGATGCCGCCGGCGGCGAGCGCGTGGCCGACCGCTTTGTCTTCCGGCGTGCCGAGGAGCAGCGGCACGGCCCAGATGGCGATCATCACCGCGTAGACCATCGCGCCGATCGCGGGTAGCCAGAAGAGCAGCAGCGCCAGGAGCGGGATGGTGTTGAACAGGCCGAGCGCGCCGACGACCCACATCGGGGTCATCGAGTAGGCGGCGACCTTGAGCGCGCCGCCCATGTCCTTGCGGCCGCCGAACGAAGGCGCGAGCGTCGCCAGCAGGAATCCGTAGAACCACCACGCGGCGATCGACACGGCGTACGAGAGGATCGACGTGAACAGCGAGCGGATCGGCGTGCGGATGAAGCCGCCCGGGATGTTCATGCCGAAGATGGTCGTGCCCGAGTGGTAGATGCCGATGAGCCCGCTCGAGATGAACGCGGTGATCGGGCCGAGCGCGGCCAGGACCGCGACGTATGGAATCAGCACCGCCTTGAGCTCGCCCGGCTCGGCGAGCTTTTTGGGCAGCTCGGCCTTGGGCGTGAGCAAGAGCGCCTTCACCTTTGCGATCAGATCGCTCATCGGGCCTCCGTTCAGGCGATTTTATAACACAAAAAAAGAAGGCGGGCCGAAGCCCGCCTTCCAAGGGAAAAACCGCGGATCGATCAGCAGCTGAAGATGCGCTCCAGCTCCTTCTCGACCTTGACCTCGGTGGTGTTCTTGGCGACCGAGAGCTCCTTCACGATCAGGTTCTTCGCCGTGTCGAGCATGCGGCGCTCGCCGAACGAGAGGGTCTTGGTGGTCTTGAGCCGGTACAGATCGCGAAACACCTCGGCGACCTCGAACAGGCTGCCGGTCTTGATCTTCTCCATGAAGCCGCGATACCGGCGGTTCCAGGTCTGCTTGTCGATGTGGAGCTCCTTCTCCTTGAGGATGTCGTACACCTCGCGGATCTGATCCTCCTGCACGACTTCGCGCAGCCCGACCTGCTCGGCCTTGTCTACCGGAACCAGAATGCGCATGTCGCTGTCGAGCACGCGCAGAACGTAAAATTTCTGGATCTTGCCGGAGATTTCCTTCTGGTCGATACCAACTACCTCCGCGACCCCCTGCGCCGGATAGACCGCTTTATCGCCTACGTTGAACTCGAGCATCTTGTCCTCCGGTTGGGCCGGGCATTCTGCCAGGCCGCCGTCCACCTAAGCACTATCTATGCCCAGCCATTTCAATCTGTATCTTTACGCCGTGATTTCAAGTCAATAACGTGGAACGCGGAATTTTATTCCGTTGCTCAACTGTGACAGAAGCGCTCACCCATTTTGCCGCAGCGCGCCGCGTCGCGGCAATAGTCCCAGCGCCTGCGCAAATTTAGCTGGTGGCTACTGGCGGACCCCCCTGCTGAGGCGGAATGCGATGGCGACGGGCGTAGCCGTTTAGCGAATTTTACAGTGTAGTGCAACCTACGAGCATCAGTTGAAGTCGGCGACGCGCCAGGTGCCGTTCTCGCGTTTGAGGTCGACGTGAAAGCGCGGATCGTAGAGCACGCGCGCGTGGTCGCCGTCGACGGTAACCGGCTGCCCGAGCGCCTTTTTCAGGCGGCCGAGGCGCTCCTCGATTTCGTGCTCGACGAGGCCTCGCAGCGGGTCGGAGAGCAGGGCGAGCAGGCTCTCCAAGCTGTGCTGCTCGAGGGCCCGCGCGAAGCGGCGCAGCGCCTCCTCGGGGGTTTGAGGCCCCGGCTCGCTCGACCGCGGGGCGGTGACTCGCCACCCCGCCTGCTCGAGCACCGCAAAGCTCGAGCGACCGTCGGCACGCACCACCCGGGCGTGCTCGGTCACCTGGCGCTCGGTGACCGCGACCTGGAGCTGCGCCGACTGATTTTTTCGCTCTTCGACGGTGGCGCGCCAGCGGGCGGCGAACTCGGCCTCGGTCACTCGCTGGCGCACGTCGGCCGCGAGCAGCGCGTAGGCGGCGCGAGCGTCGTCGCGCTCGAGCGCCCGGCGGTACGCGGCGAGCCCGGTTTCGGGGCGCGCCACCGACGGCGCACGCGCGCAGCCGATCAACGCCGTCAGCGCCACCGCGCCGAGGCGCGCGCTCGCCATCCGCCGAGCGTATGGGCGCCCGCCACGCACGTCAAGCCAATGCCCGTTCACAACCATTATTGTGAAGCATCGTTCACGCGCGCCCCAGCAGCCCTGACGTTTGTGCTGAAAAATCAACGAGTAACTTGCGGCAGCCGGCGGCACGGCGCTTGTAGTGCGTTCGCCTCGTCGAGGCCCGAACCCGGAGGAGCATGATGTCGCGCCTGAACTTCCACCTGCTCGGAACGCTGTGTGCGAGCGCGCTCGTGCTCGCGGGCTCCGCCTGTACCAAGGAGAACCACGCCGTTGGTGGTTCGATCACGGGGCCGAGCGATCCGAGCACGCCGAGCAATCCGCAAAATCCCAATCAGCAAAATCCGCCGTCGTCGAACGTGCCGCCGAACTCGCGCGTGCCGACGCAGAGCTGCGTCGCCGACAGCGACTGCGGCTCGCCGCTGATCTGCGCGTCGGGCGTTTGCCTCGCCGGCTGCGCCGCGAACACCGACTGCGCCGCCGGCGAGACCTGCGCCGGCAGCCGCTGCCGCACCGACGGCACCATCACCTGCGGCACCGCCACGCTGGCGCTGTGCTCGACGAATTCGCAGTGCGGCGCCGGCCGCGTCTGCTCGAACGGCGGCTGCCACGCCACCTGCACCGAAGTCGGCTGCCCGACGGGCCAGGTGTGCGCCGGCGGAATCTGCACCGACGACGTGCAGCCGCAGACCGCGCAGTGCGTGTTCGACAACGACTGCGGCGGCGCCTCGCGCTGCATCAACGCCTACTGCCACGCGCTGTGCGCCTCCGACTCGCAGTGCGGCACCAACAGCATGTGCGATCACGGCGTGTGCCGCGCCGACCTTCGTCCCACCAGCTCGATCTGATCTTCGCTACGCCGGCTCCGGCCCACTTCCCCGACGCAGCACCGTGTCCTTCGCGAAGCGCTCGTCCTTGCGCGGATAGTCCGCGTTGAAGTGCAGCCCGCGGCTCTCCTTGCGCAGCCGCGCGCTCTCGATGATCAGGTGCGCGACCAGCGCCAGGTTGCGCAGCTCGAGCAGATCGCCCGTCACCTTGAAGTTCCAGTAGTAGTCGCGAATCTCCGCGCGGATGAGCTCGATGCGCCGGAGCGCGCGCTCGAGCCGCTTGTCGGTGCGCACGATGCCGACGTAATTCCACATCAGCCGCCGCACCTCGTCCCAGTTCTGCGTGATCACGACCGCCTCGTCCGAAGGCGTGGCCGCGCCCGCGTACCAGCGCGCGACCTCCGACGGCCGCAGCGAGCCCGCCTCGCGCACGTCGTCCGCCGCGCGCCGCCCGAACACGCACCCTTCGAGCAGCGAGTTCGACGCCAGCCGGCACGCGCCGTGGAGCCCGGTCATCGCCACTTCTCCGACGGCGTACAGGTTGCGCACCGTGGTCCGCCCGCGATCGTCCGCGACCACGCCGCCGCACGAGTAGTGCGCCGCCGGCACCACCGGGATCGGCTGCACGCGCATGTCGATGCCGAAGCTCATGCAGCGCTCGTGAATCGCCGGAAACCGCTCGACGAGAAACTTCGGATCGAGGTGCGTCATGTCGAGCACCGCGAAGTCGTCGCCGGTGCGCTTCAGCTCCGAGTCGATGGCGCGCGCCACCACGTCGCGCGGCGCCAGCGACTTCATCGGGTGATAGCGCTCCATGAACGTCTCGCCCGAGCGCAGCTTGAGCACGCCGCCCTCGCCGCGCAGCGCCTCCGAGATCAAGAACGACTTGGCCGCCGGATGGTACAGGCACGTCGGGTGAAACTGGATGAACTCCATGTTCGCGATCTGCGCGCCCGCGCGATACGCCATGGCGATCCCGTCGGCGGTCGCGACATCCGGATTGGTCGTGTAGAGGTAGACCTTGCCCGCGCCGCCGGTCGCCAGCACGGTGGCGCGCGCGACGATGGTGCGAATCTCGCCCGATTTCTCGTCGAGCACATAGGCGCCGAAGCACGCGTCCGGCCCGCCGTACTTCGCCAGCTGCAAGAGATCGACGCCCATGTGATCGGGCATGAGCGTGATGTTCGCGTGCGCGCGCGCCGCCGCGAGCAGCGCCCGCTCGATCTCGCGCCCCGTCGTGTCCTTGGCGTGCGCCACGCGCCGCGCCGAGTGCCCGCCCTCGCGCGCCAGGTCGAGCGCGCCGCCGCCGTTCGAATCGAAGTGCACGCCGAAGCGCTCGACCAGCTCGCGCACCGCCACCGGCCCCTCGCGCACCGCCAGCTCGACCACGTCGCGATGACACAGCCCCTCGCCGACGGTGAGCGTATCGGCGATGTGCGCCTCGAAGCTGTCGGCCGGATCGAGCACCGCCGCGATCCCGCCCTGCGCGTAGTTGGTGTTCGACTCCTCGGCGGTGCGCTTGGTCGCCACCACCACGCGGCCGTGCTCGGCGGCGTGCAGCGCGAACGACAGGCCGGCGATCCCGGAGCCGAGCACGAGGTAGTCGGTCTCGATCATGCGGACGCATATAACGAAGCTTCCGCGGATTTTGCAAACCTCTCCGACGGCAGTTACGATCTGCGGGTGCGCGCCGCGTTGATCCTGGCCTCGCTCCTCGCCGCCTCGGCCGCGCGCGCCGACATCTACACGTACGAAGACAAAGAGGGCGTCGTCCACTTCACCAACGTCCCGCCACCGTCGGGCGGCGGCCACCGCTGGAAGGTCCTGTACAAGACCGGCCCTGGCAAGGCGGGGATGATCTCGGGCGCCGCCGGCCCGACGTCGTTCGCCGGCTGCGCCGAGTCGCGCGCCGACGTCGTGCCCGCCACCGATCGCTCGCCCGATCGCTACACCCGCTACGACGCGTTCATCGACGAGGCCGCCCGCCTCTACGCGCTGCCGCAAGCGCTGGTGCGCGCCATCATCAAGGTCGAGAGCGACTACGATCCGCGCGTCGTCTCCTGCGCCGGCGCAAAAGGCCTCATGCAGCTCATGCCCGACGTGCAGCGCGAGCAGCGCGTCGACCACGTGTTCGAGCCGCGCGAAAATATTTTGGGCGGCACGCGCCTCCTGCGCGTGAACGCGAACCGCTTCAAGGGCGATCTCGTGCTCACCATCGCCGCCTATCACGCGGGCCCCGGCGCCGTCGAGAAATACAAAGGCGTGCCGCCCTACGAGACCACGCAGCAGTACGTGAAGATGGTGCTGCGCTACTACTACCAGTTCAAGACGCGCGGTTCTTGAAACCCGCCGGTCGCCGCGGTACCGTCGCACGCGGGGCCCATGGACCAAGCCGAGCAGCAACTCACCGAGCACCTGCAACGCGCCAGTGAGCTCTTGCGCGGCGACAAGCTCGACGAGGCCGAGCGCGAGATCGGCAGCGCGCTCAGCTTGCGCGGCGACGATCTGCGCGCGCGCAACCTGCGCGGCCTGTTTCTCTTTCGCGCCGGCCGCTACGAAGAGGCGCGTTCGGCGTACTTGCAGCTCTCCGAAGGTTTTCCCGACGACACCGCGCTGCGCTTGAACCTCGGGCTGGTCGAGCTGCGCATGGGCCGCTTCGCCGACGCCAGCAGCAACCTGAAGCGCGTCGTCGACGTCGAGCCCGACAACGCGCGCGCGCAGGGCTACCTGGGCCTGGCGCTGATGCGCGCCGGCGATCTGTCGCACGCGCGCGACGCGTTCATCCGCGGCGGGCAGACGGAGCTGGCCAAGCAGGTCGAAGAGCGCATGGCGCAGGCCGACGAGGCGCTCGCGGTGCGCGGCGAACTGCGGCGCGCCGCCGGCGAAGGCGAGCGCGTGCTCGGCAAGGATCAGCCGTTCGCCGCCGTCGAGCTGGAGGCGCCCGTCGAGGAGGCGCGCCGCTCGGGCGCGTGGCAATTGCGCGTGCCCGGCGAGCGTCCGCCGCTGCCGGGTCCCGAAGGCGTGCCCGCCGGCGGCTCGGTGCTGCCGCTTTTGCTCGAGCCGCCGCGCCCCGTCGCCGCGTTCGCCACCGCGCGCCTCTTGCGTCCCGGCGGAATGGGCGATCCGTTCGCGCTCGCCGAGGGCGGCATGCTGGTCCTGCGCGTCGACGGGCGGCTGCCGACGCGCACCTTCGGCGCCATCGCCTCGACGGGCCAGCTCACGTTCGAGCCGCTCCAGCGCCGCGTGCGCGGCCAGGCGGTCGACGAGCCGTTCGGCGAAGGCGCCGAGGCGATGTTCGTCTCCGTCGGCAAAGGGCTGATGGTCGTCGCGCCGCGCGGCGCGCGCTTCACGCTGCTCGCGCTCGCCGACGACATCGTCTACGTGCGCGAGCAGTCGCTGTTCGCCTTCGAGGAGAGCCTGCACTGGGAGAACGGCCGCGTCCCCGGCGGCGGCCCCGACTCGATGCGCGTGGTGCAATTCCGCGGCACCGGACGCCTGGTCGCGCGCACCGAGCGCGCCGCCTTCACGCTCAAGATCGAAGCCGACGCTCCGCTCTACGTCGACTCCTCGACGCTGCTCGGCTGGATCGGCCGCGTGGTCCCGCGCGTCCTCCACTCGGAGGGCGGCGCGCCGACTCCTTATATAGAGTGCACCGGCGAAGGCGTCTTGATCTTGGAAGAACCCGCCGCACTCTAGTCGGATGGCGCTCGAGAAGCTCAAGCGCAAACGCAAGAAGAAGCGCGGCGCCACCGACCTGGCGCGCGAGTCGCGCTACCTGCCGAACATCCTGACGATGGGCCGCATTGTCATGATCCCGGCGATCCTCCTGTTCATCGACAACTACTCGCCGGTGCGCTCGTTCGTCGCCTGCCTGATCTACCTCGCCGCGTCGCTCACCGATTCGCTCGACGGCTGGCTGGCGCGCCGCCGCAAGCAGGTCAGCGTGCTCGGCAAGTTCCTCGACCCGCTCGCCGACAAGCTGATGGTGACCGCGGTGCTGGTCTACCTGACCGCGATGGATCGCGTTCCGCCGTGGCTCGTGGTCGCGCTGCTCGCGCGCGAATTGGCGGTGACCGGCCTGCGATCGATCGCGGTGTCCGAGGGCCTCGTGCTCTCCGCCTCCGATCAAGGCAAACAGAAAACCGCGCTTCAGATGGTCGGCACGATGTTCCTCTTGATCCATTTTCGCTACCGCGTGTGGGGCCTCGAAAGCTTCACCATCCGCGACGAGCCGCTGGTCATCAACTTCCACGCCGTCGGGATGGTGACGCTGTACCTCGCGCTGGCGATGTCGGTGCTCTCGGCGCTCGACTACTTTCGCGTGTTCGTGCGCGCGGTGGGCGAGCGCAACAAGCAGCTCGCGCCGCCGCCATCGCCGTCGCCGTCGCCGTCGAGTGATGCGCCGAAAGATCCCGCGAGCGCCGAGCCGCCCAAGTGATTCGCGTCGCGTGCGGCGAGCGCGATCCCGTCGAGGTCCTGCGGCGCCTCTCGCGCGGCGAGCGCCCGTTCCTGCTCGACGGCGCCTCCGACGCCGACGGGCTCGGCCGCTTCTCGTTCGCCGGCTGCGATCCGATCGACGGCCTCGTCTGGCGCCGCGGCGACGCCGGCCGCCCGCTCGAGCTGCTCGAGGCCGCCGCGCGCCGCTGGTCGGCCGGCCCGATCGACGACAAGCCGTGGCCGCTCGCCGTCGGCTACCTCGCCTACGATCTCGGCGCCGAGCTGGTCGCGCGCTCCGCCGGCCGCACGCTCGCCGCCCGCGACGAGCTCGGCCTGCCCGAGCTCGACTTCGCGCGCTATGCAGCGGTTTGGCGATTCGACCGAATAAACCAGCACGCCGAGATCCTGGCGCTCGACGGCGAAGCGGCCTCGCGCCTCCTGCGCCGCTTCGAGCGCGCGCCGCCGCCGCTCGCCGCTCCGCGCGTCGGCGCCGTGCGCTGGGGAATCGCCGACGCGGACTACCGCGCGCGCGTCGAGCGCGTGCTCGACTACCTGCGCGCCGGCGACTGCTACCAGGTGAACCTCTCGCACCGCCTGTTCGCGCCGCTCGACGACGACGGCGCGCTGCCGCTCTATCTCCGCCTGCGCGCCGCCGCCCCCGCGCCGCTCGGCGCCTACCTGCGCACCGGCGCCGGCGCGCTCGTGTGCAACTCGCCCGAGCTGTTCCTGCGCGCGTCGCCGTCGTCGCTGGAGACGCGCCCGATCAAAGGCACGCGCCCGCGCGGCGCCGACGCCGAGCGCGACGCGTCGCTCGCCGCCGTCCTGCGCGCGTCGGAGAAAGAGAACGCCGAGCACCTGATGATCGTCGATCTCGAGCGCAACGATCTCGGCCGCGTGGCGGTGACCGGCAGCGTGCACGTCGACGGCTACGCGCGCCTGGTGACGCTGCCGACGCTGCACCACCTGGTCTCGACGGTGCGTGCGCGCCCGCGTCCCGGCGTCGGCCTCGGCGACCTGCTGACCGCGACGTTCCCCGGCGGCTCGATCACCGGCGCGCCCAAGCTGCGCGCGATGGAGATCATCGACGAGCTCGAGGGCGTGCGCCGCGGCCCCTACTGCGGCGCGCTCGGCTGGCTCGGCGCCTCGGGCCACCTCGATCTCGCGCTCGCCATCCGCACCGCCGTCGTCCGCTCGGGCGAGCTCATCCTCTCCGTCGGCGGCGGCATCGTCGCCGACTCCCTCCCCGACGAGGAATTACTCGAGACCCGCGTCAAAGCCGAAGCCTTCCTCCGCGCGCTCGCGTAGAGCCGACAGAGGATTGAAACGCCATGACGCCAGCAGACGCCAAGAAGATTCAGAATATTTATATATTTAAAAATACTAATATTGGCGTCTGCTGGCGTCATGGCGTTTTAGTCTTCCGGCGTTACGAGCGCGGTGGGAGGAGGAGCGTGGTGATCGTCACCGCGCCGGGGCGGATGGGGAGCGTGAATTGGTCGCCGGCGAGGGCGCCGTTGGCGGGGGCGGCGAGGGTGAGGACGAGCTGGCGCGGCGGGACGTCGAACCAGGCGACGACGCCGCGCGCGCCGGTGGTGTTGCCGAGCTCGAGCTCGTTCGCGGCGCCGCCTTCGTAGAGCGGGCCGACGCCGACGCCGCCCGCCGCCTGCGCCGACGCGCCCGCGACCGGCGTGCCCTGCGCATCGACCGCCCACGCCAGCACGATGCCGCGCGTCCCGTCGACGGAGAACCCGTTGAGCGCCGCCGCCTGCTGAAGCGCCTGCGCGCCGGCGATCGGCAGCCCGACGCCGTCGGCGGCGCCGCCGCGCAGCGCCACCATCACGATCGTCGGCTCCGCCGCGCCCGTCGGATCGACCGCCGCCACCGTCGCGAGCTCGAGCGACGTCGAGAGCGGCAGCACGAAGTTGCCCATCGCGTCGGCGGTCGTCACGTCGCGCGTCTCCTCGACGCTCACGCGAAATCCGCCGCCGTGTCCGGTCATGCAGCTGCGAAAATCGCGCAGGTCGGCGAGCGCGCAGATCGACCCGGCCACGTGCGGGCCGGCGGTGCCGCCGTCGGGGAGCGCGCCGCCGTCGTCGATCGACGCGTCGACGTGCCCGCCCGAGAACTCGGGGAACAGCAGGTCGCAGCCGCCGAGCGCGAGCAGCCCGATCACCAACGCGCTTCGCCTCATGCGCCGACGCTAGCACGCGTTTTTCAGACGCGCGAAAAAGCGCGTTGCTGACGGCGAAACAGCACCGCCAGGCCGATCGCCAGCGGCACGCTCAGGAGCGCGATCAGCTGCGACGTCGAGAGCCACGGCGCCACGAACTTGCGCCCCGCGTCGCCGCGAAACAGCTCGACGACGAAGCGCAGCGCCGCGTAGCCGGCGAGGTACGCCACCAGCACCTGTCCGTCGTAGCGCTTGCGGCGCGCCAGCCACGCCAGCGCGAAGAACAGCAAGAGCTCGCCCAGCGCCTCGTAGAGCTGCACCGGGTGCAGCGGCGGTGTGGCGCCGGCCGCGGAGTCGAGCCGCCCGTCGGTGACGTACTGCTGGAACACCAAGCTCGCCGGCGGAAAGCGCATCGCCCACGGCGCGCTCGACTCGCGTCCCCAGCAGCAGCCGGCCGCGAAGCAGCCGAGCCGCCCGAAGAAATGTCCCAGCGCCACCGACGGCGCCAGCACGTCCGCCGTGCGCGCGAAGCTCATGCCCCGCCGCCGCGTGAACCACAGCGCCGCCAGCACCGCGCCGAACAGCCCGCCGAAAAAAACCAGCCCGCCCTCCCAGACGTGCAGCGCGCGCGTGCAGCCCCACAGCGCGTCCCTGAGCGAATGCTCGGGCCCGAGCCCGACGCGGCAGCTCTCGGCGAACGACGGCAGGTTGGTGACCACGAACAGCAGGCGCGCGCCGAGCATCGACGACACCAGCAGCCAGAAGCACAGGTCGCGCACCGACTCCGCGTCCTCGCCGAGCCGCTTCGCCGTGCGCGCGCCGATCCAGATGGCGACGATGAACGCCGCCGCGATCGCCACGCCGTAGCTGTGCACCTCCGCCTGCTGCCCGAACGCGCGAAGGCCGAACAGCACCGGCCGCATGCTATGCGCCCGCCGCCACCGCGCGCCGCTGCCGTGCGAGCCACCACAAGAGCGCGATGCCGCCCGCCGCCAGCGGCAGCGAGATCAGCTGCGACGTCGACACCCAGCCGCCGAAGAACACGCCGCGATCGTCATCGCGGAACACCTCGCAGATCGAGCGCGCCAGCGCGTAGAAGATCAGCATCGAGGCGAACACCTGCCCGAACGCGCGCCGCCGCGGGCGCACGACGTAGTAGAGCAGCGCGAAGATCGCGAGGCACGCGACCGACTCGTAGAGCTGCGTCGGGTGCACCGCGCGCGCGGCGTCGCCGGCGGCGATCACGTGATCGTCGAGCTGCGCGCGCCACGGCGCCGAGCCGCGCGGGAACACCACGCCGATCGCGGACTGCGTCACTTTGCCGTAGCAGCAGCCGTTCAAAAAACAGCCGATGCGCCCGAAGAACAGCCCGAGCATGATCCCCGGCGACGCCAGGTCGGCCGTCTTCCACCAGCCGAGCTGATGCTTGCGCACGTACCACCACGCGAACGGCACCGCCGCGAGGAACCCGCCGTAGTAGGCGAGCCCGCCGCGCCAGATCTCGAGCGCCGCGAAGCAGTCCTTGGGCGGATGGCACGTGTGAGTTGCTGCGTTGCACAAATAATCGTACCCGCACTGCGCCGCGGTCGCGCACCACGAGACCTTGGCGTCGATCGCCGGCACCAGCTCTGGCGCGCGGCACAGGTTGACGTAGTCGTGAAAGTGCCCGTCGGCGACGAGGTGCAGCACGCGCGCCCCGATCACGCCCCACACCACCATCCACAAATTGGTGTCGAGGATGCGCTGCGGATCCTGCCCGAGCTTGCGCGACTCGCGCACGGTGAGGACCATCGCCAGGCCGAAGCCGATCGCCAGCAGCGTGAAGTAGGCGGGGAAGGTGACTTCGCCGAGGATCGGAGCGTGAAACGCGAACAGGACCGGTTTCACGTGCGGCGCTTTTGCGCTTTCGACGCCGCGGGCGCGTTTTTCTCGTCGGGGCGCAGGTCGAACAGGAAGCCGATCACGCCGAGCACCAGCGCCGCGTCGGCGACGTTGAAGGTGGGCCACTCGTGCCCCGCGACCTTCCACACGATGAAGTCGGTGACGCGCGAGAACGCCGCGCGATCGATGATGTTGCCGATCGCCCCGCCGGCGAGCAGCCCGAGCTCGACGCCGAGCCGCCGCTGCTCCGGCTTGGCGCGCCGCAGGTAGCTCGACACCACCCACAGCGCGCCGATGCCGACGACGAAGAACAGGTAGCGCGCGTAGGGCAGGCTGCGAAACAGCCCGAACGCCGAGCCGGTGTTCTCCGAGTAGCGCAGCTCGAAGAATCCCGGGATCACCGTCACCACGTCGGGATATTTCGGCTTGAGCGAGTGGCGCGCCCAGATCTTGCTGCCTTGATCCAGCGCCAGCGACAGGAGGATCGCGATCAGGAAGGCTTTGTACTTGGCGGCCATGAATTACGTCTCTCGGTTTAGCGCGCGCGTGCAGCGACGGCAAATCGGCGCCTCGGGCGTCCACGGATCGGCCGTCCACTTCCAGCAGCGCGCGCACTTGTGGCCGCTGGCGTCCTCGATGCGAATCGGTGTCGCGCTCTTCGGCATCACGGTGACTTTGGAGACAATGAACAGGTCCGCGAGCAGCTCCGGACTCTCGTTCAATGAACCCATCTCCAATATCACGTGCGCGTCGAGCGAGCTTTTCTTTTGCGCGCGAAACGCCTCGAGCTCTTTTTGCACGAGCCCGCGCAACTCCAGCAGCTCGGCGTGAGGCTCGCCGATCGCCGGCGGCTCGTCGAAGAGCGCCAGGTGCACGCTCGCCGGATCGCCCGGCCGCTTCTTCAGGTGCGACCAGATCTCCTCGGCGGTGAAGCAGAAGATCGGCGCCATCGCGGTGGCGACCACGCGCAGCGCCGCGTAGAGCACGTGCTGCGTCGCGCGCCGCTCGGGCCAATCGGCGCCGTCGCAATACAGCCGATCCTTGCGCACGTCCAGGTACAGCGACGAGAGATCGCCGGCGCAGAAATCGGACAGCGCGCGGAACACCACGTGGAACTCGCTCTGCTCGTACGCCGCGCGCGCGCTTTGCGCCAATTCGTGCGTGCGTTTTTGCAAATGGCGATCGAGCCAATCGAAGGCGCCCGCCGGCGGCGGCGCCGCGCCCGGATCGAAGTCGTGCAGATTACCGAGGAGAAAACGCGCCGTGTTGCGGATCTTGCGATACGACTCGCCGAGCTGCGTGAGGTGCGCGCGCGAATACGCCACGTCGTTGCGAAAGTCCGCCTGCGCCGCCCACAAGCGCAACAGCTCCGCGCCCTGCTGCTTCAAGACCTCCTCGGGCGGGATGTACTCGACCTTCTTTCCCTCGCGCCGCGCCTTCTCGATCTCCGACTTCGAGTACGGGCGCCCGCGCTCGTCGAGCACGAAGCCGTGCGTCAGCACCGCGCGATACGGCGCGTGCCCGCGCGTCGCCGCGCCGGTGAGCAGCGCCGAGTGAAACCAGCCGCGATGTTGATCCGATCCTTCCAGATATAGATCGGCCGGCCGCGGATCCGCCGGCGTCGACGCGTCGAGCCCCGGCTTGCCCTCGCACACCGCCGCCCACGACACGCCCGACTCGAACCAGACGTCGACGATATCCTGGCCTTTGGTGTAATCGCGATATTCCGGCCCGCCCAATTCCTCGGCCGATTTCGAATACCAGGCGCCCGCGCCCTCGCGCTCGAAGATGTCGGCGATGCGCCGCATCAGCGCCGGGCTGGCCGCCGGCTCGCCGCCCGACGGCGGATACAGCACCGGGATCGGCACGCCCCACACGCGCTGGCGCGACAGCACCCAATCGGGGCGATTCTCGATCATGCCGCGAATGCGATTCTTGCCCCACGGCGGAATCCATTCGGTGCGCTCGATCTCGTCGAGGGCAATTTGCCGCAGCTTGAATTCGCCGTCCATGCGCGCGAACCACTGCCACGTGGCGCGGAAGATCACCGGCTTCTTGCAGCGCCAGCAGATCGGATACGAGTGGGTGACGCTGGCGTTCGGCGGCGAGAGCAGCGCGCCGCTCTTATGCAGCTCCTCGACGATCGCCGGATTGGCCTTGAGCACCGGCTCGCCCTTCCACGGCCCGTCGGTGAATCGCCCGTCGTCGCCCACCGGCGCGTAGATCGGCAGGCCATATTGTTTGCCGAGCTGGTAATCGTCGGCGCCGTGGCCGGGCGCGGTGTGCACCAGGCCCGTGCCCTGCTCGAGCGTGACGTGCTCGCCCGGCAGCAGGCGCGACTCTTTATCGAGGAACGGATGGCGCGCCGCTTTCAATTCGCCGAAGCGCGCCACGTCGAAGCGCGCGCGCGGCGCGGTCTCCTCGAGGCCGCACGCTTTGACGAACGCGTCCGCCAGCTTCTCGGCGACGATATAACGCTCGCCGCGCGCCGACACGGTGACGTAGTCGAAGCGCGGGTGATAGGCGATCGCCAGGTTGGCCGGCAGCGTCCACGGCGTGGTGGTCCAAATGACGGCGAATAGCCCGGGCTCGGGCAATGCGAACTTGACGTAGATCGACGGCGAGACGTGGTGCTCGTCGTATTCGATCTCCGCCTCGGCCAGCGCGGTGCGGTCGGACATACACCAATGCACCGGTTTCAAATCGCGATATAAGAGTTTCTTTTCGGCGAATATCGCCAATTCGCGCACGATGGTGGCTTCGTACGAGTGATCGAGCGTCAAATACGGCCGATCCCAGGTGCCGAAGACGCCGAGTCGTTTGAACTCGTCGCGCTGCACGCCCACCCATTTCATGGCGTACTCGTGACAGGCCTGGCGGATCTCGACGGCGTTCAAATGCTGCGCGCGGTCGCCGTGCTCCCGTAATACCGCCAGCTCGATCGGCAAACCGTGGCAATCCCAACCCGGTTTGAACTCGACGTAGCGGCCGGCCATGGTGCGAAACTTACAAACGATGTCTTTCAATATCTTGTTGAGGATATGGCCGTAATGGATATGCCCATTGGCATATGGCGGACCATCGTGAAACACGTAGGGCGCGCTGCCGCGGCGCGCGGAGAGGATTTGCTCGTGCAGCTTTTCCTCGTCCCACCGTCGGAGAATCTCCGGCTCGCGGCGCGCGAGGTCGGCTTTCATCGGGAATTCGGTTACCGGAAGATTGAGGGTCTCTTTATAGTCCACGGGGCTTTTCCTGAAAGGGACGACACTATACCACGAGGTCCCGCCGTCGGTGGATCCCGTTTTTGACGGTTTGCCTAGTATTGTCGAATTAGCGCCATTTCATTACAACCTTGATTCATTTCTTGACTCGAAAACGACGGATATGGTTTACGTTTGCATATGGCTCAGAACACGCTCACGGTTGCAGAAGTAACGGCCTTTGCCGATCGAATCAAAGCGGCGCTCGCCAATGCGGAAGCCGATCGGCGCACGGTGCAGGCTTTGCGGTCGCTCCTCGGTGGCTCGGGGCGCGCGGTCAATCTGGGGCTCGGGCGTGGGCGCGGTCGTGGCGGGAGCGAGCAGGTCGAGGCGAAGGTGCTGGAGGCGGTGAAGAGCTCGAAGACCGGAATTCGTTTGGGCGAGATTGTCGACGCTTTGGGTTTGAATCGCGCGATGGCCGCGCGGGCATTGCAAAAGCTGCGGCAAAAGGGCGAGATCAAGTTGGTCGGGCATAAGCGCCTCGCGCGTTATCACGTCGCCTGATCAATCCTCAATCGGTTGAATCAATGCTGATCGGCGCCAATGTCGTTCGCCGGTCCGCGCGCATCGCCGTCAATATCATATAGCGGCGCGCTCACCGTGGTCCCCTGCGCCACGCACGCCGAATTCGCCTGAATGTGATAATCCCCCGCCGCCACGAACCCCGGCGGCGGATTCGCCCCGCCGAGCTTGACGATGTGATCGCCGCTGATGAAGGCCGCGGCGTCGTCGGTGGCGGAGTAATGATCGAGGCAGAAGCCGCTGGTCTCGGCGAGGACTTTGCCGGCGACCGGATTGGCGTAGTTCTGCCAGAAGATGGTGTTGTAAAAGCCGATCATGGTGCCGCCGCTCACGCCGAGGCACTGAATGCCGGCCGTTCCGCCTTTGCCGTTATTATCGGCGACGGTATTGTTATAAAACGTCTCCGCCGGCGGCACCGCCGAAAAGCTATAAGTAACCGCCTGAATATTCGCGTTCATATTCCCATTCCCAACAATGAAACTGTTTTGAATGGTCGATGACGTATCAACGATCTTTATTCCACCACCGCCGTTACCCACGCTGCCCGATGTGCTTCCGATGATTGATTGGTCAATCGTGAGCGTGCAGGGAGAATTCGCGACGACTCCCGTGTCGAAGTTTGAAGTCACCACGCTTCGAAAGATATCGAGGTGCGCACCGAAGCAACTGATTCCAAATCCCCCGGTTTGAGTGCCGCCTGAAACGACGACGCCATCGAGCGTGACGTGCGCAGTGCCGCCGACTTGAATGACTGCGATTCCGTTTTGCGAGCTTTGAATCGTCGCGGGCATTATTGACGGCGACTTGGACGGCGGCGCGTCTGCATATGGACCGATAATCGTTATGTCATTCATGATTGAAATGTTTTGAAGATACGCAGACGAGTTTCCTTTGATGACAATGTCTTTAATCGTGGAATCTCCTGCCGCGGCGGTGACGGCCGCTTGCAAAGTGCAGAACATCGGCGAACTGGGACTGGGGCATAGCGTCGCGTCCACGGTATAGACGTTCGTTCCGGGAACGCAGACATTCGTCCCTTTGTTGCAGACGCCGCTGGGGCAGTCGGCGTTGAGGCAGGGGCGGCATTGGTACGTGGTGCCGTCGCAGAAGGTTTTGCCGGCTTGCGTGCATTGGGAGCTTTTGGCGCATTGCTCGCATTGGCCGTTGGGCGCGCAAAAGGGCGTGGCCGGGTTTCGGTTCAGGCAGAAGCCGTCGTCGGTGACCGGCACGCACGCGCGGCACATCCCGCCGTCGCAGATCGGCTTGGCCGGGCCGCACATCGCGCTGGTCGTGCAGTTGGTCGGCGTGGCGTCGGCGCCGCCGTCGACGAGAACCGCCGCGCTCTGGCAGGCGTTCACCGTGAGATCGCAAAACGGCGCCACCTTCGGGCACTGCGTATTATCGGTGCAGAAGACGCGCGACTCGACGACACAACCCGCGAGCAAGATAGTCGAAGCCAAGGCGATCCATCGCATGACCCTTTTTACCACCGACCGCCGACGCTCGCATCATCGCCGCCGTCGCACGCGCACGCGCACGCCGCCGCGCGGGCGCAGCGTCATCAGCGGCTCGGCGTCGACCTCGCCCTCGGTCAGCACCTCGAGCTCCACGCGCTGCGCCAGCGTCGCCAGGATCAGCGCGCCCTCCATCAGCGCAAAGTGATTGCCGATGCAGATGCGCGCGCCGCCGCCGAACGGCAGGAACGCCGAGCGCGGCAGCGCCTTCTCCGCCGCCGGCTCGAAGCGCTCGGGTACGAACCTCTCCGGCTCGGGGAAATAGTCGGCGCGGTGGTGGATGCCGAAGATGTTCACCATCACGGTCGTGCCGGCGGCGACGCGGCGCCCGCCGAGCGTGAGGTCGCGCTCGGCGACGCGGCCGAGCAGGTACGCCGGCGGATAGAGGCGCATCGACTCCTTGAGCACCTGCGTCGCGTACGGCAGGCGCGGCAGATCCTCGAACGTAGGCGTGCGGCCGGCGAGCACGCGGTCGGCTTCGTCGCGCAGCCGCGCGTACGCCTCGGGGTGGCGGCCGAGCAAGAGGCCGGCCCACGCCAGCGCGTTGGCGGTGGTCTCGTGGCCGGCGAGCAGCAGCGTCATCGCCTCGTCGCGCACCTCGGCGTCGGAGAGCTGGCTGCCGTCGTTCTCGTCGCGCGCCAGTAGCAACATCGAGAGCACGTCGCCGCGATCGACGTCGAGCGCGCGGCGGCGGGCGATCAGGCGGTAGACGATCTCGTCGAGGCGCGCCACCGCGCGGCGCAGCTTGTGGTTGCGCGGCGTCGGCCACGCCAGCGGCACGTGCACCAGGCGCGTCACCTCGTCGATCACGTGCTTCATGGCGATGGTGAGCGCCTCGCCGATGGCGGCCGCGTCCTCGCCGACCTCGGCGTCGAACAGCGTCTTCGAGACGATCGCCAGCGTCAGCCGCATCATCTCGTCGGCGAGCTCGAGCTCGGCGCCGTCGTCCCACGCGGCGGCGGCGCGCTCGGTGTAGTCGGCCATCACCTGCGCGTAGCCGGCGATGCGCTTGTGCTGGAACGCCGGCGCCAGCAGCCGGCGGCGGCGGTGGTGCGGCTCGTGCTCGCTGGTGAGCAGCCCGTCGCCGAGCAGCGGGCGCGCGAACTGGCCCAGGCCCGCGCTCTTGCGCAGGACGTCGGCGTGCTCGGTGAGCAGCTCGTGCGCGAGCGGCGCGGAGCTGACCATCAGCACCTTGATCGGCCCGAGGCGCAGCCAGCCGAGATCGCCGCACTCGGCGGCGAGGCGCCGCTGCAGCGCGATGCGGTGGTTGCGGAACTCGAACAGGTTGCCGACCAGCGGCCGGCCGGAGAGTCGCGGGATGGTCGCGGTGGTTTGCATGCTTGCTATAATGCGAGCGATCGCTCACATTGACTACTCGCATTGCCGTAACCGCGCCGTAACCGCGGCGCAACCACGAGGAGCCATGGCGAAGGCCCGCACCGCACCGAGGAAGCTGCCGACGCAGGCGCGCTCGCGTGTGACCATCGACGTCATCCTCACCGCCACCGCTCGCATTTTGCAGCGCGACGGCTTCGATCGCGCCAGCACCAACCGCATCGCCGAGGCGGCCGGCGTCAGCATCGGCTCGCTCTACCAATATTTCCCGTCGAAGGAGGCGCTGGTGGCGGCGCTGGTCGAGCGGCACATGGAGCAGATGTCGCGCGTGCTCGTCGAGGAGATGGACGCGGTGGCGCGCGCGCCGCTCGGGACCGCGGTGCGGCGCATGGTGGAGCTGATGCTGCGCGCGCACGCGGTCGATCCGCGGCTGCACAAGGTGTTGATCGAGCAGGTGCCGCGCATCGGGCGGCTCGAGCGCGTGCACCAGGTCGAGGCGCACATGGCCAAGCTGGTGCGCGCGTACTTCGAGGCGCACCGGCACGAGCTGCGGCCGAAGAACCTCGAGCTGGCGGCGTTCGTCGTGGTGCAGATCGTCGAGTCGCTGACGCACGCGGCGACGCTGCACCATCCCGAGCGGCTCGCCGACGGGCACCTCGCCGACGAGATCACGACGGTGGTGCTGCGCTACCTGCAAGACTGAGCGAGCGAGCTGCGAGAACGGATTGTGCTCGTTCGAACGCGCTGCGTTTCGCGCGCGGGCTGCGGCAATTTGCCGCCGTGCTCAAACATTCTCGGTCGCGCAGACGCGCCCTGCGAAACTGCGCGCGGCGGCAAATTGCCGCAGCCCGCACGCTGCACTCCGCTAGGTGCCGGCCCGTGTGGCGCGCGGATTGAGCGATCGATCGAGCGGGAGCGATCGAGCGGGAGCGATCAGTCGTCGGGGAAGCCGGGGGCGAGGAGGGTGGAGAGGCGGGCGGGGTTTTGGACGCGGCGATCGCGGAGCCAGGCGTCGGCTTGCGTGAACAGCTCGCGGCCGCCGTCGCCGCCGAGGAGCTGGCCGCGGCGGCGGCGGGCGATCTGCGCGTGCAGCGCCATGTCGAGCTCTTCGAAGCGGCGCTCGGCTTGCTCGAGCCGCTCGAGGGCGCGGGCGGCGTCGCCGTCGAGCTGCGCGATCGACGCCTCGAGCAGCAGCGCCAGGCCGGCGCCGAAGCCGGCGGTGCGGTTCACGCGCCGGGCATCGCGCGCGGCGGCGCGCAGTCGGCGGCGGCGCTCGCTCCCGTCGAGACGCGCAGCGGCGGCGAGGAGCGAGCGCGCGCGCAGCTCGAACAATTGCGTGCGCGCCAGGCGCAGCCGCATGCGGCGCTGCCCGCTCAGCTCGGCCCAGCGCGCGGCGACGATGCGCTCGGCCTCGGCGCCGTCGCCCGAGTAGAGCGCGGCCTGCGCCTGCGCCACCACGTCGTGATAGTGCTGCGTGTGGAAGCCGCGCTGCGACCACTTCTGGATTGCCTCGGCCGACTCGCGGCGCGCGCGCTCGGGATCGTCGGCGATCAGCGCCACGACGTGCAGCGCGGTGCGGAAGTTGGTCGACGCGAAGCGGTCGCCGCGCTCGACGGCGCCGCGCGAGAGCTCGGGCACGCGCGCCGACAGCTCGGTCAGCTCGCCGAGGAAGTACATCGCCGAGAGCAGCATCACCTGGAGCGTGTCGAGCTCCCACGCCACGCCGGTGCAGCGCTCGCGGAAGATGGTCTCGCCGTCGCCGAGCAGCTTGCGCGCGCGCTTCCAGCGGCCGTCGAAGAACGCGGCGAAGCCGGCCGACATCATCCACAGGCCGAGCGCGTGCGGGTGCTCGAGCTCGCGCGCCAGCGCCTCCTGCACGTCGAGGATGCGCTGCGCCCGCTCGGTCGCGCCCGACGCCGCCGCCCACACCGCCTCGGCGCCGAGCCCGCGCGCCACGCGGTAGCGCTCGCCCGCCTCGAGCGCGAGCCGCAGGTGGCGCACCTGGAAGTCGAAGCCGCGCACCGCGTCCACCAGCCCGAGCCCGACGCCCACCGACCAGCACACGTCGATGCGCGACAGCTCCGCCGGCGGCACCTCGGTCGGATCGCGCGGCGTGAAGTCGAGCCCGCGCCAGCGCAGCCGCAGCCGCTCGAACGCGAGCGACGCCAGCGCGCCGCGCTCGCTCGACGGCAATTTCATCCCGCTCGCCGCCAGCACCGAGCGCAGCGCATCGAGGCCGACGTCGATGTGGCCGCTGATGAGCAGCTGCTCGGCGGCGCGGCGCTTGAGCTCGAGCGCCTGCCCGGGGCTGGCGCCCTCGGCGGCGAGCAGGTACGCGCGCGAGGCCTCGGCGCCGCGGCCCGCGGCGGCCAGCACGTCGCCGAGCCGCGCCTGGAACGCCGCGCCTTCGATCGGGCGCAATTCGATCGCGAGGCGGTAGAGGCGCGCGGCGCGATCGAAGGCGAGCGCCTCGGTGGCGTGCGTGGCGGCGAGGCCGGCGTAGAAGGCGGCGCGCTCGCGATCGCCCGAGCCGAGCCAGTGCACGCACAGCGCCTCCGGATCGCTGGTGCGCGCGCCCGCGGCCTCCAGCGCCAGCGCCAGCCGCTCGTGCCAGCGCTTGCGCGCGCGCTCGTCGAGGCGCGACAGCACCGCCTCGCGCACGCGGTCGTGGTAGGGCTCGACGGCGTCCGTACGGCGGGCGCCTCCCGTACGTACGAGCTGCGCGCCTCGCAGGAGCGCCACGCGGCGGCTCAGCTCGGCGAACTCGATCTTGGCGGCCACCGCCACCACCTCCTGCTGAAGCGGGCCGGCGGCCACCACCACCAGCTCGAGCAGCTGGCGCGCCGGCACCTCCAGGCGCGACACGCGCGACCACAGCGCGTCGTCGAGGTGCGGCAATTCGCCGCCGCCGCCCTGTGCGGCAAAATGCCGCACCAGCTCGTCGATGAACAGCGGGTGGCCGGCCGCCTCGTCGGCGATCGCCTGCGACGCCGGGCCGGCGCCGCCGAGGAGCAGCTGCGTCAGCTGGCGCGCTTCGTCGGGCAGCAGCCGGCCGACCTCGAGGTGGCGCACGTCGCCCGAGAGGCCGCGCGACAGATCGGTGCCGCGCTCGTCGCCCGATTCGCCGCGCACCGTCGCCACCAGCAGCAGGCGCGGCGCGTCCGGCCCGCGCAGCACCTCGGCGAGCAGCGCCAGGCTGTCGGTGTCGGTCCACTGAAAGTCGTCGATCGCCAGCACCACCGGCTGCTCGGCGGCCAGGCGCCCGAGCAGCTCGCGCAGCGTCGCGAACACGCGTGTGCGCAGCTCGTGCGGGCTCTGCACGTCGGCGACGCGCGCGAGGGGCATCTGCGCCACCGACTCGATGCGCCGCAGCACCGGAAAGATCTGCGCGACCAGCGGCGTGCGCTCGGGCAGGAGCGCGTCGGCCTGCGCGCGCGGCAGGCGCATGAGGTGGCGGCTGAGCGAATCGACCAGGCCGTCGACGGCTTTGTACGGCACCGACTCGCGCTCGTAGCAGCGGCCGGCCACCACCAGCGCGCCGCCCGCTTGCAGCTCGTCGGTGAAGCGGCGCACGAGCGCGCTCTTGCCGACGCCCGACTCGCCGCGCACCAGCACCGCCACCGCGCCGCTCGACGCGCCGCCCGCGGGTCCGGTCGCCTCGGCGAACGCCGCGCGCAGCACCTCGAGCTCGCGCGCGCGGCCGACGAACGGCGCCTGCGCCTGCTGCGGCGGCGCGCGCAGCTCGACCGGATCGCGCGCGCCGAGCCGCTCGAGGATCTGCTCGCCCGACGGGCGCGCCGCCGGATCGGCCGCCAGCAGCTCCAGGCACAGCGTCTCGAGATCGCGCGGCAGATCGGCCCTGAGCGCGCGCGGCGCCGTCGGCGGCAGCGACTGCTTCGACATCAGCACGTCGATCGGCGCGCCGGTGAACGGCACGCGCCCGGTGAGCGCTTCGTAGAGCATGGTGCCGACGGCGTACCAATCGGCGGGCGGGCCGACCGGCTTCGACGCCGCCTGCTCGGGCGCCATGTAGTCGACGCTGCCGACCACGTGCGCGTCGGAGAAGTTGGCGAGCGTGTCGCGCACCAGCCCGAAGTCGACCAGCACCACGCGGCCCGCCGGCGTCACCAGCACGTTCGACGGCTTGATGTCGCGGTGCACCTTGCCCGCGCGGTGCAGCGCGTGGACGCCGCGCGCGAGCTGTGGCAGCACGGCGCGCAGGCGATCGAGATCGAGCGTCGGGCGATCGAGCGGCGTCGGGCGCACCTCGTCGAGGATCGGCGAGCGCGGCGGCAGCGGGCGCACGTACGCGAGGAAGTCGACGCCGTCGACCAGCTCCATGGTGAAGAACCAGCGGCCGTCCTCGGCGAACAGCTCGCCGAAGCTGACGACGTTCGGGTGGTGCAGATCCTGGAGCCAGCGAAACTCGTTCTTGAACCGCTGCAGCGTCGCCGCGCCGCCGCCCGACGACGACTCGGCCTTGAGCGTCTTGAGCGCGACCTTGGCGCCGCGCTCGCGATCGAGCGCCTCGTACACCACGCCCATCCCGCCGCCGCCGATGCGGCGCAGCAGCTGGAAGCGCTCGGTGCCGGCGAATTCTCCCGTCGAGTCGCGGCGCACGGCCTCGGAATTTTACGACGTTCGCGGGCGCGCGTCCATCAGCCGTCGACGGTGACGATGAGCGGCGCGCCGATGGTGCGGCGCTCGGGGCGGTAATATTCGTAGGCGGTGGGCGCGGGCACCTGCACGCGCTCGGGGAACTTGGCGCGCAGGTGCAGCTTCACGTCGAGCGCGCGGCCGGGCTCGAGCTTCGACAGGTAGAAGACGAGCTCGCGCGGCGTGCGCTGCACCTTCTCGACGGTGCGCGCGCGCACCAGCGCCTCCAGCTCGTCGCCGTCGACGTCGAAGCCGGGCGGCAGGCCGGCGGTGACGATCGGCATGTCGATGGCGCGCGTCGACGAGGCGCGCACCTCCTCGACGAGGATCGCGCCCGGCTTGACGCGGTCGTGATCGACGCGCGTGCTGGCGGTGAGCTCGTCGGCGTCCGCGCTCTTCTTCGCGGCCGCGGTTTCGCCGCGCGGCTCGAACCAGCGGCCGACGAGCTGATACGCGATCTGCCCGGTGCCTTCGTAGCGCACGTCGACCTGGTGCGCGCCCGGCCGCGCGGCGCCGGTGAGCTCGAGCGACTGGAGCGCCTCGGTCTTCTTGTCGACGGGCAGCGACGCCACCGGGTTGCCGTCGACGGTGATGGTGATCTTGCCCTTGCCGCCCGCCTGGCGCGCGCCGTAGGAGAGCAGCGCCTTGAGCGAGAGGATCGTCGCCTGCGTCGAGTACCAGTTGCCGAACGAGTCCTTGGCGCCGAGCAGGTACGCGACCGCGCGATCGACGCGGCCGGCGCCGGCGCCGGGCGCCTGCAACATCGCGTACGCGGCGAGCGCGGTGGTCTCGACGGTGCCCGACTTGCCGTCGCCGTACGTCGGCGTCTTCTCCTTGGAGGTGAACGACACCGATTTACCGTCGGGCTGCTCGGCGCGCTCCTGCCACAAATGATCGAGCACCGCGTCGAGCGTCGACGAGTCGCCGCCCTGCGACAGCAATTCGCCGATGAGCGCGAGCGTGTACGGATCATTCACGCGCTCGTGATCCATCGCGCGCCGCACGTACGCGCGCGCCTTCTCGACGGCAGGACCGTTCGCGCCCGTGTGCGCCAGCGCGACCGCGATATACGCCGTGATGCGCACGATGTCGTGATTGAAGTGATTGGTCGCGCCTTCATTAATGAAGTAGGTGTCGGGCGCCCACGAGCCGTCGGGCTTCTGCTGCTGCGCGAGCCACTGCTGCGTGCGCGTGATGACGCGCTCGTCGATCGGGTGCACGCGCGCCATGTCGTAGAACTCCTCGAGGCCGTACGCGGTCAGGATCTTGTTGGCCGGCGCCTGCCCGAACCACGAGAAGCCGCCGCCCTTGACCTCGAAGCCGAGCAGCTTCTGGTAGCCGGCGGCGAGGAAGTCGTGCGCCTTCTTCTCGACGGCGGGCGACGACTGCTTCGAGCGCTTGAGGTAGTCGAGGATCAGCGCGTTGGGATAGTTGGTCGACGACGTCTGCTCGAAGCAGCCGCCCGGCATGCGCAGCATCGAGTCGAGCCCCTCGATCACGTGCGTCGCCATCGCCGGGTAGATCTTGAGCGTGGCCAGCGACGCGTCGGCGATCGCGTTGTCGGGGATCGTCAGCTGGTGGTGCGCCGCGCCCGCGCCGAGCGAATCCTGGAACGAGAGCGCGCGCTCGGCGCCGTCGGGCATGACCTCGATCGGCCGCTTGATCGCGTCGGAGACGGACGAGCCGCGCGCGTGCACCGTGAGCGTGCGGCGCCCGACGCCGGCGACGCGGATCTTGAAATAGCGGACGTCCACTTTGGAAGGGCCCAGGTCCAGCGTCTGCGTGGATTCGCCGAGCTTCTGGAACCAGGCACCATCTTCCAATTCGAGCGTCACGCGCTGCGCCGCGGGCAGATAGTTGTAGACCGCGACCGGCACCGCCAGCTCGTCGTGCTGCGTGACCACCGGCGGCAGATCGACATCGACGAAGAAGTCCTGGAACACGCGCACCTCGGCGGCGCCGGCGCCCATGCGGCCGTCGGCGGCGATCGCCTCGGCGGTGAGCTGCCAGGTGGTGATCGAATCGGCCAGCGTGAGATCGATGGTGGCGTCGCCGCGCGCGTCGGTGGTCAGCTCGGGGCGCCACAGCATGGTCTCGGGGAAATCCTGGCGGATGCGCTCCGGCTCGCCGCCGCTCGCGTCCGCCGGCTTGTCGGGCCTCGCGGTGGTGGTCGCGGTCGCGTGCCGCGCGAAGTTGTCGTCGAGCGCCTCGCGACGCAGGTGCATCGGCGCCGCGCCCGGCAGCGCAATTCCGCCGTGCAGCCCGCCGACGTTTCCGCCACCGCCCGCGCCGAACGCGTCGGCCATCGGCATCGCCGCGCGCTCCATCAGGAGCTCGCCGCGCCCGCCCATTCGGCCGCGTCCCCAGCCGTAGCCGTAGAGCTCGGGCGTGAGATCGTCCTTCGAGCCGGCGAGCCCGTCGGGCCCGTTCGACGCCAGCAAGAAGCGCGTGCGCAGCACGTCGTACTCCATCGGCCGCTTGCGCTCGACGATGCGGAACGGCGCGCCCCACGGATCGGTCAGCCGGCCGCGCGCGATGCGCCCGCTGGCCGCGAGCCGCTCGAGATCGGCGGCGGTGATCACGAACGCGCGCCGCTTCAGCGACGGATCGCGCGCGAGCTGCTTCACGCCGTCCTGGAGCAGCGCTTGATAGATCTGGTTGACGCGCCCCTCCGCCTCCGCCTCCGCCCACGACGGGAAATCGCTCAGCCCGGCGGTCTCCAGCGCCTCCTTCGTCGAGACGCGGCGGCCCCACGGATCGCGCAGCTCGCGCGCCGGCAGCGCGCCGGCGTCGACCATCACCTGCAACAGGTCATGGCGGAAGCGCCACGTCTTGCCCGCGCGCTCGCCGACCGGGTGCGTGCTCGCGAACTTGTTCAGCGCGTCCGAGATCCGCTGCTGCTGCTCGCCCTGCGCCTGCGCGCGCAATGCCCACGGGTCGACCTCCCACGACGGCGACCACGGCGGCCGCGCGCCGGCGAGCAGCACGCGCGCCGCCTCCTGCTTCAGCTCGTCGAGCGAGCCCTCCTCGATCAGCCGCTCGACGGTGTAGCCGCCCGGCCGCGCCTTCATCGCGAGCTGCGGGCGCGACGCCTCGGCGGCGAGCGTGAAGTAGACGCGCGCGGCGCCCGGCCGCATGGCGCGCAGCGCGAGCAGCGATTGATCGACCATCACCACGCCGAGCTGCGCGCGCGCCGGCGCTCCCGACTGCGCGTCGGCGACGTGCAGGCGAATGCGTCCCTCGGCGCCGGGGCGGAAGCTCGCCGACTCGGGGCGCACGTCGATCTTGAGCGCGGCCGTGCGCTCGACGTAGATCAGCCGCGAGTCGCGCGTCTGGTGCCCGTTGCCGTCGATGCGATACGCCTCGAGCGCGAGCGATCCGAAGCGGCGCGCGTCGGGCGCGAGCGTCACCTCGCCGTGGCCCTTCGCGAGCATCACCTGCGCGGTGTCGATCACCTGCGCGTCCTTGACCACGTCGACGTAGACCAGCCCGTCGGCGCCCAGCCCGTCGACGTCGACGGTGAGCGGCGCGTTGGCCGGATAGATCGCGCGATCGGAGCGGACCACCAGCGCGCCGGCGCCGGCGATCGGCACGCAGCGGCTCTCGGTGCGCATCACGCCTTCGTGCCGCACGCTGGCGCTCAGCTTGGTGTCGCCGAGGCTGCAGCCGATGCCGTGCGTGCGCGCGTCGGCGGTGAACTGCGCCACGCCGATGGCGTCGGTGCGCGCGCTCTGCGATTTGCCGTCGCTCGTGAATTCCACGTCGGCGCCGGCGAGCGGCGTGCCCTCGGGATCGGTGATGGCGACCCAGACGCGGTTCGCGACGCCGGGCGCGAGCGTGCCGCTCTCGGGCGTGATCTCCATGCGCAGATCGGACGCCGAGACCAGCGTCTCGCGCTCGGACGAAGCGCGCTGATCGGCGGCGTCGACGATCTCCGCCGACAGCTTGAGCTGCGCCTCGTCGACGTAGAGGATCTTCGGCAGCGTCAATTCGAGCCTGGCCTTGCCGTCGCCGTCGAGCTTGCCGTGCAGCGTCGCCAGCACGTCGGCGCGTCCGCCCGAGACGAGCTGCGTGTGAATCGTCACCGCGCCGCCCGCCACCGGCTTGCCGAAGAAGTAGCGCCCCTCGACGGCCAGCTTGACCGTCTCGCCCGGGCGATACCAGCCGCGATCGGGATCGACCGCCACCTTCAGCTTCGGCAGCGAGTAGCGCTCGACGGGCAGCGCCAGCTCCGCCGCGCCCGCGCCCGCGTTCGCGTCGCCCAGCTCGACGCGCGCCTTGTAGCCGCCGAGCGTGATCTCGTCGGCGAGCGTGAAGTCGGCCGACGCCACGCCGAACTCCGACAGCGCGCGCTTCTCGAAGAACACGCG
>DASREC010000323.1:0-3123 GCA_035652295.1 Polyangia bacterium
GAGCCGCTTCGCCTGCTCGTCGGCGCGCGCGATCACTTCGGCGCGATCGAGGCCGGTGGCGGCGGTGAGCGTGCCGTTCTCGACGAGCACGCGGCCGTCGACCAGAACGTGGCGCACGTCGCTCGCGCGCGCGGCGTAGACCAGCGCGCTGACCGGATCGGCGGCGGGCGTGGCGTGCGGCGTGCGCAGATCGACGGCGATCAGATCGGCGCGCTTGCCCGGCTCGAGCGAGCCGATCCGATCGGCGAGGCCGAGCGCGCGCGCGCCGCCGAGCGTGGCCAGCTCGAGCGCCTGCAGCGCGGTCCAGCCGTCGGCGCCGACGCGCGGCTTGTGGAGCAGCGCGCACAGGCGCGTCTCGCCGAGCGCGTCGAGGTTGTTGTTGCACGGCGCGCCGTCGGCGCCGAGCGCGACCGAGACGCCCAGGCGCACCATTTCGGGGATCGGCGCGATCCCCGACGCCAGCTTCAGGTTCGACGACGGGCAGTGGGCCACGTGCGTGCCGGTCGAGGCGAGCAGGCGCTGCTCGTCGGCGGTCGCGTGCACGCAGTGGGCGAGCGTCGCGCGCGGGCCGGCCAGGCCCAGCTTGGCGAAGTAGGCGATGTTGTCCATGCCGCGCTCTTTGCGCACCAGCGCGATCTCGGCGAGCTGCTCGGACGCGTGCGTGTGCAGCCGCGCGCCCGCCTTGACGCGCGCCGCGACCTCGGCGAGCAGCGCCTCGCTGCACGACAGCACGAAGCGCGGCGCGTAGGCCCAGCCGAGCCGGCCGTCGAATTTCCCCTGCCAGCGCGCGCGCAACGCGTCGCTCTCGTCGAGCGAGCGCCGGGTCTCCTCGCGCAGCCGCGCCGGCACGCCGTCGCCGGCGTCCATCATCGCCTTGCCGACCACCGCACGCAGGCCCGAGCGGCCCAGCTCGTCGGCGAGCGCGTCGGTCTCGTGCACCGTGCCCATGTCGAGGATCGCGGTGGTGCCGCCGAGAAGGAGCTCGCAAGCGGCCAGCCGCGCGCAGGCGCGCATCGCCGCCTCGTCGAGCCGGGCCTCGTACGGCCAGACGCGCTTCTGCAGCCAGTCGAGCAGCGGCAGGTCGTCGGCGGCGCCGCGGCACAGGGTCTGGCACGCGTGCGTGTGCGCCTGCACCAGCCCCGGCAGAACCACGCATCCGGATGCGTCGATGCGGGTCGCGCCCTTCGCGTCGACGCGGCCGATCGCCGAAATCTCGCCGTTCTCGACGAGCACGTCGCCGCGCACGACGCTGCGGGCCGCGTCCATGGTGACGACGGTGCCGCCCGAGACCACCAGCTTCATGGCAGATCTTCGGAGCGGAAGGCGCGGGGCAAAAGCTCGGCGAGCGTCACGTCGACGCGCTCGCCGGCGTCGTTGATGAGCGCGATCGGCAGATCGCGGGCGAACTCGGCGAGCGTCTGCCGGCACATTCCGCACGGCGCCGCCGGCGGCGACGTCGAGGTGATCACCGCCGCCGCCGTGATCTTCTTCGCGCCGGCGGCGATCGCCTGCGCCACCGCGCCGCGCTCGGCGCACAGCGCCAGCCCGTACGATGCGTTCTCGACGTTGCAGCCGGCGTAGATCTTCCCGTCGTCGCCGCGCACCGCCGCGCCGACCTGATAGCGCGAGTAGGGCGCGTGCGCGTTCTTGCGCACCGCTTTGGCCGCGGCGATCAGCGCGTCCATGTCGTTCATGCCTCCCCCTTGGCGATCCGCTCGAGGATGCGCGCCAGCAACTTTTCGAACTGCCCGCGCACGCGATCCGCGGTCTCGGTCACCTCGGCGTGCGAGAGCTTGGTCGGCGACAGCCCGGCGGCGAGATTGGTCACGCACGAGAGCCCGAGCACGCGCGCGCCCATGTGGACCGCCACCAGCGCCTCCGGCACCGTCGACATGCCTACCAGGTCGGCGCCGAGCGTCTTGAGCATGCGCACCTCGGCCGGCGTCTCGTACGACGGGCCGGGCAGCGCGGCGTAGATGCCCTCGCGCAGCGTCAGGCCGACGTCCTTGCCGGCGCCGGCGGCGAGCACGCGCAGCGCGACCGCGTAGACCTCGCTCATGTCGGGGAAGCGCGGACCGAGCGCCGCTTCGTTCGGCCCGCGCAGCGGCGATACCGGCAAGAGGTTGATGTGGTCGCTCAGGATCACGATCGAGCCGGGCAGCCGCGTCGGATCGACGGCGCCCGCCGCGTTGGTCAGGATCAGCGTCTTGCATCCGGCGGCGACCAGCACGCGCGCGGGAAACGCGACGCGCTGGATCTCGTGGCCTTCGTAATAATGGATGCGGCCCTGCAGCGCGAGCACTTCGAGCTCGCCCGATTTGCCGTACACCAGATTGCCGGCGTGGCCCTCGATCGTCGACGGCGGAATGCCGGGGATCTCGCCGAACGGGATCTTCACGCGCCCTTCCAGCCGATCGGCGAACGAGCCCAGCCCCGAGCCGAGGATCAATCCCACCGTCGGGCGCGCGCTCGGCGGCAGCTTGCCGCGGATCGCGCTCAGCGCCGCGTCCAGCTCGCTGCGCAGAGTCATCGAATCACCTCCAGCACCAGCGGGCGCGACGGCGGCGGCTCCGCGCCGACCTGATACGCGGCGCGCACCTGCTCGAGCACGCGCGCGTGGGCGGCGGCGCGATCGCTCCGGCGCGGCGCGGAGAACCAGGCCAGATCTTCGCCGAGCTCGACGCGCTCGCCGACCTTCTTCTTGAGCCAGATCCAGGCGCCGTGATCCACTTCGTCCTCTTTGCGCTCGCGGCCGGCGCCGAGCGCGACGCCGGCGAGGCCGATCTGCTCGGCGTCGATCGCGGTCACGAAGCCGGCGCGCGAGGCTGCGATGCGCACCGAATCCTCGGCGAACCAGCCGCGCGTGCTCTCGGGCAGCGCGCCGCCCTGCAGCTCGACGCAGCGACGGAAACGCGCCAGCGCCGAGCCGTCGGCGAGCGAGCGCGCGATCTTGCCGCGCGCCTCCTCGACGCTCTGAGCCGCGCCGGCGAGCAGCAGCATCTCCGCGCCGAGTGTGAGCGTCAGCTCGACCAGGTCGGGCTCGCCGCGTCCCGAGAGCACCTCGATCGATTCGTGCACCTCGACCGCGTTGCCCACCCAGCGCCCGAGCGGCTGCTCCATGTC
>DASREC010000324.1:0-5160 GCA_035652295.1 Polyangia bacterium
GTTCTCCGCGCCGCCGCCTCCCCCGCCGCCGCCTCCGCCCGCCGCGCACCACAAGACGCCCGAGCACGTCACGCCCAAGGTCATCCCGCACGAGATCGTGCAGCCGACCAACGTGCAGAAGATCGTGCAGCCGAAAGAGGAAGAGAAAAAGCCGGAGCCCGACGAGAAGGACGAGCCGGGCGGCGAAGAGGGCGGTGAAGAGGGCGGCGTCGCCGGCGGCGTCAAGGGCGGCGTCAAAGGCGGCGTGCTCGGCGGTCAGCTCGGCGGGCAGGTCGGCGGCAACGGCACCGACGTCAAGGCGCCTCCGCAGACGCCGAAGGTCGTCCCGCAGTTCATGTTCGACCGCGAGCGCCTGCGCTTCCCCGATCCGCACCTGCCCGAGTGGTTCACCGCGTCGCACCCGCACCAGGTGGTGCAGGGCATGTATCGCATCTGCGTCCGCACCGACGGGCGCATCTCCGACGTCATCCCCATGACCAGCATCGCGGGCATGGATCAAATCATCGTCGATCATCTCAAGGCGAATTGGGCGTACAAGCCGCAACCCGTGCCCGTCTGCTCGCCGCGAGTGTTCAGGTTCCAGATCAATTAAGGAGCGGCCTGATGTCGTTCAGTCCTGTCGAGCTGTGGAGCAACATGGGCGTGCTGGCCAGGATCGTCGTGATCCTGCTGCTCATCATGTCCATCTACTCGCTGTGGGTGATGATCGATCGCTTCATGGTGTTCTCGAAGGCGAAGCGCTACTCGCTCGCCTTCGTGCTGGCGCTGCGCGATCGGCTGGCCAAGCGCGATCTCAACGGCGCGATGAAGCTGGCCAAGGCCGAGCCGCAGTCGCCGATCGCCAAGGTGATCTCCGAGGCGCTGGTCGAGTACCGCGACGGGCTCGACGCCATCGCGCAAAAGGGAGTGGACGATCTCGGCGAGTTCGACGTGGTCGACGCGGTCAACCGCGCCATCGATCGCGTCAAGGAGCGCGAGGTCGCCAACCTCAAGAAGGGCCTCGGCGGCCTGGCGTCGATCTCGTCGGCGGCGCCGTTCATCGGCCTGTTCGGCACCGTCGTCGGCATCATCAACGCGTTCCGCTCGATGGCGGCGTCCGGCCAGGGCGGCCTCGGCGCGGTCTCGGCCGGCATCGCCGAGGCGCTCTTCACCACCGCCGTCGGCCTGGTGGTCGCCATCCCGGCGGTCATGGTGTTCAACTACTTCACCAACTCGATCGAGTCGTTCGTCGTCGACATGAACGACGTCTCGTCGGAGCTGATCAGCTTCGTGCTGCGCGAAGGGCGCGACCGCAAGTAGATGGCGACGGCCGGTCCATACCGCACGCCGCCCAAGCGGAAGCGGAAGCGCGCCAAGATCCACACCCACCGCGCGTCGATGATCTCGACGGGCAAGGCGCGCTCGGAGATCAACGTCACGCCGCTCGTCGACGTGGTGCTGGTGCTGCTGATCATTTTCATGGTCGTCACGCCGATGCTCCACCGCGGCGTGAAGATCGATCTGCCCGAGACCGCGCATCACCAGAAGCACCAGGACTCGGGCGAGCAGCTGGTCGTGAGCGTACGCGGCGACGGCGTTTACATCGAGACCGACAAGCTCGAGGGTGAGCGGCTCTCGGCGCGCTTGCGGCAGGAGCTCAAGACCACGTCGCGGCCGGTGCACATCCGCGCCGATCGCTCGCTCAGCTACGGCGCCGTGCGCAAGGTGCTGGAAGAGGTTCACGCCGCGGGCGCGGTCACCGTCGGGCTCGGCACCGAGGAGCACAAGGAGTAGCCATGGCGTTCGGAGGAGGCGGCGCCGGCGTACGCTCGGACATCAACATCACGCCGCTCGTCGACGTGGTGCTGGTGCTGCTGATCATCTTCATGGTGATGACGCCGACGCTGCTGAAGGAGATGGACGTGACCGTGCCCGAGAAGGCCGACGTGCAGGTGGCGATGCCGCAGACCACCGATCAGATCGTCGTCTCGGTCTCGCGCGAAACCAAGATCGCGATCAACCACGAGCCGATCGCCGAGGCCGCGCTCACCGAGCGCATCCACGACTTGATGGCCGGCCGCACCGAGAAGCTGGTGTTCTTCGACGTCGACGACGACGCCAACTACGGCGAGACCATGCACATCATGGACGTCTGCCGTGGCGCCGGGGCGAAGATCCTCGGCATCATGACCAAGTAACGTAGTGTCCGCCTCCCGCCGCTAGTCTCTCCGAAAACATTTGCAAGGCGCGAACGCCTTGTATATGGTCGCCGGCTAAGTTGGGTCTTCTCTCATAAAGCCACTCGGATCTGGAGGCGTCGCCCATGGATTTGCGACGGAGCGTTCCCTTCGCACTGGCAGTCTCGGCGCTCGTGCCGGCCTGCAACCCGTACCACAACCGCGGCGGAGAGTTTTTGGCGGGCTCCGTCGACCCGAACAAGTTTCCGGCGGCCTTCCAAGGCCCCGGTTACACGAAGGGTCAAGGGTTCGGAAGCTTCGCGCCCGTTGCGGCGAACGGCGGCCGCCTCGCCTACTACAGCTTCCCGTTCAATCAGATGGCCGGCGGGCCGATCGCACC
The DNA here is from genome assembly GCA_035652295.1 of Polyangia bacterium. Classification (GTDB taxonomy): domain Bacteria; phylum Myxococcota_A; class Polyangia; order Palsa-1104; family Palsa-1104; genus DASREC01. Next base: position 2,557 of record DASREC010000324.1, read on the forward strand.
GGGCACGCTGCTCACCGCCTCGGACTCGGACATGACGGCGACCTTCCTCGCGCCGCTCGCGTACGTGTTCGATCCTTCGCCGCCGACGAGCCCCTTCCCGGCCAAGCCGGCGTGCGTGGTGCCGCCCAACTACGTCTTCGACGAGCGCCGCGACGCGTATCGTCTCGACGAGCAGGGCGCCATCTTCACCGAGCTGCCCGATCTCACCGGCCAGATCTCGTCGCTGAGCGGCGCCGCGTACGCGCCGATCGTTTCGGAGATCACGGTCAAGTCGGCCGGCGAGCCCTGCAACGATCCGAAGAGCGCCGAGACGCTGGTCTCGCGCACCGACGTGATGTTCCCCAACGGCCTCAATCCGGCGCCGGTCGGGCAGAACACCTTCCCGTTCGGCAAGCTCGATGCGCCGCCCAACTTCCTCGCGTGGGCGATCATCGATCCGAGCGCCGAAGTTTTGAATCCCGATGGCACGCTCAATCCCACTACTGGACTCGGCCCGCAGAAATGGGGTTGGTTCGATCATTTCCTTTTGGCGTACATCGACGGCGGCTACATCCCCACGATGATGCACACGGTGCCGGGCATGAACGGCGCGCCGGACACGCAGGTGACCGAGCTGGTGCCGCAGATCATGTACGTCCCGGACACGATCCCCGACGGAATGGGCGGCGTGATGCCGGGAACGCCGGGCGCGGGCAACGACATCCTGCAGTTCGCCCGCACCGACGCGGGCTACTCGCCGCTCTGCCACATCATCATGTACACGCCGACGGATCCGACCATGCTCGAGACCGAGTTCAGCCAGGTCACGGCGGCCGAGGTCAAGACTGACAACAACCAGTACATCGCTTGCCTGCAGGTCCAGTGAGGGTGACCATGCGAAACCATGAGACCCTGAAGATCGCGCTGGTCCTCGCGCTCGCTGCGCTCACTCCGAGCGTGGCTCACGCCGTCGGCGAAACCAACGGACGTATCGCGGGAACCGTCACCGAAGCACAAACCGGCGCGCCGGTCCCGGGCGCCACGGTCACCGCCGCGGGCCCCGCGCTCATCGGCGCGCCGCGCACCGTCACCACCGGCGACGACGGCCGCTACGAAATCGTCGAGCTGCCGCCCGGCCGCTACGAGGTTGAGGTCAGCTACTCGGGCGTCAAGCCGATCAAGCGCCGCGTGATCGTGCGCCAGGGCGAATTGCTGCCGCTCGACATCCAGTGGTCGGCCGAGCTCGCCGAGACCGAGGTCACCGTGGTCGTCGAAGAGCGCCACATGACCAAGCCGGACTCGACGCAGCAGGGCACCGTCATCTCCGCCGACACCGAGTCGAAGATCGCCAGCGCGCGCGACTATCAAGCGGTCGCGCTGCAGGTCGCCGGCACCGTCGACTCCTCGGACGCCGCGGGCAACCCGCTCATCAAGGGCGGCAACTGGCTGATGAACCACTGGCTGGTCGACGGCCTCGACATCTCGGACGCGGTGCTCGGCTCGTTCTCGTCGAACATCAACTTCGACTCGATCGCCTCGGTGGAAGTGATCACCGGCGGCATGGAGGCGCAGTACAATTCGCTCGGCGGCGTGATCAACTTGATCACCGCCGGCGGCTCCGACGAGTGGCACATCGACTCGTCGCTCTACATCAACAACCGCGCGTTCTCGGCGGCCGCGCAGTACGGCCCGCAGACGTACAACGGCGTGCGCGACTACTCGCGCATCAAGCCGGGCCCGACGCAGGGCTACCAGGCCAACATCAACGTCTCCGGACCGATCGTGAAGCACCGCCTGTGGTTCAACTTCTCGGCGGAGTACGACTTCACGCAGGCGTCGACGCCGGCGGGCCCGCCGCTCAACATCCAGGCGCCGCCCGACACGCGCAACACGCTCCTGCTCCGCCTCAAGCTGACGTGGGCGCCGAACGAGAAGCACCGCATCACGCTGTCGGCGTCGGCCGATCCCGAGTTCATCCAGAACGCCGACCAGGGCAACGCCGGCAACTCGGAGCTGCCGATCGCGCAGGCCTACCAGAAGCAGGGCGGCACGTTCGCCATCCTCGCGTGGGACTGGTTCATCAACCAGAACATGAACACCAACGTGCAGACCGGCTTCCAGTGGTCGTTCATCGACGCCGGTCCGGAAGGCTTCTTCACCAAGCCGGACATCGGCTCCGAGTCGAAGATGTTCGGCCCGCTCAACCAGATGTACAACCCGGATCAGCCGCGCCACGTGAACCAGGTCGACGGCACCGTCTGGTACAACAACTCGGCGGCGCAGTACGACGACCGCTACACGTTCCAGTTCGACCCGTCGCTGTCGCTGCGCGGCCACCTGCTCGGCTACCACGACGCCAAGTTCGGCATCCAGTCGCGCTACGTCTACCACTCGGTGTTCGTCAAGACGCCGGGCGACAAGACGTACTTCGACAACTTCAACCCGGCCGCGCCCCCGCCGCTCAACGGCGGCAACCTCGAGTCGGGCGTGTGCAACGAGACCACCGGCACCAACTGCTCGGCGATCCAGACCTCGCCGCCGTACTCGCAGCACCAGCAGGGCTTCTCGATCGGCGCGTTCCTCCAGGATCGCTGGAAGCCGATCAAGCGCCTCACCATCGTCCCC
>DASREC010000325.1:0-9053 GCA_035652295.1 Polyangia bacterium
ATTTCGCCGAGGACTATCACCAGCAATATCTCGCCAAGAACCCCGACGGCTACTGCGGCCTCGGCGGCACGGGCGTCGCCTGCCCCATCGGGCTCGCGCCCGCGAAGTAGCTCGGGTAGCATCGCGCGATGGCCGACTCATCGCCCGCGCCCTCACGTGAGTGGAAGGAAGTCATCGCCGACGGAGAAGCCGCGCGCCTCGTCGAGCTCGCCGAGCAGCTTCGCGAGCTGCAGCGCAAGAACGCGCGCGGCAAATCGCCGGCGCGCGCGCTACACGCCAAGGGGCAGCTCGGCCTCGACGGAGAATTCACCGTGCTGCCCGACCTGCCGGAGCACGCGCGCGTCGGGCTGTTCGCCGCGCCGGCGACGTATCGCGCGTACGTGCGCTACTCGAACGGCTCGGGCGCGCGCCAGGCCGACGGCAAGGGCGACGTGCGCGGCATCGCCGTCAAGCTGCTCGGCGTCGCGGGCAAGAAGATCATCCCCGGCCTGGAGAACGCGGCGACGCAGGACTTCCTCGCCATTCAAAGCCCGTCGACGCCGTTCCGCGACGCGGAGGAGTTCGTGTGGTTCGTGCGCGCGGCGTCGCAGCCGGCGACGCTTTTGTTTCGCTTGATCGGGCGCTTCGGGTTCGGCGGCTTCGGGCTCCTGCGCAAGCTCGTCAAGAGCGTGTCGCGGCCGGTGCCGTCGCTGGCGACCAGCCGTTACTATAGCGCGCTGCCGATCAAGTTCGGCCCGTACGCGGTGCACTACTCGCTCGATCCGACGGCGCCCGCCGACGCGAATGCGCAGAAGGGCAAATCGCCCGACTACCTCGGCGAGGAGCTGGCGGCGCGGCTGAAGGCGGGGCCGGTGACGTACGACTTCCGCGTGCAGTTCTTCGTCGACGAGGCGCGCACGCCGATCGAGGACGCGTCGCGCGAGTGGCTGGAGTCCGACGCGCCGTTCATCACCGTCGCGCGACTGACGCTGCCGCAGCAGGACCCGACTTCGCCGCGCGGCAAGCGGCTGGCCGAGCACCTCGAGAAGCTGTCGTTCGATCCGTGGCACGCGACCGAGGACTTCCGCCCGCTCGGCAACATGATGCGCGCGCGCAATCACGCCTATCGCCTGAGCACGCAGGAGCGCGGCGCCGCGCCCGAGCCCGACGCGGCCGACCGCGTCGACTGACCAGCGACGGATCACTCGACGGATCGGCGACGGATCAGGCGCGGTCGCGCGCGATCGGCCCGACGACGGCGTCGATCGCGCGCAGGTAGTCGCCAGGCGCGAGCGCGAGCTGCGTGCCGCGCACGCCGGCGGAGACCGCGATCTCGTCGAACAGCTCGGCGGTCTCGTCGACGAACGCCCGATATTTCTTGCGCGCGCCGAGCACCGTGACGCCGCCGCGCACGTAGCCGGTGAGCGGCGTGACCTCCTTGAGCGGCACGGTGTCGATCGCGCGATCGCCCGAGAGCCGCGCCAGCGCCTTGAGATCGAGCGTGGCGGTGGCGGGCACGACGGCGAAGCAGACGCCGTGGCGATCGCCGCGCGCGACCAGCGTCTTGAAGACCTGCTCGGGCGGCATTCCGACGGCGCGCGCCACCTCGGCGGCGTCGAGGTGGCGATCCTCGACGGCGTAGCCGAGCAGGCGATAGGCGATGCCGAGCCCGTCGAGGATGCGCGCGGCGTTGGTCTTCACGGCGCGGCGTCGGTCTTCACGGCGCGGGTTGCGACGGCGCGGGCTGCACGGGCGCCGGCTCGAGCGGCGCGAGCCCGGGCGGCGGCGTGCTGTCGGCGGGCGGCGCGGCCAGCGAATCGGGCGGCGCGTTGATCGGCAGCGATTCGAGCTCCTTCTTCGCGCCGAACAGCGTCATGCGATCGTCGAGCTTGGTCAGCTTGACCGTGAACGCGTCGTTGCGAAACGTGTACGCGCGCGTGTGAACCGGAAAGTAGCCGTCGCTGACGACGATCAGGTCGACCGGCCCCGAGTCGCGCGGCCGCTCGAGCGTGAACGGCGTCTGGCCGAGCACCTTCTTGCCCCAGCGCACGTTCGCCTTGGTCGGGATCGAGCGCACGATGATCTTGATCTTGCCCGGCGGCTTCGGCGGCGGCGCGGGCGGCGGCGGCGGCAGCGCGCCCGGCTGCGGCAAATTGCCGCTGGCCGGCGGATTGCCCGCGGCCGGCGGCGGGCTCGGCTGCGGCAAATTGCCGGCGGCCGGCGGCGCGACCTCGCTCTCCCCTTTCGGCGCCGGCTGCGGGCGCGGACAGCCCGCCAACAGCAACGCGCCCAATACGCCGCCTATTAATGATGCGCGCGTCAATGATGCGCGCGCGATATCGGATGCGTTTTTTCGCCGGGTCATTCGCCGCCTCCCGCGCGCGACTCGGGAACGTCTTTCGGAATCGGCGGCGGCCCCGGCGGATACACCACGCCCGGCTTCGGCACATACGTCAAAATCGGCTTCTTCTCTTTACCGACGATATTGCCCTCCAAAACGTTCACCGGCAGCGGCGGCTCCAATCGATACAGAAACCCGCGCGACGGCAACCGCATCTCGTACACGTCGTCCTTCCACAAGAACTGCCGCGCGAAATCGAGCGGCTTGTCGCCCTCGATCGCCACCGTCCGATGCCGCAATACGAACGAAAACAAACGCACCGCCAAATGATTCATCAATCGATGGCAGCCGTGCGAATACGCGTCGGGATTGCGAATCGACAAGATCTCCGACGAGCCGTGCACGCGCACGCCGTTGTCCCAATCGGGTTTGCCGTTCTTTCCCGGCACCACGTTATAAGCCGCCACCAATCCATACGCCGACAAATAGCCGGGCCCGACCTCGTCGTAATTGACCACCAACTGCCGCTGCCCGTGCACCAGCTTCGATTTCACCAGCGTGCGAATCGGCGTCGAGTTGGGCGCGATCCACACCGGCCCCGAGACGATGTTGCGCCACACGCGCGGCCCCACGTCCGAGCCTTTGTATCGATAGTATTCATATCCATTGACCGCTAAATCCGAACGCCAGCCGCCAATCGTGGTTCTCCAGCGCACCAAAGGGATCCATTTGTCGCGATACTTCACGCGCAAAGTGAACATGGGGAAATGGTGGCGCGTTTGATTGTTGGGTTTGCCGTTCTCGTCGAACAGCGGATCGTAGAAGACGTCGCCGCGATCGATCACCACTGATAGGTCCATGTTGGCGGCGTAGTACTCGGGCACGGGCGGCAGCTTGACCGCGGCGCGCAGCGACTTGAAGTCGGCGGCCGGGTGGCGCGCGAAGAACGCCGCCGCGCGCTCGGGCGTATCGAGCTCGAGCTGCTCGAGCGTCGCCTTGACCGACTCGTCGACGAGGTTGCGCACCGGCTGCTCGCCGCTCGCGCCGTCGAACTTGGGCGGGCCGCTCTTGCCGTCGACCGAGCCGTCCTCGAGGATGTTGCCCGCCGACACCACGCGCTCGGTCAGCACGCGCACGAGCGCCGCATGATCGTTCTCGAGCAGCGTCTTGCCGAGCGCCGCCATGGTGTCGGGGCGCAGCGCCGCCGCGTCGTAGAGCTTGTGCTTGTGCTGAAAGCGGATGAGCGCCTGGCGCATGCCCTCGTCGAACTGGCCGGCGGCGTGCTTCTCGGGGCCGGCGAACATCGCCTCGCACGTGAGCCGCTTCTCGACCTCGCGGAACGCGTCGCGCTGCGCGGCGAACTTGACCACCTCGGCGATGTCCTTGGCCAGCTTCGGCTGCGCGGCCGCCAGCTCGTCGAGCGACGCCAGCCTCGAGCGCTTGCGCAGCGCCTGCAGCTTGCGCTCCTGCGACGCCAGCTTCGCCGCGAGCTTCGCCTCGGCTTTTCCCGAGCGCGGCGGAATCGACGTCACCGCGCGCAGCTTCTCGAAGTCCACTTTGGCGCACGACTCGGCGCGCGCCTGGTCCTCGACGAAGCGCGCGCGCAGCACCGACAGCGTCGGCGGCACGCCGTAGAGCTCGAGATAGTTGTGCGCGCCCGCGGCGAGCGGCTGGCCGTCGCCGTCGCCGGTGTCGTTGGCCATGCCGAGGAACACCGAGCGATAGCGGTTGGGCAGCGGATTGCCGTTCGCGTCTTCCATTTCCTGGAAGATGAACGGCGTCCAGTCGTCGCCGAGATCGATCAGCGTCGAGCCGCCCTTGACCGCCTCGGCGGCGTCGACCGACTTCTCCGCGCCGCCGGCCACCGCGATCACGCGCGGCGCGGGCGCGAGCTCGGCCGCGCGCACGGGCGCGACGGCGACGAGCGGCAAACACGCGAGCCAGATGCGCATGCGCGCCGGATCGTACCTCTACAGGCGCCGGTAGATCCAGACGCCCGCGACCGTGAGCCCGGCGTAGAGCGCGATCTCGACGGTCTCGGTCCACGGCTGGCGGCGGCGGATGGCGCCCCACGCGTGCACCGCGGTGAGCAGCCCGCCCGAGATGATGAGCAGCTCGAACAGCACCGGGTGGTTGCGCGGACGCGGCGCGGCGCGCACCGCGCACACCACGATCGCCACCGCCACCGCGCCGAGGCAGCGCCCGAAATATTCGGTGAGCTGGTTGTCGCCCGACGGCACGCGCCAGCGAAACACGCGCGCCCAGTCGAGCGGCACGACCAAGAGCGGCAGCGCGAACGCGAACAGGAACGCGATCGCGACGATCCAGAGAAACCAGCTCGCCAGCGGCGCCGACGGATCGATCACGGCTTGCGCGTGACGGTCCAGGTGCCGCCCTGCTGCTGCGTCGTGCCGACCGGCGTGGTGGTGAACGTGCCCTCCAGCACCTGGCCGCGGCGCCGCCCGGTGAAGCGCGTCTCGACGTTGCAGTTGCACGACGGATCCAGGTACGGCTCGAGCGTGCCGTCGAGGTTCTTGCCGGCGACCTCGACGAACTTGATGGCCAGCGGCTGCGCGCCGTTCATCATCACCTTGCCTTCGGCGATGCGGTTGCCGGCGTAGAGATCGAACAGGATGGTGCCCGAGCGGCCCGACTCCTTGCCTTGATAGGTGCCCTCCCATTTTCCGGCGAGCAGGCCGACGTCGACGTCCGAGCCTTTGACGTCCACCGACGGCGCCGTCTGGGCGCACCCGGCGGCGGCGAGCAGGATCGAGGCGATCAGGTTTCGCATCCCGCCATTAAATGCGCGTTCAAACGGGACTGCAACTTGTCCGTTCATGCGCTGCCCACCTGGGTCGGAAATGGGACCCTAATCAGAACGCTCGTTATCGATATCGATCGTATCGTCCGCGGGAAACGTTTGAACGACCTCTCCACCCAGCACCTTCGCTTCAATAGAAATTTTGGGATCACCTTTCCCGATGAAAAACAGGTCTACACTCAAGTTTGGGATTCTTGTCCTCTGTGGGGGTCGCCTTTCCAACGGCAAGCGCTCGTTGAGCCACGCAAGAATAGGTCGCGTGGCATCGATCAATCGCCGCGTCCCATCTGAGCGCAATGGTTGATTGCCACAACGGACCTCACCTTCGTGGACAAAGGAATGACGCGCTTCGCGTAAATACTGGAACACTTGCCAAAGTGTATCCTCGTCTTTCAGACTCTTACCCGAGACTTCTCGCATTAGAACATCAATGCACTTCGGGATATTTTGTACTCTATCGACCAATCGAGACCCGAGGACCTTGAGGACTTCTACTGTCTTCGTCTCTATTGCTGAGTACGCCAATACGATTGCGGGCCCCGTTTCCGGAAGCAAGTTATACGCATCTAGCAACAGTGCTTCTGATTTATCGATTCGCGTGTTTTCCGGAAGCTGGGCGGCTGCGTCCCATAGATAGCTCGTAATAGGAACTGTTCCGAACGGCTGTTGTCCACCGCCTCGCCATCGGTACTTGGTCTTGTCCTCGCAGACGCGGACTCCTTCATCGTCTAGATACTCACAGGTCCAAAAAGTGCGCCCTGGATCCACAACTCTGGCTAGCGCTGCTCCTGATACAGTTCGAAGACGCGCGATTACATCGTTTGCAATCCAGAAAGCCAACCCGACCGGAGGATCATCGGCATTTTGTTCATGCCGACGCTCAAACTCGGACGCAATAAAATCGATTTGCAATACATCGGCAAGTACACAGGGCTCACCGTCGATTTTGTATTTCTTACTCAAAATAGCGGGGCCGCTTGTCATGATCTTCTCGACCAGTTTCGCCCACGTATTGTCATTTTCGTGCAGAACGTCCTCGGCCAACAGAGCGCTTTTCGATGGCGGATAGACAATCGCAGTGTATTTGTCGAACGGCGGCCCGCGCCATGCCGGAAGTTGCGCACTTATGGCGACGTGCACAGGAAACGGGAAGATGATCCTGAATCGAGCAATCATTCGGTGCTCAAGATGAGCTGTTGTTCCTTGGCTGCTCTGACACTCTCACAAAGAGCGCCATCGCCGCTTGCCGGATCAAGTAGATGTTGTACCGATGGCCATGCGCACTGAACATTTGCACGGATAACAATAGGCGTGTCAAGCCGGGTCCCTACTCAGAGGCAGGCGCCATTGATTCGCGGTCAGTGCTTGGGCTTGCGGCGCGGCGGATTGTGGCCGTGGGCGGGTTTGTGGTGCGGCGTTTTGCCGTGCGGCGCTTTGCCGTGCGCTGGTCTCTCGTGCGGCGTTTTGCCGTGCGGCAATTTGCCGTGCGGCGTTTGGAACGAGCGGGCGGGCATGGGCTCGGTGGCGGGCTCGATGCGCACGTGCGGGGCGCGCGGATCGCGCTCGGCGGCGTTGGCGGCGAAGTCGGCGGCGGCCTTGGCGGCGACCTCGAAGAAGGTGCGGTCGCGCGCGACGCGGATGGCGCCGACCTCGCGCCGCGTGATGGCGCCGCGGCGGCAAACCAGCGGCAGGATCCAGTTGGCCTCGGCGCGATCCTTGGCGCCGAGGTTGACCTGGAACAGCACCATCTCGCCCGACGGCGCCGGCGCGCGCGACGCCGCCATCGGCTGGACGTCGACAGGCGCGAGCGTCTCGCCGGCCGGCCGCTCGGCGAGCGCGCGATCGACCAGCGCGGCGATGATGGCGGTCGCGTCGTGCTCGGCGAGGAGCTGCGCGGCCAGCATGCGCGCGGCGTCGCTCGACGGCGCGGCGGCGGCGGTGCCCAGCTCGACGCGCACGCGCTCGCGATCGTGCGCCGCGATCGCGGCGGCGCTCGGCGCGGCGGTCCAGCGCAGCTTGAGGTGCGCGTCGTGGAACAGCCGCTCGGCGCGCCGCCGCTGCCCGCGCTCGACGATGAACGTGCTCACGCCCTTCTTGCCCGCGCGCCCGGTGCGCCCCGAGCGATGCGTAAGCGCGTCGGGGTTGTCCGGCAGATCGGCGTGCACCACCAGGCCGACGTCCGGCAGATCGAGCCCGCGCGCCGCGACGTTGGTCGCCACCAGCACGCGCACCCGCCCCTGTCGGATCGCCTCGAGCGCGCGCGTGCGCTCGTCCTGCGCGCGCTCGCCCGAGATCGCGGTCACCAAAAAGCCGCGCGTCGCAAGCTGGCGGTGCAATTCGCCGACGCTCTCGCGCGTGCGGCAGAAGACGATGGCGCGCTCGTCGTCGGCGAGGCGCAGCACGTTGACCAGCGCCGCCAGCCGCTCGCCGTCGGCGCACAGGTGCGCGACGTAGCGGATGTCCTCGTGCGGCTGAGGCGCGCCGGCGCGCGGATCGAGGCGCAGCGGATCCTGCTGGTAGCGGCGCGCCATCGCCTGGATCGGCGGCGGCAGCGTGGCGGAGAACAGGAGCGTGCGGCGCTCTTTCGGCGCGGCGTCGAGCAGCGCCTCGAGCGGCTCGCGAAAGCCGAGGTCGAGCATCTCGTCCGCTTCGTCGAGCACCACCGCCTGGAGCGCCGAGAGATCGAGGCTCTTGCGCTCGACCAGATCGACCAGGCGGCCGGGCGTGCCGACGACCAGGTCGACGCCGCGCTGGAGCTTGCGCCCGTCGAGACGCAGGTCGGTGCCGCCGGTGAACGACGCCACGCGCGCGCCCGAGCCGGCGTAGAGCCAGTGCAGCTCGCGCTCGACCTGCACCGCCAACTCGCGCGTCGGCGCGATCACCAGCGCGCGCGGCTTGGGCGCCGGCGCGAGCGTGGCGTTTTCGCCGAGCAGCACGCGCGCGAGCGAAAGGCCGAACGCGACCGTTTTACCCGAGCCGGTCTGCGACGACACCAAGAGGTCGCGTTCGGCCGCGCCCAGCACCGCCGCCTGCACCGGCGTCGGCGTCTGGTAGCCGCGGGCGGCGAGCGCGCGCTCGAGCGTCGGGTGCGCGCCGAGCGCCGCGAACTCGGACGGCTCGAGCAGCTCGTCGGTGTCGCGCGGCTTGTCGGTGTCGCGCGGCTCGTCAGGTTCGCTCATCGCGGCGATCAGCCGCGCTTGTCGAGCGGAACGTAGTGGTTGAGCGTCGGCCCGGTGTAGATCTGCCGCGGCCGCCCGATCTTGGTCGCCGGCGATTCGATCATCTCTTTCCAGTGCGCGATCCATCCCGGCAGCCGCCCGAGCGCGAACAGCACGGTGAACATGTTGGTCGGGAACCCCATCGCGCGATAGATGATGCCCGAGTAGAAATCGACGTTGGGGTACAGCTTGCGCTCGATGAAGTACTCGTCCTTGAGCGCGACCTCCTCGAGGCGGATGGCGATCTCGAGCAGCGGATCCTTGATGCCGAGCCGCGCCAGCACGCCGTCGGCGGCGCGCTTGATGATCTGCGCGCGCGGATCGAAGTTCTTGTACACGCGGTGCCCGAAGCCGTAGAGGCGCTTGCCCGACTTCTTGTCCTTCACCAGCGCGACGTGCTTGGCCACGTCGCCGCCGTCGCGGTGGATGCCCTGCAGCATCTCGACGACCTCCTGATTGGCGCCGCCGTGCAGCGGCCCCCACAGCGCGCAGATGCCGGCCGAGATCGACGCGAACAGGTTGGCGTGCGCGCTGCCGACCAGCCGCACCGTCGAGGTCGAGCAGTTCTGCTCGTGATCGGCGTGCAGGATGAGCAAGAGGTTCATCACCTTCACCAGCTCGTCGTCGATCGGGTACGGCTCGGCGGGCACCGAGAACATCATGTTGAGGAAGTTGGCGCAGTACGGCAGCTCGT
>DASREC010000326.1:0-3924 GCA_035652295.1 Polyangia bacterium
CCGCAGACGGCTTCCTAGCGACAATACCGGAGAACCGCTCACTGCTCCAGGTGATGACGCAGGGCTACATCGAGTACGCGTTCGGCTTCCTCGAGGACGATCTCGAATCGACGCCCGACGATCAAGCCCACGCGGCGCAGCGCGAGAAGATCACCGCGCGCGCCACCGGCATCTACGACCGCGGCCTCGAGTTCGCGCTGCGCCTGATCGCCACCGACGACAAATACTTCAAGGACGCGTTCATGAAGGACGCCGCCACGACGGAGGCCGAGGCCAAGAAGCTCGACCGCGACTCGGCCGCGGGCCTCTTGTTCGCCGGCATGGCGCTCGGCTCGTCGATCAACTTGAACCGCAACGACGTCGGCCGCGTGGTCGATCTGCCGAAGGCGATCGTGCTGGTCAAGCGCGCCTACCAGCTCGATCCCAAGTTCTACAACGGCGGCGCCGCCATGACGCTCGGCCTCATCTACTCGTCGCAGGGCAAGGCGATGGGCGGCGATCCCGAGGCGGCCAAGAAATACTTCGACGAGTGCATCGGCGTCTCCGGCGGCAAATACCTGATGGCCAAGGTGCTCATGGCCCGCTACTACGCGGTCGTGATTCAAGACCGCGCGCTCTTTGAATCGACTTTGAAAGAGGTTTTGAATACTCCGGCCAGCGTTTATCCGGAATATCGATTGGCCAACGAATTGGCTAAACGGCGCGCAAAGCGCTATTTGGACCACGTCGAGGATTACTTCTAGGATTTGGTTTTCGACTTCTAAAGGAGACAGCTAATGAAGCGCATCCTCGCCGCCCTCTTCGTCTTGACGCTCGCGGCCGGCGCAGCGCGGGCCGACGAGACCTTCGTCTTCAAGATCGCCACGCTCGCGCCCGAGGGCTCGTCGTGGATGAACCTGTTCCACACGTGGGGCAAGGCGGTCGAGGAGCACTCGGCCGGCAAGATCAAGGTGAAGTTCTATCCGGGCGGCGTGGCCGGCGACGAGCGCGACGCGGTCCGCAAGATGCGCCTCGGGCAGATCAACGGCGCCGCGGTCACCGCCATCGGGCTCGGCCTCATCCAGAGCGAGATCCGCGTGCTCGAGTTGCCGCTCATGATCCGCGACTACGCCGAGCTCGATTACATCCGCAACAAGTTCTCCGACGAGATTCGCAAGAAGTTCGAAGAGAAGGGCTACGTGCTGCTGGCGTGGGGCGACGTCGGGCCGGTGCACATCTTCTCGAACATCGAGATCAAGTCGAAGGCCGATCTCAAGCAGACCAAGCTGTGGGCGTGGGTCGACGATCCGCTGGTGCGCGCGCTGTTCCAGCAGCTCGGCGCCAACGGCGTGCCGCTCGGCGTGCCCGACGTGCTGCCGTCCTTGCAGACCGGCCTCATCAACGCCTGCTACGGCTCGCCGCTCTCGACGCTGGCGCTGCAGTGGTACACCAAGGTCAAGTACATGACCCGGCTGCACATCAGCCAGGCGATCGGCGCGACGGTGGTGACCAAGAAAGATTTTGATCGGCTGACGCCCGACCTGCAGAAGGTGCTGCTCACCGACTCGCACGAGCTCGAGGTCAAGGTGCTCAAGCAGATCCGCGAGGACAACGAGAAGGCGCTGGTGTCGATGAAGCAGGCCGGCCTCACCGTCGTCGAGTCGCCGAAGGATATGGTCGACGACTTCACGGCGCAGGCGCAGGCGATCCGCGCCAAGCTCGAGCCGTCGGTGTACTCGCACGAGTGGCGCGAAAAAGTGGAGAAGGCGCTGGCCGACTATCGCGCAGGCCACAAGTAGTGTCCGAGCCCGAAGCAGCCGGCGGCGCGCCGGCGCCGGTCAAGCCGCATCACTACGCGCCGCCCGAGTGGCCGGCGCCGATCCGCGGGCTGTGCGCCATCTCGCGCGCGTTCGCCGTCGCCGAGGGCGTGGGCATCGGCCTCTGCCTGATCACGGTCATCTTCCTCGCGTGCTGGCAGTTCGTCGAGCGCAACCTGACGCAGCACCACCTGTGGTTCTTCCACGTGCCGACGTGGACCGACGGCGTGATCCGCCACTCGGTGTTCATGCTCGGCTTTCTCGGCGGCGCGTACGCGACGTACACCGGGCGCCACATCCGCATCGACGCGGTGACGCGCGTGCTGCCGCCGCGCCGCCGCATGGCGATGCGCATCTTCTCGACGGTGGCGGCGCTGGCGATCGTCTCGACGTTCGCGTGGGCGGCGTGGGGGTTCTACACGGTGACGCTGCAGGAGGCGGGTGAGGCGTCGCAGGTCGGGCAGCTCTTCACGCCGTCGCGCGGCGCGATGGTGATCGTGCTCGGCTACGCGGGCATCGCGTTCCACTTCGTGGTGCAGATCGCGCTCGACGTGGCGTGGCTCGTCGACGGACGCGAGCCGCCGCCGGAGTGGATCGCGGAGGCGTCGCACTGATGACCGGGCCCGTCGTCGCCATCATCGCGCTCGCCGTCGCCGGCATGCCGCTGTTCTGCGTGCTCGGCGCGGTCGGCCTCATCGGCATGCACCACTCGGGCACGCCGCTGTCGGGCGCGCTCGCCGACGTCTATCGCCTCGCCGGCGCCGAGGCGGTCTCGCTCTCGACGATCCCGCTGTTCACCTTCGCCGGCTACCTGATGACCAAGGCGAAGACGGCGCAGCGGCTCGTGCGCATGGCCGAGGCGCTGTTCGGCTGGATCCCGGGCGGGCTGGCCGCGATGACCGTCGTGACCATGGCGTTCTTCACCGTGTTCACCGGCGCGTCGGGCGTCACCATCGTCGCGCTCGGCGGAATTCTCCTGCCCGAGCTCGAGCGCACCGGCTATCCGAAGCGCTTCGCGCTCGGCGTGGTCACCGGCTCGGGCGCCATCGGCCTGCTGTTCCCGCCGGCGCTGCCGCTGATCGTCTACGCCATCATCTTCGCGCTCACCGCCGGCCACGCCTCCGACGCCGGCGCGCCGGTCGACTTCTCGATCGAGCGCTTCCTCACCGCCGGCATCTTGCCGGGCATCCTGCTGGTCGCGATCGTCGCCACGTACTGCATCATCCGCGGCTGGCGCGCGCACGTGCCGCGCACGCCGCTCGATCTGAAAAAATTCGGCAAGGCGTTCTGGGAAGCCAAGTGGGAGCTGCCGATCCCGTTCTTCATCATCGGGCTGATGATGTTCGGCCTGGCGACGATTCCGGAAGTCGCGGCGCTCACCGCGCTCTACGTGTTCGTGATCGAGGTGTTCGTCTACAAAGAGATCAGCATCAAGCGCGATCTCTTCTCGGTGTCGCGCGAGTCGATGACGCTGGTCGGCGCGATCTTCATGAAGATCGCCGCCGCCACCATCCTCACCGCCTACTTCGTCGACGCCGAGGTGCCCGAGCGCCTCTTCACGTGGATGTCGCAGTACGTGCACTCGTCGTGGGCGTTCCTGATGGTGCTCAACGTCCTCCTGCTGCTCGTCGGCTGCTTGATGGACATCTTCTCGGCGATCGTCGTGGTCGTGCCGCTGATCGTTCCGGCGGCGGCGCAGTTCCACATCAACCCGTATCACCTCGGCGTCATCTTCCTGCTCAACCTCGAGATCGGCTACCTCTTGCCGCCGGCGGGGCTCAACTTGTTCATCGCCGCGTTCCGCTTCAATCGGCCGATCACCGACGTGTACCGCGCGGTGGTGCCGTTCATCCTGCTGATGATCGTGGCGCTCGGCATCGTCACCGCCGCGCCCACGCTGTCGACCGCGCTGCCGAACTGGCTCGCCAAGCACGCCAAGGTGCCGACCGCGCAGCCGGCGGAGCCGTCGCCGGTGGAAGCGCCGCTCCCGCCGTGACATGATTCGTCCGCTTTGACGTCATCGATCTGGGCGCTTTTAGAAACCGCGCGTCCGCGGCAGTGGGTCAAGAACCTGTTCGTCGCCGCGCCGCTGGTGTTCGCCAAGCGGCTGCTCGATCCGACCAACGTC
>DASREC010000327.1:0-8119 GCA_035652295.1 Polyangia bacterium
GCGCCTCCTCTTTGCGGCCGAGCGAATACAGCGTCACGCCGAGGTTGATGCGCGCGGGGAGGAACTTCGGCGACTGCTGCTTCACCTGCAGGTACTCCTGCACCGCGGACTCCTTGTCGCCGAGGTCGCGCAGCGTCGAGGCCAGCTTGGTGCGGATGTCGATGAACGTCGGGCACAGGTCGAGCGCGCGGCGGTATTCGCGCGCCGCCTCCTCGTTCATGCCGAGGCCGGCGTACGCGTCGGCGGTGCGCGCGTGCATGTTGGCGATCTTGCCCTTGGCGAACGGATCGAGCTGGCGCGGCTGCGCGCGCGAGTTGGCGATCGCCTTGGCGTAGACCTCGCGCGCCTCGCGGTATTTGCCGAGGTCGTTGTACGTCACCGCCAGGTTCAGCGCGGCCTCGGTGTAGTTGGGGTTGATGCGCAGCGCCTCCTCGAAGCTCTCCTGCGCCTGCGTGAACTTCGACTGGCCGTGCTGGATCACGCCCAGCATGTTGAACAGGTCGGCGAAGCCGCGGTGCTCGCGCAGCACCTGCTGCAAGAGCGGCTCGGCCTTGTCGTACTCGTGGTTCTCGTAGTGCTCGCGCGCGAGGTGCATGAGCTGGCGCAGCCGATCGTCCATATTCCCCTCTGTGCGTTACGACTTCGGGCCGATCTTTTTGTCGATGAACTGAATATACAGCTTCGCCTTCGCGGCGCGGTAGTCGTCGGGATGATCGCCCGCGAGCTTCTCGAACACCTCGCGCGCCTCCTTCGGCTTCTCCATCTTCAAATACGTCTTGCCAAGGAGCAGCAGCGTCTCGGGCTCGCGGCGCGCGCCGGGATAGTCGCGCAGGAGCCCCTCGAGGCGGCCGATGGCGGCGTAGGGCTTGTCGCGATCGAGGTAGAACTGCGCCACGTACAGCTCGTGATCGGCGAGGCGGCGCACGCAGTCGCCCATGAGCTGGCGCGCCTTCGGCACGTACGGGCTCTCGCCGTTCGACTCGGTGAACGCGGTCAGCTCGCGCAGCGCGTCCAGCACCGGGCCTTGATCCTTTTCATACGACGGCGGCGCGAGGAACCAGTCGCTCGGGATCTGCTTGTAGTAGCACTCGCCGATCTTGAACGCCGCGTAGCCGTCGAGCACGTGCTCGTGGTTCGGGTGCGCCTTGATGAACTGCTTGTAGCCGTCGATCGCCTCGGTGTACTTGTCGCGGCCGAGGTTGGCGTCGGCGAGGCCGAGCTCGGCGAGCGTGGCCCACTTGGAGAAGCCGAACGCGTTCTTCACGTGATTGAAGTACTGGATCGCGGTGAGCCAGTTCTGCGCCTTCAGCTCCTTGAGGCCGTACTCGTAGTTCTGCTGCGCGGTCGGGTAGTAGCTCGGCACCGACTTGAGGAAGGTGTTGCCGGCCTCGCAGCCGACGGCGATCAGGCCGACGAAGGCGAGTAGGAGCAGCCGGGACGCGCGCATGGGTGACCATCCTCGTCGGCGCGAAGGCGCCTGTCAAAGGGGATCGACAAAGATCTGCCGACGCTGGATGCCTCGCGGTACCATGCGCGCATGCGTCTCTGCGTCGCGATCGGGTTGTGCGGGGTGTTCTCGGCGTGCGCGTCCTCGACGACCAGCGCGAAGCTCGACGATCGCGCCGCCATCGTCACCGCCGGCCCGCGCTGTGCGGGCGCCGCGTGCAAGTGCCGCGTCGTCGACGACTACGGGCACAGCGCGCCGGCGGACGAGGGCGCGGTGGCCGCCGGGCTCAAGCGCTTCGAGTTCCGCACCGGGCGCGGGCTCGATCCGGTGCGCATCTCCGTCGAGGGGCGCGGCACCTTCGAGAAGAACACCGCCGACGCCGAGCCGACCTGCGCGTACGTCGAGCTGCCGCCGGGCAAGCACCGCGTGCATCTGCACGCCGAGGCGGTCAGCCCCGAGGCGGGCATGACGCCGGCGCTGTTCATCCGCGAGTTCGGCGAGAAGCAGCAGAGCTGGTACGACACGTTCGAGTTCCGCTGCGGCGGCGAGGACGTCTGCGGGCTGGGCAACATGCAGGAGTGGATCGCCAAGGTGCAGTCGGTGGCGCGCGGGCTGCACGACAAATGCGGCTCGGTGCGCGTCGAGGGCGTGAAGTGGGACGCGCTCCGGCAGAGCGGCGTGAAGCTGGCGGAGCTGGAGGTCGATCTCGTGCTCGAGGTCTACAAGTTCCGGCCGCGGTTTCCGCACGGGTCGCACGACTGCCGTGGCATCGATCCGACGATGAAGGCCGAGCAGGAAGCCGCCGACAAATAGATGCGCCGTTCGCCGCTCGCCCGATGGTCGCTCGCGCTCGCGATGGTGCTCGCGTTCTCCGTCGAGCCGGCGCGCGCCGAGCCGCGGCCGTCGCACTGGCTCAGGCAGCACTCGTCGCTCGAGTGGGTGATCGGCGTGGCCGCGTTTCGCTCGGCGCTCGGGCAGGACGCGCACGCGCCCGGCTTCGACACGTTCGCCGGCGGCGGCGAATTGTCGGCGGGGCTCGACGTGTACAGCGGGCTCGGCATCGTCGCCAACGGGCGCGTGCTCGCGGGATCGCAGGCGGGGAATCACTATCTCGAGGGGCTGGCGGATGTCGGGTTGCAGTTGAGAGTCACGGAGTCGGTGCGCCTGCGCGGCGGGCCGACCGCCGGCCGCTGCACGCTCGGCGAAGACAGCGCGGTGATGGTCGGCGGCTTCTTCGCCGGCTCGATCGATCTGTTCGCGCTCGGCCCCGGCCGCCTGTCGACCACGCTCGGCGTGCGCCTCGACGTCGACAGCATGCTCGGCGGTCGCTCGCTCCTGCCCGATCGCTCGCTGTCGTTCGCGCTCGGCCTCGGCGTCCGTTATTGACGGCGGCCGCGCTCACCGACGAGGAACGAGCGCGCGCGGCGGCGGTCGAGACGTTCATCGTCTGGTACGAGGATCGCTTCGCCTTCGGCGCCGATCGCGACCCGGCGTTCGCCGTCGGCTACTTCCTGACGCGCGCCGAGGCCGACGCCGAGGCCGCGCGGCGCGGCGGCTCGACCGATTTCCCGGCGGGGAAGTTCGACGGCTACGAGGTCACCGGCCGCGGCACGCTGCTCGAGGCGCACGAGGCCGGCCATTTCACCGTCGAGGACGTGCGCCGCGCGCTCGCCGCCCGCTGAGCGCGCGCCCCGCCGCCGGCGGCGCGCCGAGTCCAACTTGTTTGAAGCGCGCGCATGCGTCCGCGCTTGACAGCGCTCACTGCACCGACGACGCTCTTCGTTCACCATGGGCGCCGTTTACAGTCATCCGACCACGTATGACGTCGTCGTCGTCGGGGCGGGACACGCCGGCTGCGAAGCGGCGCTGGCGGCGGCGCGGCTCGGACGGCGCACGCTGCTCGTCACCGGCAACCTCGACACCATCGGGCAGATGTCGTGCAACCCCGCGGTCGGCGGCGTCGGCAAGGGCCACCTGGTCAAGGAGATCGAAGCGCTCGGCGGCGCGATGGCGCGCGTCACCGACGCGTGCGGCATCCAGTTCCGCCGGCTCAACACGTCGAAGGGCCCGGCGGTGCGCGCCACGCGCGCGCAGTGCGACAAGGCGCGCTACCGCATCGCGATGCGCGCGACGCTCGAGGCCGAGCCGAACCTGCGCGTGCAGCAGTACGAAGCGGCGCGCATCCTCGTCGAGGACGGGCGCGTCGCCGGCGTCGAGACCACCATCGGCCTCGCCTTCCGCGCGCGCGCGGTGATCCTCACGACCGGGACGTTTTTGCGCGGGCGCATCCACGTGGGCGAAGCGCAGCACGACGGCGGGCGCGCGGGCGAGGCGCCGTCGCGCGGGCTGTCCGCATCATTAATGGAGCTGGGCTTTCCGCTGGCGCGGCTCAAGACGGGCACGCCCTGCCGCCTCGACGGGCGCACCGTCGACTGGCGCGGCCTCGAGGCGCAGCCGGGCGATTCGCCGCTGCCGCGCTTCGCCGACGACGGGCCCGCGCCGCCGCTCGCGCAGGTGCCGTGCTTCATCACGTACACCACCGCGGCGACGCACGACCTCATCCGCGCCAACCTGCACCGCTCGCCGCTGTACGGCGCCGACCGCTCGCTCACCGGCGTCGGGCCGCGCTACTGCCCGTCGATCGAAGACAAGGTGGTGCGCTTCGCCGACAAGCCGCGCCACCAGATCTTCCTCGAGCCCGAGGGGCTCGACACCGTCGAGGTCTACCCGAACGGCATCTCCACCAGCCTGCCGGTCGACGTGCAGCTCGCGATGGTGCGCACCATCCCCGGGCTCGAGCGCGCCGAGATGATGCGGCCGGGCTACGCGGTCGAGTACGACTTCTGCGATCCGCGCGAGCTGTGGCCGACGCTGGAGACGCGCCGCGTGCCGGGCCTCTATCACGCCGGGCAGATCAACGGCACGTCCGGCTACGAGGAGGCGGCCATCCAGGGCCTGCTCGCCGGCGCCAATGCTGCGTTGCAACAAAATGGCGCCGAGCCGCTGGTGCTGCGCCGCGACCAGGCGTACGCCGGCGTGCTGGTCGACGATCTCACCACCCGCGGCACCGACGAGCCGTACCGCATGATGACCTCGCGCGCCGAGCACCGCCTGCTCCTGCGCGAGGACAACGCCGACGAGCGGCTCACTCCGCTCGGCCGCCGCCTCGGCCTGGTCGACGACGCGCGCTTCACGGCGTTCACCGCGCGCTCGACGGCGCTCGGGCGCGAGCTCGCGCGGCTGGCGCAGACCTCGCTCGGCCCGACGGCGGCGGTGAACGATCGACTGGCGGCGCTCGGCACCTCGCCGCTGCGCAAGCCGGTCACGCTGCTCGAGCTGTTGCGCCGCCCCGAGGTGAATTATGCTGCGCTGCAAAAAACCTTCGGCGGCGTTGAGGACGCAGTGGTCGCCGAGCGCGTCGAGATCCGCGTGAAGTACGAGGGCTACATCGATCGCCAGTCGGGCGAGGCCGAGCGGCTGCGCGCGCTCGAGGAGCTGGCGGTGCCGCTCGAGCTCGACTACGCCTCGCTCGCCGGCCTGTCGCGCGAGGTCAAGGAGAAGCTCGGCCGCGTGCGCCCGCGCTCCATCGGCCAGGCCAGCCGCATCCCGGGCGTGACGCCGGCGGCGGTGTCGATCCTGATCGTTCATCTGAAAGCCGCGGGCGGCCGTGCCCGCGCGCAGGAGGGGTGATGAAGCGAGTTAGCCTGCCATTAATCGCGATAATTATCGGGGCCTGTTTGCCGTCGGTGGCGTTTGCCGGCGGTTTTGAGACTCCGGATAACGGCGCCGAGGCGCTCGCCCGCGGCGGCGCCTGGACCGCCAAGGCCGACAGCCCGCTGGCGCAGGAGTACAACGTCGCCGGCCTGGCGCGCCTGCGCGGCACGCGCGTCGAGCTGGGCGCCAACATCCTGTTCAACGTCTACGACTTCACGCGCTCGGGCGCGTACCCCGGCACCGCCGGCGATCCCAACACGCCCTACGCCGGCATGGCGTATCCCAAGGTCGGCAACCAGGGGCCGCCGTTCTTCGCGCCGCTGTTCGCCGCGTCGTCGGACTTCGGCTACTTCGATCGCTGGACGTTCGGGCTCGCCATCTTCGGCCCGTCGTCCGTCGGTAACCGCAGCTTCCCCGCCGCGCTCACCGGCACGCCGCAGGGCGGCCTCTTGCCGAGCCCGCAGCGCTACGACATCACCGACTCGAACCTGCTCATCTTCTACCCGACGCTGTCGGCGGCGGTGCGCGTGACCCGCTGGCTCGACATCGGGCTGGCGCTGCACCTGGTGTACGGCTCGTTCGATCTCGCCAACGTCGCCATCGCCGATCTCGGCGGCTGCGGCCACGGCAACGAGTTCCCGCCGTGCGACGCGCGCAACCACCTCTCGCTCACCGGCTTCACCGCCACCGGCGCGCTCGGCGTCATGGCGCGGCCGATCGAGCAGCTCCAGCTCGGCTTGAACGTGCGCGGCCCGGTGTACCTCGACGCCTCGGGCACCGTCGACTCGCCCGGCTCGAAGATGCTCAACCCGACGGGCAACTCGCCGCCGCTCACCGGACCGGCGTCGAGCTTCAAGACCACGCTGCCGTGGGTGGTGCGCTTCGGCGCGCGCTGGCGCTTCCTCGGGCGCGACAAGTTCGAGCACGGCGACATCGAGCTCGACGCGATCTACGAAGGCTGGGGCTCGGTGCAGGGCGACGGCATCCACCTGACCGTCGACAGCATCGGCCCGCTCTCCGGTTTCTCGACGGTGCTGCTGCACCATTACCAGGACACGTTCGGCATCCGGCTCGGCGGCGCGTTCAACTTACGGCTGCCGCAGGGCGTGCTCTCGTTCCGCGCCGGCGGCTACTACGACTCGAACGCGACCCGCTACAAGGACACGCGGCTCGACTTCGACACCATGGCCAAGTGGGCCGGCACCGTCGGGCTCGGCTACACGATCCGCGGCGTGACCATCAACCTCGCCTACGCGTTCGTGTGGGAGCCGGATCGCAACGTCTCGAACGGCGACCTGCAGCCGCTCAACGGCATCAACGGCACGTCGACCAGCAGCACCGACGGGCACCCGTACCCGGCGGTCAACAACGGCCTGTACCACGCGCAGACGCAGATCATGTCGTTCGCGCTGCTCATCCACTTCGACGAGCTGCTCAAGAAGAAGCGCGTCATCCGCTACTACTAGCTGCCGCGAAAACGATCGAGCAGCGTGGCGACGGTGAGGTCGCTGGCGACGTTGGTGGTGGCGCGGAGGCGGCCGAGGAACCAGTCGACCGGCAGCAGGATCGGCACGGTGGCGAGCGGCAGGCCGGCGGCGCCGAGCACCAGCGAGAGCGTGATGAGGCCGGCCTCGGGTACGCCGGCGATGCCGACGGCGGCGAGCGCCGAGGTGGCGCACATCGCGAGCTGCGCGCCGGCGCCGAGGTGCAGCCCGTGGACGCGCGCGATGAACAGCGCGGCCACCGCTTCGTAGAGCAGGATGCCGTCGTGGTTGAGGTTGGTGCCGACGCACGCGGCCAGGCGCGCCGACTCGGTCGAGACGCCGCGCCGCTCGAGCGTGCGCAGCGTGACCGGCAGCGTGGCCAGGCTCGAGCCCGTCGACAGCGCGGTGGCGAGCGCCTCGCCGGCGTCGGCGAAGAAGCGCGCCACCGGCACGCGCGCCAGGCGCAAGAGCAGCGAGTACCAGCCGAGCACGTGCAGCGCCAGGCCGAGCGCCACCAGCATCACGAACACGCCGAGCGCCGCGAACACCTGGAAGCCCGACGTGCCGACCACCTTGGCCAGGATGCCGAACGCCGCCAGCGGCACCAGGTGCACCGCCGCGCCGATCAGCCGCTGCGTGACGGCGAGCCCGCGCGCGACCGCTCTCTCGACGGCGGCGAGCGAGGAGGGCGCGCGCCGCGAGCGCTTCCACACGCGCAGCGCGACGCCGAGCGCGAGCGCCAGCGCGACCACGTACAGCACGCGCGCGACGATCACGTAGTCGAGCGCGGCGCCCGCGAGCTCGAGCGGCCGCCAGTGCGTCTCGCCGGCGGCGCCGGCCGACTCGACCGCGCGCGCGATCGCCGACAGATCGACGCTGCGCTCGAGCGGCCACAGGTTGGCGACCGCCAGCGCGATCCCCGCCGCGACGCACGCGTTGAGCAGGCTGAGCGCGATCAACTGCGCGCCGCGCGCCGCCGCGATGCGCGTGACGCAGAACGCGTCGACGATGGCGAACAGCACCAGCGGCGCGGCCAGCGCCTTCAGGATCTTGACGACGACCAGCGCGAGATCAGCGAGCACCGCCGCGCGCGGGCCGAGCACGAGACCGGCGGCGCAGCCGAGCACCAGCGCGGCCGCGAGCTGCGCCGCCAGCGAAGACCGGCGCGCGGGCAACTCAGACCGACGGCAGCCAGACGGTGAACGTGGTGCCGCGGCCGGCGGTGCTCTCGACGCGGATGGCACCGCCGTGCGCCTCGACGATGCGCCGCGCGATCGGCAGCCCCAGCCCGCCGCCGCGCCGCGTGGAGAAGCTCTCGTCGAAGATGCGCGGCAGATCGGTGTCGGCGATGCCGCAGCCGGTGTCGGAGACGCGCAGCGCCACCCCGCCCGCGTCGCCGCGCGCGTGCAGTCGGATCGCGCCGCCCGCCTCGGTCGCCTTCACCGCGTTGAGCACCAGGTTGAGCACCACCTGC
>DASREC010000328.1:0-13642 GCA_035652295.1 Polyangia bacterium
AAACTGGCGTTTGGGCACGAAAGGACGAGAGGGTCTTCCGGCTCTTCCCAGAGGTGGTTCCCGGCAGTCCAATTAGACATGCTCCGGCGGCCCGATCTTCTTGACCGTGCCCGCCCCCAGCCGCGCCTGGTACTCGTTCCAGCTCATCGCCGGCTTGCCCGTCTCGACCGCGCGCATCGTCACGCAGCCCTCGACCGGGCAGACCAGGCTGCACAGGTTGCAGCCGACGCAGGTGTCGTCGATGATCTCGACGTGCGTGCGGCCGTGCTCGGCGCGCGCCGAGATCGACTGGTGCGCGCCGTCGGTACACGCGACGTAGCAGAGGCCGCAGCCGATGCACTTCTGCTGATCGACCGCGGCGATGATCTTGTAATTGAGATCCAGCTCCTCCCATTTCGTGACCGACGGGAGCGAGCGGCCGATCAGATCGCCGGCGCGCGCGAAGCCTTTTTCGTCGAGATAATTCGACAGGCCGTCGATCATGTCCTCGACGATGCGGAAGCCGTAGTGCATGACCGCGGTGCAGACTTGAACCGTGGTCGCGCCGAGGAGAATGAACTCGGCGGCGTCGCGCCAATTGGAGATGCCGCCGATTCCCGAGATGGGAATCTTGACCTGCGGGTCTTGCGCGATCGCCGAGACCATGTTGAGCGCGATCGGTTTGACGGCGGGGCCGCAATAGCCGCCGTGCGCGGAGCGGCCGCCGACGTCGGGGCGCGGCGTAAAGGTGTCTAAATCGACGCCGGTGATTGAATTGATCGTATTGATTAGTGACACGGCGTCGGCGCCGCCCTGCTTGGCCGCGCGCGCGACGTAACACACGTCAGTGATGTTGGGAGTCAGCTTTACGATCACCGGAGTCTTTGCGACCTCTTTGACCCACGACGTGATCTGGCAGGCGTAGTCGGGGACCTGGCCGACGGCGGAGCCCATGCCGCGCTCGCTCATGCCGTGCGGGCAGCCGAAGTTCAGCTCCAGCCCGTCGGCGCCGGCGCCCTCGGCGGCTTTGACGATCTCGTGCCATTTCTCGCGCTTCGATTCGACCATCAAGGAAACGATCAGCGCGTTCTTTGGATATCGTTTTTTGACTTCGGTTATCTCGCGCAGATTGACGTGTAATGGACGGTCGGTAATGAGCTCGATGTTGTTCAAACCCATTACGCGTTGTCCATTGAAGTCCACAGTGGAGTAACGCGAGGAGACGTTGACGATCGGCTCGCCGAGCGTCTTCCACACCGCGCCGCCCCAGCCGGCGTCGAAGGCGCGCATCACTTGATCGCCGGTGTTGGTCGGCGGCGCGGACGCGAGCCAGAACGGGTTCGGGCTTTCGATGCCCGCGAACTTCACCTTCAGATCAGCCACGGGACACCTCTCGGCGCGATTCGATGTACGCGGCGATGCCGGCCGCGGCGCGTTTGCCCTCGGCGACGGCGTTCACCACCTCCTGGCCGCCGGAGACGCAATCGCCGCCGGCGAAATAGCGCGGATTGGAGGTTTGCATGGTGCGCTCGTCGACGGCGACGCGGCCGCGATCGAGGCGCACGTTGGGGAGCGACTCGAGCAATTCGCTGCGCGGCTGCTGGCCGGTGGCGGGGATGACGAGATCGCAGGTGAGCACCGTCGGGTCGCCGCCGGCGGGCTCGGGCTTGCGGCGGCCGGAGGCGTCGGGCGCGCCGAGACGCATGCGCTGTAATTCGATCGCTTCGACTTTGCCGCGGCCGAGGATGCGCGAGGGATTGTGGAGATAGACGAAGCGGCAACCCGATTCGCGCGCCAATTGGACTTCGTGTTTGTAGGCGGGCATCTCGTCGGGGCCGCGGCGATAGACCAGCGTGACCTCCTCGGCGCCGAGGCGCTGCGCTTGCGTCACCGCGTCGATGGCGGTGTTGCCGCCGCCGATCACGACCACGCGGCGGCCGGCGCGCGCGTGCGGGCGATCGAGCTTGAGCGCGGCGATGAAGTCGATCGCGTCGACCACGCCGTCGAGTTCGTCGCCGGGGATGCCGAGGCGGCCGATGCGGCCGAGACCGACGCCGACGAAGATGGCGTCGAACTGGCGCTCCAATTCGTCGAGCGAGACGTCGGCGCCGATGCGCACGCCGGACTTGATCTGCACGCCGGCCTCGACGAGCCAGCCGACTTCGCGCAGCGAGAACTCGGGCGTCATCTTGTACTCGGCGACGCCGGACGTGTTGAGGCCGCCGGGCTGCTTGGCGGCGTCGTAGACCACGGCTTCGTAGCCGAGCTTGAGCAACTCGGCGGCGCAGGCGAGACCGGCGGGGCCGCCGCCGATGATCGCGGCGCGGCCGGCGCGGCGCGGGCCGGCGGTGAACGGGCGCATGCCGTGGCGCATCGCCCAGTCGGTGGCGTGACGCTGGAGCTGGCCGATCTTGATCGGCTTCCAGTGCAGGTCGTCCATCACGCACGCGCCTTCGCACAAGACTTCCGTCGGGCAGACGCGCGCGCACGAGGCGCCGAGCACGTTGGCGTCGAGGATGGTGCGAGCCGAGCCGCGCAGGTTGCCGGTGGCGATCTTCTTGATGAACGCCGGCACGTCGATGTGCGTCGGACAGGCGCGCGTGCACGGCGCGTCGAAGCAGAACAGACAGCGGCTGGCTTCGGCGAGCGCGGCGTCGAGCGCCAGCGCGGGCTTGATCTCCTGAAAGGGATTTCCTCGCGGCTCCACCCAATCCTCCTGGTCAAAACGCGTGCGTTGAGCAGATTGCGTGCCACGCCGGCGGGCCGGAACCGACCGCGTCTGCGACGGCACGGGCGTACAAAGCTGAGACATCGGGCCGCGGATCGCCGGTTGTCGACGGACCAAACGTCAATGATGATGGGCGGCTGGATCGCGGTTGATTGAAATCAGGACAGGCGCGCGGCGAGGACGCTCAAACGACGCTCAACCGATCTCTATGTGCACGCGCAGCGCGCTCGACGTCGACTCGATCAGATCGGCGTGCGTGCGCTCGCCGTGACGCGCGAAGTGCAGCTTGACGCGCGCGTCGCCGACGCGCACGCCGCACAGGTCGAGCTTGTCGAGGAACGACGGCAGACGCGGGCTGATGATCGACAGGCGGCGGCGGTCGGCGTCGGGCTCGAGGCCGAGGCACGCTTGCAGGAGCAGGAAGAACGCGCCCGATGCCCACGCTTGCGGCGAGCAGGAGACGGGATAGTGCACGAGGAAGTCGCCTTCGCTGCGGCCGAGACCGCAGAACAGCTCGGGCAGGCGGTGGCGGCGGAAGTGGCGCGACGCCTGGTAGAGGCCGTCGAGCATCTCGAGCGCGGCGGAGTTGTGGCCGTAGCGTGACGCGCCGAGGGCGCACAGCGCGTTGTCGTGCGGCCACACCGAGCCGTTGTGATACGAGAGCGGGTTGTACACCGCCTGGCCGCGCGCGACGGTGCGCACGCCGTAGCCGGAGTACATGGCGTCGGAGCGCAGCACCTCGACGACGCGCGCGGCGCGCTCGGGCGTGACCGCGCGGCAGAACAAGAGGTGGCCGGCGTTCGACGCGATGGTCGGCACCTGGCGGCGGCGCCCGTCGAGCGCGAGCGCGTAGTAGCGGGTGGCGTCGACCCAGAACTCGGCGTCGATGGCGGCGCGCAGCTCGGCGGCTTTGCGGGTCAGCTCGTCGGCGCGCCGGCGCTGATCGCGCTCGGCGTAGAAGCGCGCCATCACCTCGAGCGCCTGCACCGCGTAGCCTTGCACTTCGACCAGCGCGATCGGCGGCTCGGCGATGGTGCCGTCGGGGAACGACACGCCGTCGCGGCTGTCCTTCCAGCCCTGGTTGAACAGGCCCTTTTCGTGTTTGCGCTGGTAACACACGAAGCCGTCGCCTGCGGCAATTTGCCGCTCGACCCACGCCAGCGCGCGCTCGGCGTTGGGCCACAGCTCGTCGATGAGCGCGCGATCGCCGAGCCAGCGGTGCGTCTCGCCGAGGAGGATCAGCCACAGCGGCGTGGCGTCGACGGTGCCGTAATAGGGCGAGTGCGGGATCTCGCCGGCGCGCGCCATCTCGCCGCGGCGGAGCTCGTGCATGATCTTGCCGGGCTCCTCTTCGCGCCACGGATCGTCGACGCGGCCCTGCCACGCGGCCAGCGCGCGCAAGGTCTCGACAGCGATGCGCGGCGCGATGGCGAGCAGCTCGAGCGAGGTGATGAGCGAGTCGCGGCCGAACGGCGCGGCGAACCAGGGGATGCCGGCGCCGAGCACTTCGCGGCGCTCGACTTCGAGGCGGAGCGCGTCGAGATCCTCGAGGTCGTGGCGGAGCGCATCGTCGAACGCGACGTTGTTGCACGCCACCAGCGTCGAGCTGTCGACGAACGCTTTGTGCGCCTCGAGCGCGCGGCGCTGGCGCTCGTCGAAGGTGATGAGCGGCGCGCCCAGCGAGTCGCCGCGCGAGGGCTCGATGACGATCTCGAGCATGGTGGCCTCACCGGGCGAGAGGCGCAGCTCGTAGAACGGGCCGGTGGGGCCGAGGCGGCGCGGCTCGGGGTTCATGCGCACGCGCGTGCGGTAGGTGACGTCGTCGACGCCGCGGTACGTGAGGATGAGCTGATCGCCGGCGTACTGCGCGGGGAGCAGCGCGCCGCGGCGGGTGCGGCGCGCGCCGCGGACCTCGAACACGTCGGCGAAGTCGGCGGCGAGGCGCAGCTCGAGCCACAGATCGACGGCGTGGCGCAGGTGGTTGGTGAGGACGAGCTGCTCGACCAGCGCGCCGTCGAGGAGCTGCTTGCGGCGCAGGTGGAGGAAGTTTTGCGGATCGTCGAGGAAGCCGCCGAACTGGCTGTCGGTGAGCGTCAGATCGATCTGTGAGAACGCGGCGCCCGAGGTGTCCGCGGACAGGACCACCGGCGGGCCGCCGGCGATGAAGAGCTGGTAGTACGACAGGTGGCGCGTGTCGTCGGAGAACAGGCCGAGGTCGCGCGCGCCGGCCGGCGCGATGTCGCCGCGGTGGTTGGTCACGCAGAAGAGATTTCCGCGCGACAGGACCAGCGGCTCGGTGTCGCCCGAGCTCGGCAGCTCGAGCGCCCGCTCCGACGGCGGCAGCACCACCTCAGGAGACAGGCGCGGCAGCTCGGACATTCATCGTTTCCAGGTTGGCGAGCTGTCGGTAGAGCGCGAGGTGCTCGGCGACCATGCGCGAGGCGCTCCAGCGCTCGCGGGCGCGCGCGGCGCAGCGGCGGCGATCGAAGCCACCTGCGGCAAATTGCCGCAAGCGCGCCGCCAGTCCGTCGACGTCGCGGCACACGAAGCCGGTCACGCCCTCGTCGATCACCTCGCGCACCGAGCCGCGGTCGAACGCCAGCACCGGCGTGCCGCACAACATCGCTTCGATCATCACCAGGCCGAACGGCTCCTCCCAGCAGATGGGGAACAGCAGCGCGCGCGCGCCGCCGAGGAAGCGCGTCTTGGGCGCGCCGCCGACTTCACCGACGGCGCGCACGCCGGGGAGCGCGAGCCGCGACGCCAGCTCGTCGGCGAAGTAACGCTCGTCGTGGCAGTGCGGGCGGCCGGCGAGCCGGATGGGAACGCGGGCGGCGCGCGCGGCGTCGACGGCGAAGTGCACGCCCTTCTCGCGCGCGAAGCGGCCGAGGTACGCCACGTAGCCGCCTGCGCCGTCGCCGAGCGGGTAGCGATCGGGCGAGAGGCCGTGGTGGATCACGAGCGCGTCGCCGAGCTCGGGCGCGAGGTCGCGCTGGCGCGCGCTGATGGCGATCAGCTGCGCGCGGCTGCGGCGATAGAGCGAGGCGAGCCGCGGATCGCGCTCGTGATGGACCGTGTACGCCATCGGCACGTCGAGCAGTGGCGCGAACGGAAGCGCCGACGGGACGTGCGCGTGGACGACGTCGAAGCCTTCGGCGTCGGCGAGGATCTGCTCGACCGCGAAGCCGACGTGATCGAGCTCGGGATATGGATCGGGCGGCCACTGCGCGGTGGCGTAGCAGGCGCGCACGTCACCAGCGGCGCGCGAGTCGCCGGTGGCGAACAACGTCACGCGGTGACCGGCGGCGGTCAGGCCCGCGGCCAGCTCGGCGACGATCAGCTCGGTGCCGCCGTAGCTCGGCGGCGGCACGCGGACGAAGGGGGTCGAGATCAGCGCGATCCGCATTCACCTCACCGGTTGATCCATGCAGCAAAGCGCGCGCCGTCGACCGAGTCGGCGCTCCTTATTGAAGCGCCTATTGACAGCGTGTGACCATACGTGTAACGTAACGTATACGGGCAGCTTGGTCTGCCACCGGGGGCTAACATGGCGACGCCCCAAGAGGTCGAGGACATCTGCGACGCGCTCGAGCCGCTTCGAGCGGTGGTGAGCTCGCTGCGGCGCGCCGGGCTCGGCGACGTTCCGGCGTCGGGCGAGCGGCGCAAGTTTTCGCGCGCCGTGCGCGCCGCGGGCAACTCGGCGCTGCCGGCGCTCATGCGCTCGTTCGTCGCAACCAGCGAGAGCGAGTCGAGCTGGGCCTACTATCTCTTGTCGCGCCTCGGCGGCACGCGCGTGGTCGACCGCATCGGCACGCTGCTCAAGGATCCGCAAATCTCCGACGAGGTGAAGGCGCGCGCGCTCGGCCTGCTCTCCGATCTCGACGCGCCGGTGCCGGCCGACGTGGCGCTCAAGGATCCCGACGCGCTCCTGGAAAAAAGCGTCCGCGATCTCCTGCGCACGCTCGACAAGCCGCGCGAGATGGCGCAAGCGGTGTCGCTGATCCTCGAGCAGGTGCCCGAGCCCGAGCTGCCGACGTTCGGCGCCGAGCTGGTGCGCCACGGCGGCGCGCGCGCGATGCCGCTCCTGCACGCGATCACGCAGCGCACCGGCCTCACCGCCGACACGCGCGAGGCGCTCGCCAAGCTCAAGCGGCAAGCGAGCGGTCTGCCCGAGCCGGCGGTGACCGACGCGCTCGACCGCGGTCTCGAATATCTCGAAGCCGGCAAACCGAAAGCCGCCGCGCGCCGCCTCAAACGTTTTTGCGCCGAGCACCCCGAGAACGCCGAGGGCCGCAGCGCGCTCGGCGTGTGCCTCCTGCAGCTCGACGACTTCGACGGCGCGATCGAGAACCTCGACGCCGCCGCGCGCCTCGAGCCCGACGAGCCGCTGCACCGCTGGAACGTCGCCGCCGCGTGCAAGCAAGCCGATCGCGTCGGCGGCGCCTACCTCGCGCTGCGCGACTACCTCAAGATCAAGGACGACGGCGACGGCGCGCGCGAGCGCCGCTCCGAAGCGCGCGGCTTCGTGCGCGCGTACGAGCGCATGCTGCGCGACTCGCACCCGGGCGTGGCGCTCACCGACTACCTGCGCGGCGAGGAGCTGTTCGCCCGCGCGTACGCCGCGCTCTCCGAGGGCCGCGCCGGCGACGCGCTGCAAGGCTTCGAGGCGGTGCTCAAGCTGGTGCCGCGCCACTACCCGTCGTGGGGCAACCTGGGGGCCGCCTACTTGCAGCTCGAGCGCAAGGACGACGCGCGTCGCTGTCTCGATCGCGCCCTCGAGCTCAACCCCGAGTACGCCGTCGCGCGCAAAAACCTCCAGCTGCTCGAGAGCCCACAAACGTCGCGCCCGTGACGCCCGCCGCTTGACTTGCCGTCGAGGCGCGGCTTTGATTCAAGGATGCGTGGCTCGCTCCGTCTTCTGCCGGCGCTCCTGTGTCTCGCCGGCGCCGCGCGCGCGCAGTCACCGTGCCGCACCGTCGAGGTGACGTTCAATCCCGTCGCCAATCTGCAGATCGCGGTGTGGATCGAAGACGCCGCCGGCAACTACGTCGACACCGCGTACGTCTCGCGCTCGACCGGCTCGCTCGGCCTCGCCAACCGCCCCGGCCTGCACCTCTTCAAGACCGACTTCCGCTTCCCCTACGGCCGCCGCGACATGGTGCTCCCCGTCTGGGCGCACAAGCGCAACCACCACTACGGCTACGTCGTCATGGGCGGCAAGGCCGGCAACTCGATCCAGAGTTGCAACCAGAGCGGCATCAGCGGCACCGACTGCGACGACCTCACCATCGGCTATCACTTCAGCGTCTCGTCGCCCGAGCCGTTCTACTGCTCGCCGCGCGGCGGCGTCACCACCAAGGTCAACGGCGTCGACGTGATCTCGTGCGCGTCGGCGTTTTACGGCTGCAAAGGCGCCTACGCGCCGGCGCCGCAGTTCTCGCTCTATCCGCCGCGCGCCGACCTGACGTCGTTCGTCGACGATCACGACGGCCCCGACGCCAAGGCGTTCGCGTCGGTGAACGATCTGCTCGCGGTCTCCGGCGCCACGCCGCAAGGCAGCCAGATCGTCGATCCGCCCATCCGCTGGTCGCCGCCCGCCGACGGCAGCTACGTGATGTGGATCGAGATGAGCATGGAATCCGACTTCAACATGTACAACAACCACCCCAACACCGACGACGAGCACGGCGAGCTCAACGGCTACGGCTCGCCGTTCCTCGGCCAGCCGTCGATCGTCTACTCGGTGCCGTTCACCGTCGGCCCGTCGACCGACGTCGAGGTGACGTCGAGCTACGCGGGCTACGGCGACTGGGACGGCGCGAGCGGCACGCTGCACCTGCCCGACATGACCATCACCGACATGCCCGGCTCGGGCGCGGGGCGGCTCTACCAGAACAACGACGCCTCGGGCGCGTGGCGCGTCAAGGTCACCTCGTCGCCGATCTGCGTCGGCCCGTCGATGGACGGCGGCGTCACCGACGGCGGCGCGCCGACGTGCCAGCCGCCGCGCGCGCCCACCGGCCTCACGCTCACTCCGCACTCGAACGCGATCGAGCTGTCGTTCGCGTCGGCGTCGGGCGGGCCGGCCGCCAACCGCTTCGACATCCGCTATCGCGACAAGCCGATCAGCGACGGCGATTTCCTCTCGGCCACGCCGACCAACATGACCCCGCCCTCGCCCGGCGCGCAGGGCTCGACGGTGTCGACGCTGATCGGCGGCCTTCGCCCCGAGATCCAGTACTACGTCGCGGTGCGCTCGCTGGCGATGTGCGACGCCGCCTCGCCGATCGCCACCGCGTCCACGTCCACCACCAAGGCGTCGTTCGTCACGCTGCACGGCTGCTTCATCGCCACCGCCGCGTACGGCACACCGCTGGCGATGCAGATCGACGTCCTGCGCCGCCTGCGCGATCGCCATCTATTGACCAATCCGCTCGGTCAAATGGCGACCGCGGTCTACTACTCGCTCTCGCCGCCGATCGCGAGCGCCATCTCCACCAACGACCAACTGCGCGCCCTCGCGCGCGAAGTGATCGCCCCGCTCGTCGACGTCGGCAAGATCGTCGAGAAGAAGGATCGGCCCGCTCATTAATAGGCTGCTGGCCGCGGCGGCCGTGCTCGCGTGCGCCGCCGCCGCGCGCGCCGACGGCACGTGCCGCCTGGTCGAGATCAGCTTTCAGCCGGCGGCGAACCTGCAAATCGCGGTGTGGATCGAGGACGCGCAGGGGCATTACGTCGACACCGCGTGGGTGACGCGCGCGACCGGCGCGCTCGGGCTCGCCAATCGTCCGGGCAACGCGCTCTTCAAATCGGCGTATCGCTGGCCGTACGGCCGCCGCGTGATGGTGCTGCCCGTTTGGGCGCACGCGCGCAATCACACGTACGGCTACGTGACGATGGGCGGCGCCGCCGGCACCAACGGCGACGACTCGATCGGTTATCACGAAGCCGTCTCGTCGAACGAGCCGTTCTACTGCCCGCCGTCGCTGCAGCCGCTCGACGCCGTGTCGTGCGCCTCGCCGTTCGTCGGCTCCAAGGGCGTCTACGCGCCCGGCCTCACGTCGCTGTATCCGCCGCGCGCCGACCTGACGTCGTTCCGCGACGGCTTCGACTCCGCCGACGCGCGCACGTTCGCCGCCGCCAACGATCTCGCCGCCATCTCCGGCGCCACGCCGCCGCCCGATCGCGTGATCGATCCGCCGATCCAGTGGGTCGCGCCGCCGTCGCTGCCGAACGGCCGCTACGTCGTGCGCGTCGAGGCCAGCCTCGAGTCCGACTTCAACGCCGCGCACCGCCACCCGTCGTTCCCCGACGTGAACACCGAGCTCGACAGCTTCGGCCGCGAGCCGTTCGGCCAGCCGTCGATCGTCTACTCGGTGCCGATCCTCGTCGACGGCAGCGCGCAGACCGCCACCTCCAACGGCTGGGACGGCTACGGCTCGTGGGACGGCTCGTCGGGCGCGCTCACCCAAGACGACGGCAGCATCACCGACGCGCCCGGCACCGGCGCGGGCCGGCTCGAGCACGTCGCGAGCGGCAACATCACGTGGCGGCTCAAGGCGGTGGCCGGCGGCTGCACCGGCTGCGTCGCGCCGCAAGCGACGGGCGCGCTCGGCGCAAAGGCCGCCGACACCACCATCGCGCTCGACTTCACCGCGCCGCTGTCGACCAGCGCGCTCGACGCTCCGCGCCGCTACGAGATCCGCTACCGCGCCGGCCCGCTCGACGACGCCAGCTTCGCCGACGGCATCCCCGCCGACTCCGCCCCACCGCCCGGCGCGCCGGGCGCGACGCAGCAGGTGACGCTCACCGGCCTCAAGGGCGAGACCACCTACCGCATCGGCGTGCGCGCGCTCAACGCGTGCGGCGCGCCGTCGCCGATCCAGTACGCCAGCGCGACCACGCTAAAGCAAAAGTTCGTCACGCTGCACGGCTGCTTCATCGCCACCGCCGCGTTCGGCACGCCGCTCGCGCGCGAGCTCGGCCCCTTGCGCGCCTTCCGCGATCGCCATCTATTGACCAATCCGCTCGGTCAAATCGCGACCGCGGTCTACTACTCGCTCTCGCCGCCGATCGCGCGCGCTCTCGCCGCCGACGATCGCCTGCGCGCCCTCGCGCGGCGCGCGATCGCCCCGGCGGTCACGCTTGCGCGGGCGTGGCTTTTGACGGAGGATGCCGTGCGATGAAGCGCGCCCTGCTCGTCGTGTCGCTGGCTCTGTCCGCCGCCGGCTGCGTGGTCGTCAAGCCGTATCAGCGCGAGCACCTGGCCGAGCGCGTCGAGCTGCCGACCGCCGAGTCCACCGAGGATCGTTTCCGCCAACACTGGCAGGGCTCGCGCGAAGGCTCCGAGGGCGGATTCGGCGCGACCGGCGGCGGTTGCGGCTGCAATTGAAGCGCGCCTCCTTCGCCGCGCGTCTCGTCGCGCTGCTCGTCGCCGGCTCCCCGCTCGCCCTCTCCGCCGCGGCGCGCGCCGACGAGCTCGTCGTTCGCGGCAACTACTATCGCGACCGCAACACGCGCGTGATTCAACCCGAGGCGGTGCTCTCCAAAGAGGCGCCGCACGGCTGGATCGTCGGCGGCCACTATCTGCTCGACACCATCACCAGCGCGTCGCTCGCCGCCGGCGTGCTGCGCGATCAGCCGTTCACCGAGCTGCGCAACGAAGCCGGCTTCTCGCTCGCCAAACGCCTCGGCCCCGCGATCGTCGGCGGCAGCTACTCCTATTCGCAGGAGTCCGACTACCGCGCGCAGTTCGCCACGCTCTCCGCCGCCGTCGAGCTGTTTCAAAAGAACACGCTCATCGGCGGCTCGGTGTCGTACGGCCACGACAACGTCTATCAGCGCATGGGCCCGGCGACCTTCATTCCCGTCGGCGCGCTGGATCACGTGCACGTGATCGCGCAGTGGTCGCAGGTGCTCGCGCCGACGGTGCTGTTCAACTTGAGCTACGACCTCGGCGTGGTCGGCTTCGGCTCGGCCGACAACGGCTTTCAGGCCAATCCCTATCGCCCGGCCAGCGTCGGCGGAATGCCGGCGCGCGAGGCGGTGCCGTTTCAGCGCATCCGCAACGCGCTCGCGCTCAGCGTCCATTGGATCATTCCGCTGCACAATCAGTTGGTGCCTTATTTAGCGTTTCGTCCGAGCTATCGCTTTTATTGGGACGATTGGGGATTGCAATCGCATACGCCCGAATTGCGCACGTACCTGCCAATCGGCCCGGTCGAGTTGCGCTTTACCGGCCGTTATTATTCGCAGGGCCACGTCAGCTTCTGGAACGAGGTCGACGGCAAACCGGCCTATCCGTCGAACCAGGGGCTTCAGTGCACCACGTGCCTGCTCGGCTCGTCGCAGCGCAACCTGTTCGTCACCGGCGATCCCAAGCTCGGCGCGTACGACGACTATTATTTCGACGTACGCGTTTTGATTAAATTTGGATTCATTCGCCGTTTGTGGCCGTGGGCGTCCGAAGGTTGGGTGGAGTTGAATTACGGCCATCTATTTCAAACGCGTTATGCGCAGACCGCGTTCGGCGACGCCGATCTCGCGGGATTGCAATTCACGTTTCCGCTATGAGCGCGGAGTCCTAAAAATGCCGGCGCGAAGTTATTTGGTGCTCGATATCGAAACCGTGCCGGACCCGCTCTTGTATTCGCACCCCGAGGTGCCGGCGGGACAGGAGCGGCCGTTTCCGCCGCTGCACGCGCACAAGCCGATCGTCATCGGCGTGCTGTGGCTCGACGAGGCGTACGGCTTTCGCCGCATCGGCGTGATCGGCGAGGACCGCGACGAGCCCGGCATGCTCGCCGACTTCGCGCAATTCGCCGATCAATATCGCCCGCATTTAGTCACGTATAACGGGCGGAGTTTCGATTTACCGGTGATTGCATTGCGCTGTTTGCGGTTTGGTTTATCGATGCGGTTCTTTTATCAAGACAAAGACTATCGATATCGATTCACCGATCAGGGGCACATCGATCTGTACGATTTTCTCTCGGAGCACGGCGCGGCGCGCGTCGGGTCGCTCGACGCCATCGCGCGCGTCGTCGGGCTGCCGGGCAAGGTCGGCGTCGACGGCAGCCAGGTCGAGGGGCTCTATAACGCCGGTCAATTGCAAACCATCAAACACTACTGTCTCGCCGACGTGGCGCAGACCGCGTTCCTGTTCTTGCGCTGGCGATTGTTGCAGGGCGAGCTCGACGCGCCGGCGTACGCGCGCGCGGCGGCGGGATTGCTCGAGGCGCTCGAGGCCGACGGGCGGGTCAAGCCGGTGCTCGACAAGATCGATCGCGCGCGCCTGCTGCTCCAGTCGTGAAGCTGCCGCGCGACTTCTACGCGCGGCCGTGCCTCGACGTAGCGCGCGCTCTCGTCGGCAAACACCTCGTCCACCGCGCCAAGGGCGCGCGGCGCGTGCGCTCGGGGCGCATCGTCGAGGTGGAGGCGTACGTTCACGAGGAGGACCAGGCGTGTCACGCGCGCTTCGGGCGCACGCCGCGCGCCTCGCTCTTGTTCGGGCCGCCGGGTCACGCGTACGTGTTCTTGATCTACGGCATGTACGACTGCTTCAATGTCGTGTGCGAGCCCGAGCACTCGCCGGCGGCGGTGCTGGTGCGCGCGGTCGAGCCCGATCCCGGCGTCGACGGGCGCACCGACGGGCCGGGCAAGCTGTGCCGCGCGCTCGGCATCACGCGCGCGCTCAACGGCGCCGACCTCACCGGCGCGCAGATCTGGCTCGAGGATCGCGGCGAGCCGGCGCCGCGCCTGGCCGCGACGCCGCGCATCGGCGTCGACTACGCCGGCGAGTGGGCGCTGAAGCCGTGGCGCTTCGTCGACGCCGACAGCGCGTTCCTCTCGCGCCGGTTGAAGTAAGCTCGCCGCATGCGTCACGCGCTCACCACCACGATCGCCTGTGCCCTGCTGCTCGCCGCCTCCCATGCT
>DASREC010000329.1:0-7134 GCA_035652295.1 Polyangia bacterium
CGCGTCGGCGGTGACCGGCTGGCCGCGCGTCATCTTGAGCACGCGCATGACCTCGTCGACGCGGCGCACGTGCGCGCTCGTGAACTCGACGCGCACCTCCTCGACCAGCTCGTGCGGCCCTTCGTGCACGTAGAAGCGCACGTAGAGATCGTCGCGGTTGTCGAGCGCGCCGGCGGTCTCCGCGCCCGCCGCGCCGAGCGAGTTGAAGCTCGCCGGATCGCGCACCACCTGCGGCTCGACCTTGACCTGCGGGAAGCCGCGCTTCTTGTAGAACTCGGCGATGCGATCGGCGTCCTGCTTGAGCTGCAGCATGGTGACGTAGCCGCCCGAGCCGAGGCCGATCACGCCGAGCGTGGGAAACACTTTGGTCTCGACGCCGGCGCGCGCGCGCACCTCGTCGCCCGGCCACGTGAGCTGCTCGCCCTCCTCCGCCACCACCTCGACCGCGCGCACCTTGAGCTCCGGCCCTTCGTCGACGAGGAAGCTGACCTGCTCGAGCTGGTCGCCGATGCGCTTGCGCGTGAACGTCACCTTGGCCTCGAAGTAGCCGTGCTGCTGGTAGTAGCGCTGCACCGCCTTGGCGCTGTCGGCCAATTCGATCTCGTCGTACGCGCCGTTCGAGAAGATCGTGAGCTGCTCGCGCAGATCGCGATCGGCCAGCGCGCGGTTGCCGAAGAACTTCACCTCGATCTTGCGCTTCTCGGTGATCTTGACGTGCAGCGTGATGCGCCGCGTGTCGGGGTTGGCGTCGCGCGCGAAGTCGAAGTCGGGCGCCACGCGCGCCGCCGGGTAGCCGCGGTCGCGTAATTTTTTCTCCGCCGTGCGCGCGTCCTCGCGCATGCGATCGATGGTGAAGCGGCCCCAGCGGAAGCAGCAGTGATTGCCGAAGACGTTGAACAGCTCGGCCTCGGTGACCGCGTGATTGCCCTCGGCCTTGAGCGCGCCGAGCTTGTACCAGTCGCCGAGCGAGATGCGGATGTCGAGGTCGACCCACTCGGGATGTTTTTCTTTGCGCGGCTGGCGCGGGATGATCTTCACCTCGCCGCCGAAATAGCCGTCGCGCTCCAAAAACTTTTTGATGCTCGCCGCCTCGTGGTCGAGAAACTCCTGCAGCTCGTCGTCGGCCTTGAGCGCGTCGCCCGAGCGCACGGTCAGGTGGCGCAGCACCTCGTCGTCGAACAGCGGCCAGTTGCCGCGCACCGTGATGTTGCGGACCACGCGCACCGGCTCGACCACCAGCTTCCAGTGCACGCCGCGATCGCCGGTCTCCAGGCTGACGAGGCGGTAGCCGAGCGCGGTGAGATCGCCGGTGACGCGCTGCTGCTGCTCGGTGGCGACGGGCGCGCCGGGCACCAGGCCGAGGAAGCGCAACAGTTTCTCTTTCGGCTCGAGCAGCCGGCCTTCCAGCTCGATCGACTCCAGGCGCGGCTCACCGTCGGCGCGCGCCGGCTGAGCGCGCCACGCGAGCCCGAGGATCAGCGCAGCGAGGGTGAGCGATCGCATTCCGCGTCGGCGCGGAGCATATCAGTAGCCGAGCGGAATCTGGAGTTTGAGCTCCAGCTTCCCCCGCGTGTTGGACTCCTGAAACGTGCCGACGGCCTGGTTGAGATACTCGACGCGCGCGGCGCCCGAGATCCAATCGGACAGCTTGAGCTCGAGGCGCTGCTCGACGCGGCTCGAGCCGGCGAACCCGACCTCACCCGTGCCGCACGTCTTGAAGTTGCGCGTGAAGCGTTTGCAGAGCTTGAGGTCGACCGAGCCCGTCGAGAACTCGAACGTCGTCTGATCGAGGTTGAACAGCCGCCGCAGCGGATCGGAGATGATGTCGCCGACGCCGTACCCGGTCAGCGACTTGGCGATGGTGTCGGTCGCCGAGCCGGGCGTCCCGCCGCCGCCCGACGTGCTCGAGCCGAACTGCCGCCACTGGTTCGGCGTGCGGCCGGTGAAGATCAGCAGCAGCACGTCGTTCTGATCCCAGCCCTCCTGCGTCGCGTACAGCTTGACGTCGGGCTTCACGATCGTGCCGGTGATCTTGAGCGTGACGTTGTGCGAGAGATCGTTGTTGTCGGTGATCACCGAGTTGAACAGGAAGTTGAGATCGGGCGTCTCGTCGGGGATGCGCTTCTCCTCGTCGAACGTCACGTAGCTCGACTCGGAGGTGAACACGGTGCGCGCGCCCGGCAGCGTCAGCTCGCCGCCGGAGTCGACCTTGATGTCGCCGTGAAAGTGCGGATCGGAGAGCGTGCCCGAGATGTCGAGCGACGTCGACGCCGAGAGGTTGAACGTCTCGTTGCGCACCAGGAGCTGGCCGGTCGACAGCACGTGCACGTCGAGGTCCATGGTCTCGAGCAGCGGCACGCCCTGCCAGATCGGCGGCGCGCGCTCGACCACGCGCGGCTTGACCACCAGCGAGCGCGGCTCGAACGTGGGCGCGAAGTAGCGTCCGTCGGTGATCAGCACGACGCCCTTGAGCTTGAGCGGCGCGGCGTCGGAGCGCGACCAATCGCCCGAGACGTGCACGTCGGGCGAGAACGTGAGCGCGAACTGCTCGGTGTTCTGGTGCAGCTCGGTGCCTTTGAGCGCGAGATCGATCGACTTGAGCCAGTGGTCACGGTCGCCCTTGAACTCCACCTTGCCGCTCGCGCTCACCGGCTGATCGTCGAGCGAGCCGACCAGGTTCTCGAGCGCGAGCTCGAAGTTCTGAAAGCGCACCGTGCCCTCGCGCAGCGCGATCTCCTGCGGAAAGTCTCGGAGCTGCGCCTTGACGCCCTTGACCTGAAGATTGCCCGCCCAGCGCGGCTGGTCGGCGGTGCCGCTCAGCCGCACGTTGAGCGCCACGCGTCCCGACGCCTCGTAGATGCGGTCCTTCATGAACCACTTGAGGATCGCCGGCGAGGTCTCGCCCTCGACGACCGCCGAGATGGTGCCGGGGTGCCAGTGATTGAGCGCCACCGCGCCGGTCGCGTTCATGGTCGCGCCCTCGACGGTGACCTGCAAATTGTTGAGCGACACGCCCTGCGGCGTGAAGTCGAGCCGCCCCGACGGCACGGCGATGAACTGCTCCATGCCGCGCGGCTCCAGCTTGGCGTCGGCGAGCGTGATCGAGCCCTGCAGATCGGGCCGATCGAGATCGCCCTTGATCGACAGGTCGAGCGCCGCGTTGCCGTGCGTGTGATCGAACGCTTCCTGGAAAAAATATTCGAGCAGCTCGAGCTGCGTGGTGCCGCGCAGCCGCACGTCCGAGTCGTGGCGCGCGATCGTCCCCTGGATCGAGAACGACGTCGGGATCGGCGACACCAGGCGCAGCTGCTCGACGCGCAGGCGCGTGCCGTCGGTGGAGAGCAAGACGTCGCCGTCGTTCTTGAGGATCGATTGGCGCTTGCGGCCCTCCTCCTCCGACGTCATCACCACCTGCACCGACGGCAATTTGAGCGCGGCGAACAGGCCCGACG
Source organism: Polyangia bacterium (assembly GCA_035652295.1). Lineage (GTDB taxonomy): Bacteria > Myxococcota_A > Polyangia > Palsa-1104 > Palsa-1104 > DASREC01. Next base: position 3,453 of record DASREC010000329.1, read on the forward strand.
ACACGCTCCAGCTGACGCGCGCCTCGCCCGACGCCACGCCGCGCAGCTCGGCGAAGTTGCGCATCTCCGGCAAAATCTTTTCCAGCTCGAGGTTGGTGAACTTGAGCGTGCCGTTGAAGGCGAGCTGCGGCACGAACGTGAAGTAGCCGTCGACGGTGACCTTGCCGCCGAAAAATTTTCCCTCGACGGCGGAGGCGTCGGCGCCGGGCGTGAAGCGCACGCTGCCGTCGCCGAACAGCGTCTCGCGGATGGTGAAGCCGGCGAGCTTGGCCAGGCCCTCGAGGCCGGGGCGGCTGACGTCGCCGGTGAGCCGCACGTCGCCGGTGAGCGTGCCGCCGAGCGGGAGCTGCGCGACGCCGGGGATTCCCGGGATGGGAAAGTGGCGCGTCGACATGGCGAGGTCGAGCGCGCCGTTCCAGCCGAAGCGGCCCGTGCCGTCGAGCGAGCCGCCGGCCTTGCGCTCGAGGTGCAGCGTCTCGACGCGCGCGCCGCCCTTGCCGAGCGCGATGTCGATCTTGCCGCCTTCGAATGGATCGCCGAGCACCTTCATCTGCGGCAGGCGAAAGCTGGCGTGGCCGTTCGGATCGGCGAGCGGCCCGTCGACCGACAGCTCCACCTCGCCGGTGCCCTGCACCGCCGGCCACATCGTGAGCGCGGCCATCTCGAGGCCGTGCGCCGAGAGCCGCGCGTGCAATTCGGGCGCGGGGCGCGCCTTGCCGAGATCGCCGTCGGGCGAGAGCAGCGTGACCGCGGCCTCGCCCTCGACGGTGGCGCCGAGCCCGTTGCCCGACAGGCTGTCGACGCGCAAGACGCCGTGCTTGAGCTGCACGTCGGCCTCGGCGCTGTCGAGCTTGCGATCGCGCACCGCCACGTCGGCGGCGCGCAGGTGGCCGCCGAGCTCGGGCCGCGTGACCGTGCCGCCGAGGCTGCCGGTGAGGTGCGCCTCGCCGAGCTTGACCGCGTCGGGCAGGCCGGCGGTGTGCAGCCAGCGCGCGCCGCGCACCGAGTCCGCGCGCAGCGCCCCGTCGAGCTTTTGCGTCTTCGCGTCGACGTTGCCCGACGCCTCGACGCGCAAGCCCTCGGCGTCGGCGTGCAGCTCCTTGATGCGGTACACCGCTTTCGAAATTTCGCCGGCGGCGGTGAGCGTGAGCTTGCGCGGCAGGCCGTTCGAGTGCGCGCGCTCGAGCGTCGCCTCGACGATCTGCACGTCGACGCGATCGGTGTGCGACGCGAGGCTGCCGGACAACTTCAGCTTCGCGTCGAGCTTGCCGTCGAGCTGCGCCTGCGCCGCCTTCGAGAGCTGCGGCAGCGCGCCGGGGCTCACGTCGCGCAAATGCGCCGACGCGCGCCACCACGCCGGCGCAGCGAGCCCGACCTCGACTTTTCCCGAGACCGAGCCCTGCGCCGCCTTCGCCGTCGGCTCGAGCGTGAGCAGCCCGGCGTCGAGCTTGAGCCTGGTCGCCAGCTCCTTGATCTCGATTCCCTCGACGAGCGCGGCGGCGTTCTCGGCCTCGCCGTCGATCACCACGTGCGTGAACGGGCCGTGCGCGCCGAGCGTGCCGCGCGGATCCCCGCTCAGCCACGAGCCGAGCGGTTTGGGCAGGAGCGACAGCAATTGGTGCCCGTGCTCGAAGTCCAGCTTCAGCTCGATGCCCGGCTCCTTCGAGTAGGAGTTGGTCAGCGCGCCCGAGACGCGCACGCCGGCGCCGAGCGAGCGCGCGGTGGCGTGGAACGCCAGGCTCTCGCGCGCCTCGGGGTTCGAGCCGAAGTCGATCGCCTTGACGTCCTCGAGCGGAAACGTGTACGCGCCGAGCCGCAGCTCGCCCGTCGGCGAATCGAGCGGCGCAACTTTGAAGAAGAAGAACGGCCCCTGCGTCGTCGCCCACTCGGCGCGCGACGAGTAGACCAGCCCGGCGGTGGCTTTTCCGTCGACGACCTTACCCGACCAGCTCAGCTTGCCCGCCGGCGACAAAAAGCCGATGCCGAAGTCGGCGTGCTCGAGCGCCACGTCCTCGACGGTGATGCGGAACTCGCCGCCGCCCGGCGCCGGCGCGATCACGCGCGGGCTCATGGCCGCGATCAGGTTGATCTCCTGCTTCGGCTTGTCGAGCGACGAGCGCAGGGGCGCGATCACCGCGTACGCCGTCGGCACGCGCGCGTGCGCGAAGTGCAGGTTCAGGTGAAACTTCGGCGCGCCCTCGAGGAACGTGCCGAGGTACTGCGCCAGCGAGCTGACCAGCTCGCGCAGGTACGCGTCGACCTCCGCGCCCTCGGCCGCGATCACCATGTTGCCGTCGGGATCGCGCAGCTCGAAGTTCTTCGCGGTCACGTGCGCCGGCGTGTTGAACAGGAGCGACGCCATCCCGCTCCAGTAGTCGTAGTGCACGTACGCGAGCTGAAAATTCCCGCGCTCGACCTTGTTCACCCGCTTGGAGATGTACGAGCCGAGCGCGAAGTCGTTGAGCTTGAGGTACGCGATGTTGTAGGCGCAGAAGAAAATCAGAAGCGCCCACAGCGTCGTGCGTAGCAGTTTTTTGATCAGCCAGCGCACCGCCCTTAGATGGTAGCATGGTCGCGTTATTCATCATTCTAAGGTGGTCGTCGCATGAAGCGCTTGGTCGTCGCCTGGTTGTTCGCGGTGGCTGGCTGCGGTCCGACGGGGAGCACGTTCCATCCCAAGCATGACGGCGGGTTGAACGACGCCAGTGTGTCCTGCGTCAACGGACCCAAGGACACCGACGGCGACGGCATCGCCGACAAGGACGAGGGCGCGCCCAGCCGCGACACCGACGGCGACGGCATCCCCGACTATCAGGACGACGACTCGGACAACGACGGGATCCCCGACGCGGTCGAAGCGCGCAACGGCGGGCCGTGCTTCCCGCCGGTCGACTCCGACGGCGACGGCAAACCCGACTTCGAGGATCGCGACTCCGACAGCGCCACCGACTCCACCGTCGGCGACGCCGAGGAGGCCGGCCCCAATCCCGCCATGCCCGTCGACACCAACAACGACGGCAAGCCCGACTACATGGATCCGGACAACGACGGCGACGGCATCCCCGACGTCAAGGAACTGACTCCGCAGGGCGGCGCGGTGGTGGCCAACATGCTCGCGCTCGCCCCCGACACCGACGGCGACGGCATCCCCGACTTCCTCGATCTCGACTCCGACGGCGACGGCATCCCCGACCTCGCCGACGGCGCCGTCGACACCGACGGCGACCTCATCCCCAACTATCGCGACCTCGACTCCGACGGCGACTGCATCCCCGACGCCATCGAAGGAGTCGCCGACAGCGACGGCGATCTGGCGCCCGACTTCGTCGACACCGACAGCGACAACGACGGGCTCATCGACGGCAAGGAAGACAAGAACTGCAACGGCATGGTCGACGCCTGCGAGAGCGATCGCAAGAAGGCCGACACCGACGGCGACGGCGTGTCCGATCTGGTCGAGATCGCCGACTGCGCCGCCAAGCCGCCGGCGCAGCAGACCGTGTGCATGTGCGACGCGTCGAACCCGGCGGTGAGCCCGCTGACGCTCGGCGACTTCGTCTTCATCGTCGACTACAACATGGCGCCGTCGCCGACGACGGAGACGCTCAACCTGTCGACCGACGTCAGCCAGGCCGACGTCGTCTTCAGCATCGACACCACCGGCTCGATGGGCAACGCCATC
>DASREC010000330.1:0-6697 GCA_035652295.1 Polyangia bacterium
ACCAAGGGGCTCAAGGGCTCCGGGCCGCTCACCGCCAAGATCGACGTCGAGCAGGGCGGCAAGTCGCTGGGCAGCTTCACCTGCGAGCTGTTCGACAAGCAGGCGCCCAAGACGGTGGCCAACTTCGTCGGCCTGGCGCGCGGCGTGCGCCCGTGGAAGGACAAGAGCGGCCAGTGGGTGAAGAAGCCGCTCTACAACGGCCTCACCTTCCACCGCGTGATTCCGGAGTTCATGATCCAGGGCGGCGATCCCGAGGGCACCGGCCTCGGCGATCCCGGCTACGAGTTCGAAGACGAGTTCTCCGACGAGCTGAAGATGGATCGCGGCGGCATCCTGGCGATGGCCAACCGCAACCAGCCGCCGGCGCGCATGGGCACCAACGGCTCGCAGTTCTTCATCACCGAGAAGGCGACGCCGTGGCTCACCGGCAAGCACACCATCTTCGGCGCGTGCGATCCGCTCGACCTCGAGGTCAAGATCGCGCGCCTGCCTGCCGGCCAGCACCACCTGCCGTCGACGCCGATCGTCATCAAGAAGGTCACCATCGCGCGCGGCGCGATCAAAGAGGGCGGCAAGAAAAAGTGAAGCCAATTTCACTTTCTTTTGCGAAAGTGAATCCCATTTCACTTTTCGCGAAAAAGGTGAAACCCGTTTCACTTTTGCCGGCGCTGGCGGTTTTCTCGTCGCTGGCGCTGTCGCTGGCGCCGTTCTCGTCGGCGGCGAACGGCGGCGAGCCGGCGGAGCGCTACCAGGGCCCCGAGGGCCGCTTCGATCATCCCGCCGGCTGGAAGGTGGAGCGCGGCGCCGACGTCTCGGCCGAGGTGGCGCTCAAGCTGATCCCGCCCGACGGCGCGCCGCTGGCGTCGGCCGCGCTGCTCATCGGCGGCAAGCGCGTGACCGACGGCGAGCTCGAGGCGCAGAGCGGGGAGTGGCACTCGGCCCACCTGCGCAACCGCTCCGCGTGGGGCATGCACCTCTCGAGCGGGCTGCCGCGCGAGGAGGTGCGCGCGGGCGGCCGGAGGGCGCTGCGCTTTCGCGATCGCGTCGGCGGCGCGCTCGGCGCTTCCGAGCAGACCTTCGTCTGCGCCGCGGTCGCGAGCCACCTGGTGTGCCTGCTCGTCACCGCGCCCGCCGACGCGCGCGATCACGCCGACGCGCTGGCCAACCAGATCTTCTCGTCGATATCGCTGAAATCGCGCCGCTGAAAATCCGCCGCTGAAAATCCGCCGCGGCTCAGCTCCCCTCGGGCTTGTCGCGCTTGATGGTCATCTTCGGCAGCTTGATGTCCGGCTTGACGCCGCCCACCGCCTCGTCGTTGGGGATGAAACGAATCTCGGTTTTGATCTCGAACGACAGCGACGTGAGCAGCTTCTGCAGCTCGCCCGAGACGTTGAGCGACTCGAGGAACGCGCGCAGCTCCTTGGCGACGATGCGAAACAGCTCGTCCTTCGACGACGCCGCCTGCTGGATGAGGTAGTTGGCCACGTCCTTCGGCAGCTGAAACTCGGAGGCCATCTTGCGGATGCCCTCCTCGGTCGTGAACACCGCGCCGAGCCCGGCGTAGAACGTGCGCCGCACGATGTCGGGGATGAGCTGCTCGAGGCGCCCCTTGCGTCCCGGCTCGTCGCGCGGCGGCGCGTCGTCTTTCGGCAGCGGCGGCGCCTCGTCGGGCGGCTGCGCTTTCGCCTCCTCCGGCTCTTCGCCGCCGTGCTCGTCGACCTTGTCCATACGCCGAGAGTACCGCCGGCCGCGCCCTTTGCAAGATGGGGAAGCTGCCCGGCCGGGACGCGCAGCGGACCCGGACGTCCGGCGGTGTTACACTCGGTTGCGCATGAAGGCGACGAGCGAGCTCGGGGAGGTGGCGCGGGCGCAGGCGGTCGACGAGCTGCCCGTCGGGCGCCCGCCGCGCGGCAGCTGGCGCTTCCTGATCGCCTACTTCGTCACCTTCCGCGTCGTGCTCAGCTACCTGTCGCTGCGTTTTCAGTCGCGCTTCCGCTCGCCGGCGGCGATCGACGATCTCACGCGCCGCAAACACCTGGCGAACGCGCGCCGCATCCACCGCACCATCTCGTCGCTGCAAGGGCTGTTCATCAAGGTCGGCCAGCTGATCAGCATCATGACCAACTTCTTGCCCGAGGAGTTTCGCGCCGAGCTCGAGGGGCTCCAGGATCGAGTTCCGCCGCGCCCGTACGCCGACGTCGAGCGCCGCATCCGCGAGGAGTTCGAAGGCCGCGCGCCGTCGGAGCTGTTCGCCGAGTTCGATCGCCGCCCGGTGGCGTCGGCGTCGATCGGCCAGGTGCACCGTGCGCGCCTGGCGAGCGGCGAGTCGGTGGCCGTCAAGGTGCAGTACCCCGACATCGAAGAGATCGTGCGCATCGATCTGCGCACGCTCAAGCGCATCTTCAACATCATCTCGTGGTTCATTCCTTATAAAGGGCTCGACGGCATCTACCGCGAGATCCGCGCGATGATCTTGCAGGAGCTCGATTTCCGCGCCGAGGCCGACAACGTCGAGCGCGTGGCCGCGTGCTTCATCGGCCGCCGCGACGTCGCGTTCCCGCAGGTGCGGCGCGAATTGTCGACGGCGCGCATCCTCACCACCGAGTGGATCGACGGCGTCAAGGTCTCCGACCGCGCGCGCCTGGCGTCGCTCGGCGTCGATCGCGGCCGCCTGGCGCGCATGGTGGTGCAGGCCTACTGCCAGCAGATCTTCACCGACGGGCTCTACCACGCCGATCCGCACCCGGGGAACCTGCTGGTCAAGCGCGCGCCGTCGGGCGAGGTGACGATCGTGTTCATCGACTTCGGCGCGGTCGCCGAGGTGTCGCCGAAGATGCGGCGCGGGATCGCCGACCTGATCCAGGCGACGCTGGCGCGCGACACGCCGCGCCTGGTGCAGGCGATGAAGGACATGGGCTTCATCGCGCGCGGCGCCGATCCGGCGATCTTCGACAAGGTGATCGATTTTTTGCACCAGCGCTTTCAGGAGGAGATCCACCTCGAGAGCTTCTCGCTCAAGGACGTGAAGTTCGATCCCGAGAAGTCGCTCGAGCACCTCGCCGATCTGCGGCGCATGGACGTGTCGCTGCGCGATCTCGCCGAGCACTTCCACGTGCCCAAGGAGTGGATTCTCCTCGAGCGCACCGTGCTCCTGCTCATGGGCCTGTGCACCGAGCTCGATCCCACGCTCAACCCGGTCGAGGTGATCCGCCCGTACCTCGAGGAGTTCGTGCTCGGCAAGGATCGCGACTGGTCGTCGCTGTTCGTCGACACCACCAAGGACATCGCCGCGTCGGTGCTGGCGCTCCCCGCCGAGGTGAAGAAGTTCCTGCAGCGCGCCGCGCGCGGCGAGCTCGAGGTGCGCTTCCGCGGCATCGACGAGCACGCGCGCCTGATCTACGCGCTCGGCCACCAAATCATCTACGCCGCGCTCGGCATCACCTCCGGCGCGTTCGCCATGGCCTTCGACGGCCGCCACCAACCCGAAGCCGCCCGCTGGTCCTGGTACTCCGCCGGCGCCTTCGCCACCCTCCTCGCCCTCTCCATCCTCACCACCCGCTCCAAACTCCGCCGCCGCCAACGCTGATCCCGCCGCCGGAATGCAGCGGCAATTTGCCGCATCGACGCGTTGGCGAAGGACCGATGGCGCATCGCCCACGCTACGGCGCGCGCGCGCAGAACGTTGCCGTGCTCAAACAGTCCTCGCTCGCGGGCACTCGCCTTCGGCGAGTGCGATCGCTCTCTGCGGAACTGCGCGCGGCAACGTTCTGCGCGCGCGCGCCTACGCGTGGGCTCGCTCCTGCACGTTCGGCAAAATCGATCCGCGCTCTGGGAAACGGACGACCGGACGGAGGTGGTTACTTGCGCGAGGCGAGCATCGATCGAACCCGCTCGACGCTCTTTCGCGCCGCGTCCACGCGGGTGTCGTCGAGCCGCGCGACGTTCCAGGCCCGAATGGCTGCGCCGGCGTCATCGGCCATCACGAAGGCGACGCCCCGCTCATAGCTCTGCGAGACCTCCTCCGCCTGCCGCGACAACGCATGCCGATAAGCCTCGAGCGCCGCCCCGTACTCGCGCAACGCCCGCCGCGCCACCGGCACCTTCGGCGCCGCCTCGTCCGACGACGACGGCGACGCGAACGGATCGGCCACGCCCTCGCCGCCTCCGTCCTGAAACGGATTGCGCAAGCTGCGCCAGTGCGGGCTGCGCGCGTTGAACGGATCCATCAGGTCGTCGTGCGGATCGGCGCGCACGCGATCGCGCCCGAGGTCGCGCTGCAGCTCGCGGTTGGTGCGATCCATCAGCTCGTCGCCCGCGCCCTTGTCCTCGATGCGCTCGTTGGGCCGCGCCTGCGGCGTCGCCTTCTGCATCGCCTCGAGCGCGCTCAGCTCGGCGCGCGCCTTCTCCACCCAGCGCTGCTCGTCGGGCCTCTTCTCCATCGCCACGTACTTGCGGAACGCGTCGACCGCGCCGCTGATGTCGCCGAGCGCCTTGAGCGTCTGCCCGAGCCCATAATAAGGATCGGGATCGTCGGGCTTGAGCCGCATGTACTGGCGGTACGCGTCGACGGCCTGCTGCTTCTGGTCGCCCTTGCGATACGCGTGCGCGAGGTTGTACCAGCCGAGCGCGTACAGCGCGTCGCGCGACACCGCGTCGCGGAACGCGCGCGCAGCCTCGGGGTAGCGCTTGAGCGCGAAGTAGACGTTGCCGAGGCTGTTGTACAGCTCGACGTTGTTCCCGTCGGCGGCGAGCGCGCGCTGGTACGCGCCGACGGCCTCGTCGAGCTTGCCGTCGCGCTGTAGCTGCTCGGCGGCGAGGCGCAGCTGGCCGGCCTCCGCGCTCGGCGGCGCCGACGGCGGCGGCGGATTCGACGGCAGCGTGGCGACCACCACCGGCTTCGGCGGCGGCGGCGGAGGCGGCGGCGCGCGCGACGGATCGAGCTTGATCAGCTCCGCCTTCGCCATCTCGACGAAGCGCTGCTTGTCGGGCGCCTTCTCGAGCGCGACGTACTTATCGTACGCGGCGATCGCGCCCTTGTTGTCGCCCAGCCCCTCGAGCGACGCCGCCAACCCGAAGTACGGATCGGTCTTGGCCGGGTTGAGCGTGATGTACCGGCGATAGTAATCGGCCGCGTCCGCCCACTCCTTCTTCTTGCGGTAGGCGAACGCCAGCCAGTAGTAGCCCTGGCTGTAGCTCGGGATCCGCGCCACGCCGATCTTGACCTTGTGGATCACGTCGTCGAAGCGGTTGGCCTTGAGCGCCGCCTTGGCGTAGGCGTCGTAGGCGTTGGGATCCTCGGGGTTCGTCTCGACGGCCTTGTTGAGCGCATCGAGCTCCTCGGCGCCGGCGGGCACGGCCGCGGCGAGGAACGACAGGGCGATGAAGCAGGTCAGAACGCGCATGGCGCGGAATTTAGCGCGAAATGGGCGCCGCTGTCAGCAAGCGCGGTTTTGTGACACGATCCGGCCCGTCGGAAGCGCGATCTTGCAAAGGGGATTCACAAAATGAATTTAGATTCATTTTCTGACGGCAAGTCCATCTGGATGGACGAAGCGGGCGCGGCGTTCTGGCTGATCCCCGACGGTGCGCCGCTCGCGGGCGGCGGGTTCGCCATCCGCAACGTGCTCGGCGCGCGCCGCTCGGTCGACGCCGCCGCGCTGGCGCCGTTCGCCATCCCGCGCGAGCAGGCGGACGCCCGCGCGCGCGCCCGCCTCGCCGCGCTCGCCGACGCGCTCAAGGAGACGGTGGCGCAGATCCTCCAGAGCCCGCTCGCGCCCGCGGTGGCGGCGGCGAGCGGCGAGCTGCGCCGCCTCGAGGACAGCGTCGAGCACGGCGTCGAGGCGATCGGCGCGGGCGTGCGCCACCTGCTCGCAGGCGTGAAGTCGGCGTTCCACTCCGTCGAGGAGCACGCCGCGCACGTGCCGGACGAGCTGGAGAGCGTGGTGCGCGCCGTCGCTGCCCGGCTGGGCGCGCTGGCGAAGCGCGACTAGCGGCGATCGACCGGCGCCGACGCACCGAGCGCCAAGACGCACCGAGCGCCAAGACGCACCGAGCGCTAAGGCGCACCGAGCGCTAAGGCGCACCGAGCGCTAAGGCGAGCAGAGCGCGAAGCAGCTGCTGTCGTCGCACTGGCCGGTGGCGACGCACGGCGGGCAGTGCAGCGGACACGGGACGCACGCGCGGTCGGGGCCGGTCTCGCCGTTCCACTTCGTGCCCTCGGGGCACGGCGTGTAGCAGTCGGGCACGTACGTGCAGACCGGCGAGTCGCAGGTGCACGTGCCCGACGCGCACGTCGACGCGCGCGGCGCCGGGCACCACGTCGGCCCGTCGCCGAAGTCGAGCTGCCCCGCGGGACACGCCTGCGACGCGACGGTGTACGCCGGCGGAGCGATGCAGCCGTCGCCCGATTCGCCGAGCGCGCAGCACGGCGGATTCGCCGCCACATCGATGGTGAAGGTGCGGACTCCGAGGAGCCGATCGCCGATCAGGCAGCCGTCGGCGTAGATCACCTGCCCGCTGGTTCCGAGGTGCCCCGGCCCGACGCCCTTCGAGAAGAACGACGGATACCAGCCGTCGAACGACAGCGGCGAATGGGCGTTGTTGTCGGCCGTGCAGGTGCCGTCCGCGCCGCCCGTCAGCGCAGCTTGGGTGTGCTCGATCAACGCCGGCACGCTCCACTGCGGCGGATCGAGCGTCG
>DASREC010000331.1:0-6177 GCA_035652295.1 Polyangia bacterium
GCCGAAGCGCGTCGCCGTCGAGCCGGGCACCTCGGTCTCGTCGCTGCCGGGCGTCAGGCCGAGCCGGGTGGCGCCGAGCGTGAGCACCACCGGCGCGCCGACGACGATCTCGCCGAGCCGCACGTCGCCGAACAGCGTGCCGTTCGAGGACCCGAGATCGACGATGCGATAGCCGTCCGGCTGGCAGCGGATCTCGAGGTGGTGCCGCGACACGGTCTCGTCGGGCAGCACCAGGTCGTTCGACGCGTGCGAGCCGACGGCGAAGCGCGGCTTGTCGAGCCGCGCGGTCGTTCCGCGCCCCGGCCCGTCGAGCACCTCGAGCGTGCAGCCGCGCAGCACCCGCACCGCGCGCGCGCCGGCGCCGACCACGCGCGTCGCCTGCGTCCGCTCCTCCGCCATGCTGCGAACGTTAGCACGCGAGCGCGCGCATGAACGGCTCGAGCTCACCGGCGCCGCGCTTCGGCGGCTACCAGGTGCTCGGCCGCATCGGCATCGGCGGCATGGGCGAGGTGTTCCGCGCGGTGGCGGCCGACGGCGGCGCGCGCGTGGCGCTCAAGCTGATGCGCCCCGAGCACGCGTCGAGCGAGCACCACCGCCGCATGTTCACCGCCGAGGCGGAGGTGGGCGCGCGGCTCGATCATCCCAACATCGTGCGCGTGATCGATCACGGGCAGGTCGGCCAGACGCCGTACATCGCGTTCCAGCTCGTCGACGGCGTGTCGCTCGATCGCCTGCTCGACGCCGGGCCGCTCGAGCCGGCGCTGGCGGCGCACGTGACGCTCGAGGTGCTGGCCGCGCTCGCGTACGCGCACGAGCGTGGCCTCGTGCACCGCGACGTGTCGGCGACCAACGTGCTCGTGTCGTCGGCGGGCGAGGTCAAGCTGGCCGACTTCGGCGTGGTCAAGGTGCGCGGGCTGTCGCTCACGCGCACCAACGAGATCAAGGGCAAGCCGGCGTACATGGCGCCCGAGCAACTGCGCGCCGGCGCGGGCCGCGAGATCGACGGGCGCGTCGACGTGTTCGCCGTCGGCGTGCTGCTGCACCGCATGCTCGAGGGGCGCGGGCCGTTCAGCGACGTGGCCGAGTGGCTGATGGGCGGCGCGCGCCTCGACGTGAAGGGGCCGTTCGCGCCGGTGCTCGCCGGCGCGCTGGCGGTGCTGCCCGATCGCCGCTTCGCCGACGCCGACACGCTGGCGCGCGCGGTGCGGCGCGCGTCGAGGCCGGCGGCGGATGCGGCGGCGCGCCTGCAGACGCGCGTGCGCGCGCTGATGAAGACCGAGCGGCCGCTCCAGGCGCTCGACCGGCTGATCATCGCCGAGTTCGCCGACTCCTCGTCCGAGCCGCTGCCGACGGGCACCGGCGAGCGTCCGCGCCTCACGCTCTTGCGCGGCGGCGGCGCGCGGCGCGAGACCGACGAGCCCGACACGCTGCCGCACCACACCAGCCTCGCGTCGGCCGACAGCTTCGACGACATCGCGACGTCGCCGCGCCACTTCCCGCTCCTGGTGATGCCGTCGGCGCGCGTCGAGAAGCTGGCGACGCCCGATCCGCAGGCGCTCCTGCGCGAGCCGACGCGCGCCGAGCTCGCGCGCGCGCTCCTCCGCCGCGTGCGGCGCATTCACGTGGTGGCGGCGCTGCTCGCGGCGATCGCGCTGTGCACGCTACGCCTGCTCACCCACTCCGCCGCGCAACGCAAACCGCAAAACGATCCGCAAACCGCCACGCAAAACGAACCGCAATCGAACCCGCAAACGACGGCGCAAACAAAACGGCAATCAGCCCCGCAAACAAACACTCAAAATAAACCGCAAACAACCGATCAAACGAAACTGCAAACAACCGATCAAACAAAACCGCAATCGAACGCTCAATCGTCAACGCCGGTAATTCTGTCTCCACCGACGGCGCCGGCGCCGAAGACCGAGCCTGCGCCGACGCTGGAAATGCCGCCCGAGCCGGTCACCTTGACGCCCGATTCCTCGCCGGCTTCCGCGCCACGTAAGCCGCGTGTAACGGCGCCGGTTGCGCGCGGTTTTCTGACGCTCGATAGCGAGCCGTGGGCCACCGTCTATCTCGGCGCGCGCAAGCTCGGCACCACGCCCTTCGCCCACGTCCCGCTGCCCGCCGGCCGCGCGCAGCTCACGCTCGACCTCGAAAACTCCGGCCGCCGCCGCCCGCTCACCGTCAAGATCGCCCCGAGCGCCGAGACCCGCCTCACCGTCCGCCCGCGCTGATTCGAAGCGCGCGCTCGACGGAAAAATTGAACAAAGAGTTCAGGAGATCATGAGGACAGAAAATTAATATTTCTGAGCTCCTGAGCTCCTGAGCTCTTTGTTCAATTTTCCGTTGTCTCAGCGGCGGTAGCGGTCGACGAGAAAAAGGACCAGCGACGTGACGGCGGCGGCGGCGGCGAAGGTGTAGGAGGCGATGGCGATGCCCTCCTCGGCGTGCAGCGTCGACAGATCGGCCGAGGTGCAGGCGGGGGCGCAGCGGTGCTGGAGCGAGTCGTACTCGTCGCGCGCGGCGACGTTGAGGCCGATGCCGACGGCGAGGAACACCGGCGCGGCGAGCAGCGCGCCGAGCGAGTACGGCTTGAGCGAGCGGCGCGCGGGCGGCTTCGCGATCAGCGACGGCGCGACGGCGGGTGCAGGCGCGGGCGAGGTCGTTGGCGCCGGCATCGACGTCGATGCCGTCGGCGTCGGCGGCGGCGGCGACGGCGTCGCGAGCCTGACGACTTTCGTCGGCGGCGCATCGGGCGGTTTCGCCGCCGCCACCGGTCTCGCCGCCGGCGCGCGCAGCGCCACGCGCAGCGGCTCGCTCTCGGAGCCGAAGCGCTCGAGCACGTCGCCCATCGCGTCGATTGCCTCGACGAAATACTCCACTGACGCCGCGCCCGCCGGCGCCGTCACGCGCGCGCGCAGCCCCGACTCCGCCGCGCGCTGAAACGGCCCCGGCCCCGCGCGCCAATACACGCGCGCGCCCGCCAGCATCCCGAGCGCGTCGTGCGCCGGCCGCACCGCGAAGTCGACCGCGCCCTCGCCCGCCGCCGGCGCCGCCAGCTCGACGGCCAGCCCGCCGTTCGCCTCGGTGAACCGCCGCGCGCGCTCGAACGGCACCGCGAACACCGGCGACGAGCGCCGCGGCCCGGCGTGCGCCCCGTCGAGCGCCAGCATCTTGCGAAACTCGCGCTCCGCCGCCTCCGCGCCGTCGAGCACCGCCGCCACCTCGCCCGACGCCTCGTACAGATCGGCCAACTCGCCGCGCTCGTGCCCGCCGGCCTTGAGCATGGCGTCGAGCTGCACGCGCGCGTCCGACCAGCGCAGCTCGCGCATCGCCCGCTGCGCGTCGCCGAGCTCGGGCGGCGCGGCCCGCGCGGCGGTGCCGGCGCCCGCGACGGCGCAGGCGCACGCGATCGCCACCAGGCCCGAGCGCGACATCGATTTCCATCGTAACATGCGCCCGTGGCTGACGACCCGACGCAGGTGACGCGCGTAGTCGGCGACGGCGCGCGCGCGGTGCGCGTGCTGCGCGGCTGCGATCTCGAGGTGCTCGCCGGCCCGGGCCGCGGCACGCAGGCGCGCCTCGACAAGCCGTGCTTCCGCGTCGGCTCGCACGCGTCGAACGATCTGCAGCTCCCCGACGAGACCGTGTCGCGCCACCACCTCGAGATCCGCTGCGAGCCGGAGGGCTATCGCATCTTCGATCTCGACTCGTCGAACGGCACCTTCCTCGGCGGCGCGCGGCTCGGCGAGATCCTGGTGACCGGCGCGGTCGAGCTGGAGCTCGGCGCCACGCGCCTGCGCATCGCGCCCGGCGGCGACGAGACCGAGGTGCCCGGCTCGACGGCGACGCGCTTCGGCGCGCTGCAAGGCCGGTCGATCGCGATGCGCGAGCTGTTCGCGCAGCTCGAGGCGGTCGCCAAGAGCGACGCCACGGTGCTGCTCGAAGGCGAGACCGGCTCGGGCAAGGAGCGCGTGGCCGAGAGCCTCCACCGCGAGTCATCGCGCGGGCGCGCGCGCGGCCCGTTCGTGGTGGTCGACTGCGGCGCGCTCGCCGGCGGGCTGATGGAGTCGGAGCTGTTCGGCCACGTGCGCGGCGCGTTCACCGGCGCCGACGAGCCGCGCGTCGGGCTGATCGAGGCGGCGCACCGCGGGACGCTGTTCCTCGACGAGGTGGGCGAATTGCCGCTGTCGCTCCAAGCCAAGCTGCTCGGCGTGCTCACGCGCAACAAGGTGACGCCGGTGGGCGGCTCCGAGGCGCGCAAGGTCGACGTGCGCGTGATCGCGGCGACGCGCCACAACCTGCCGCGCGCCATCAACGCCGGGCTGTTCCGCGCCGAGCTGTTCTATCGCATCGCGGTGGTGCGCCTGCGCGTGCCGCCGCTGCGCGAGCGCCTCGACGACGTGCCGCTCCTGGTCGGCGAGATCCTCGCCGAGCTGCGCGAGCGCGAGGGCGACCGCGTGCCCGAGGAGCTGTCGGCGGTGGCGCTGGCGAAGCTGGTGGCGCAGCCGTGGCCGGGCAACGTGCGCGAGCTGCGCAACACCGTCGAGGCGGCGGTGATCAACCTGCCGGGCGCGTCGCGCGCCGCGGCGCCGGCGGCGGCACCGATTCAACCGTTCTTCTCCGGCCGCGAGGCGGCGCTCGAACAGTTCCACCGCGTCTACTTCGCGCGGCTGGTGGCCGGCGAGCAGTTCAACTACAGTCGACTGGCGGCCGAGACCGGCCTCGATCGCGGCTACCTGCACCGCATCCTCAAGCGCTATGGGCTGAGCCCCGCGAAAAAGAAATGACCTCAAAAGCCTTCATAATGGTGTTGTGCGTAGTGGCTCTATTGAACACCACTATGAGCACCTCAGTGCGCGCGCAGCAGTCGGCGCCCCATCAAGCGCTGTCGCTCACGCCGCCCGATCCGCACGCCAAGCTCGAGCGCCGCGTCGGCATCGGCCTCTTGATCGGCTCGGCCGCGTCGGTGGCGCTCGGCATCGTCTTCGTCGCGCTGGCCAAGACGTCCAATGACTCCGCGCTCGCCAACAACGTCTACGATCCTTCGGCCGAAGATCGCCGTAATGCCTTTCAGGTCACGCACGCGGTGTTCTTCTCGCTCGGCGCGGCCTCGTTCGCCGGCGGAATGGTGCTGTTATGGGATCGCTGACGCTCAAGCTCGTCCTGGTGGCGGCGCTGCTCGTCGCCGCGGCGTGCTTCACGCTCAGCCTGCCCGACGGCACCGTACACTGCAGCGCCGATCCGCAACGCCCCTGCCCGACCGGCTATGTCTGCGAAAGTGGACTGTGCTGGCGCACGAGCGACGACTTCGGCCCCGGCGACGGCGGCACTACCGACTGACGCGCGGTCAGGAGCAGCCAGGTGCGCGGCGCCGCGAGCGGCGCACCCGTTGACGCAAACGGATCGCGCCAGTCCGCCGCATACCGCCCCGGCGCATGATGCTGCCGGTTATTGAGCACATAATGCCGCGCCCGCGCCGTCTGCGTCGGCGTCCGCAACACCACCGCGTGATACCGATCGGCAAACACCTTGCCGCGCCGCCGCATCAGTCGATTGAGCGCAATCGCCATTCTGACGTTCAACCCCTGCATCCCGCGCGAAAGCGCTCTAGTCCCTTCCGCCTCGACGAGAAAATGAACGTGATTACCCTGCACCGAATAAT
This sequence comes from Polyangia bacterium, assembly GCA_035652295.1. Lineage (GTDB taxonomy): Bacteria > Myxococcota_A > Polyangia > Palsa-1104 > Palsa-1104 > DASREC01. The sequence continues at coordinate 5,666 of DASREC010000331.1, forward strand.
GAATCACTCGAAACCCGACCCGCGCATTAGCCGCATTGAACGCACTCTTCAGTGCACTGAAGCAACTCTTACTCCTCAGTCCGCAAACGTCTTCACGCATCCTCACAGTCACGTGCACTGGGAATCGTCGTTTGAGCACTGGTCGCGTCTTATGCGAAACGCGCGGCCGCACACTCTGCATCTTGCGTCCCGCCCCTCGACGTCTTCCGCCCCACGTGCGAAACGCCAAACCGAGCTGTCTGTCTTGATCAGGCACTGGTCAAACGTAATATCTCAATGACTCTTTGCAATGTTCTTTGATTATTTTCTTAATCTTTTTTAATCGACTACGGCGCACTCAGGCGGCGGGGGTTTGCCTGTGGGCAGGCGCTCAGTGACTTATAGCGAGATATGTTTGAAGCGGCTGTCCACAGGCAAAGGCGGAGCCGTCCCCGCCGCCGTTTGAAATGCAGACCGTCAATCAACCACTCTTCAGAGGTGGTGACACGAGCTCTTCACTCCGAACGTCGACG
>DASREC010000332.1:0-6443 GCA_035652295.1 Polyangia bacterium
GCCGCCCAGCGGATCGCGTCGGCGATGTCGGAGTCGACGCCGGTGCCGTGCTGCACGCCGAGCACGCGCACCGGCTGGAGCTGGCAGGCCCAGTCGACGCCGGTGACGCCGAGCGTGTTGTTCGACGACGCGCCGACGATCCCGGCGATGTGCATGCCGTGCTGCGCCGATGAGGACTCGGTGGAGTCGCCGGTGTCGGTCGGGTCGGCGTCGCGGCCGTCGCCGTCGGCGGCGTTGACCGGATCGGAGATGAAGTCCCAGCCGGCCACCCAGCGCGTCTTGACGTCCTCGTGCGGCAGCGAGCCCGAGTCGACGATGGCGACGGTGACCGCGCTCGAGCCGGTGGTGCGCGTCCACGCTTGCGGCGCGCGGATCATCGGCAGCGCCCACTGGAACTGGAACATCGGATCGTTCGGCTTCGCGGTGGCGGTGGTGCGCCGGCGGACGTAGTCGGGCTCGGCGTACTCGACGGCGGGATCGGCGGCGAGCGCGGCGGCGAGCGCGCGCGTCTCGTCGGCGCCGGCGCCCGCGAGCTGGTACACGTGCGTGCCGCCGCCGAGCTGGCGCACGCCGGAGAGCACCGCGCTGCCGAGGGTGAGCTGCGGGCGCAGCGCGCGCGTGACGCGATACTTCACCAAGACGCGCCCCGGCACGAGCTCGTCCGCGCGCGCCGCTCCGACGAGCAGCGTGCAGGCACAAGCCAGGGCGGCGAGCGAGCGCATCTTCGGCATGGCGGGCAGCAACCGTCGTACCATGCTGTGAGTATTCGCTAAGCGCTCGAAACGTCGAGCGTGCAAGCGCAAGTTCGGCGCTCGCCCATGGGGACGATCGTCCCCGAGTGCAGACGGCCGTGGGCTATTTCTTCTTGGGCGCGGGCTTCTTCTTCGCGGCGGACTTTTCCGGCTTCTCCGTCAGCGCCAGCTTGGCGACCGTCATGTCGACCGCTTGCGTCACGGCGACCTTGGCGCACTCGAGCAGGAGCTGCTTGCCTTCCTTGTCGACGTTCGACTGCTTGCTGACCTCGGCGCCGACCTCCGATTCGCCGTCGCCGCCGATGGCCATCACCTTCTCCGGCAGCGTGTCGCCGAACACCGACAATTTCACGCCGCGCACCAGCACGCGGTACTGTTTTCCCTCGGGCGGCGGCTTGAGCTCGCGCGTCACCGACAAGACTTTCAGCGTGACCTCGAACGCCTTGAGCTTGTGGTCCTTGAGCCAGTTGTAGAGCTTCTCCTGCTCGTCGGCGGGCGGCATGTCGGCGGGCCGCTCGAGGATGAACTCGGGATGCTTCTTCAGCTCGTCGGTGAAGATCTGCTTGAGCTCGGCCACCACGCCGCTGTCGACGCCTTTCGCCTCGTCGACGCCGGTGATGAACAAGAAATATTTTCCCGCCGCGTGCGCCGGCGCCGCGAACGCCGGGCCGGCGACGAGCGCGAGAGCGGTGAGCGCGCGCATCATGCTCCCTCGCTATCACGGCGGCTCCGCGGCCACAAGCCTGTGGTATGGTCCGCGCCCGTGAGCGAGTCGGTGACTGAGTGGACGATTCGCATCTGCTTCGTGGTGATTGTGGGCGTCGGCGTGTGGACGGTTTTCGGCGACGAGCTGTCGGGGCTCTTCGCCCGGTAGCGGCCGCCGCCAAATTAACTTGACCGTGCGTTCGTTCCGTTCGTAAAGTTACGGCGGGTTACCGAGCGTCCGGCCCGAGGAGACCCCTGAATGTTCGCGATCGTGGTCAATGAGAAGGGCGGCGAGCAGAAGCGCCTCGAGTTCGACAAGCCCGAGGTGACGATCGGCCGCGTGCAGGGCAACGACATCATCCTGCCCAAGGGCAACGTCTCCAAGCGCCACTCGCGCATCGTCCTCAAGGACGGCAAGTTCATCATCGTCGATCTCAAGAGCACCAACGGCACGTACGTGAACGGGCGCAAGATCACCAGCCCGCTCGTCGTCAAGGGCTCGGACAAGATCTACATCGGCGATTTCATCTTGAGCATCGAAGAGGCGCAAGGCGCCGCGGTGGCCGACGAGGGGCTGGCGCCGCCGCCTCCGCCGCGCAAGGCCGCGCCGTCGATTCCGCCGCCGCCGCCGCGCCGCGCGCCGACGCAGCCGCAGGAAGATTTCGAAGCGCAAGGCGAGCCCGGGCCGACCGACGACGAGCAGCCGCAAGGCGACGAGGGCGAGAGCACGCCGCCGCCGCCGCCCGATCGTCCGGCGCGCCCGTCGACGCCGGCGGTGCAGCCCGCGCCGCTTCCGCCCGTCGCGCCGCCGCGTCCCGCTCCCGCGCCGATCGTCGCGCGCGCGCCGATCTCCGAGCCGCCGCGTCCCGCGCCGCGTCCCGATTTTCCCGCGCCCGCGCCGGCTCCGGCGGCGGTGCGCTCGACGCTGTCGGGTCCGCGTCCCGCGTCGATGGCGGGAGCGCCTGCGCCTGCGCCGGCTCCCGCGCCTGCGGCTGCTGCTGCGCCCGCGCCTGCGGCAAATCGCCGCCCGACGCCCGCGGCCGTGCCGCAGCCGACGCGCCGCTCGATGTCCACCGTCTCCGTCGACGACGGCAAACGCGCCAAGCTGAGCGAGGTCATGCGCGAGCTCTCGGCGCGTCTGACCGCCGCGCTCGGCGGCGTCGACGCGCGCTCGGCCGGCGAAGACTTGTGGTCGCGCGCCGAGAACGCCGCCGCCGATCTCGTCGAACAGGCGGCCACCGACGGCTCGCTGCCCGCGGGCGTCGACACCGACGCGCTGCTCAAGGACGTGGTGGCGGAGACCGTCGGGCTCGGCCCGCTCGAGGAGTATCTCGGCGACGACACCGTGCGCGAGGTGACCATCGCGCGCCACGATCGCATCTTCGTCGACAAGGGCGGGCAGGTGTCGCTCGCCGGCAAGTGGTTCTCGTCGGCGGACGCGGTCACGCGCGCGGTCGAGCGGCTGCTGCACCGCGCCGGCCGCTCGGACGATCTCGAGCGCGCGCGCGCGAACGGCGCGCTGGTCGAGGCGCGCATCGACGGCGGGCTGCTGCTGACCGCCGCGCTGCCGCCGCTGGCCGCGCGCGGTCCGTCGGTGAGCATCCGCCGCCCGCGCCGCAACGTGCACAAGCTGGCCGATCTCGTCGGCGAAGGGCTGCTCTCGCAGAGCATGGCCGACTTCCTCGACCTGGCGGTGAAGTCGCGCCGCAACATCGTGGTCTCGGGCCCGCCCGGCTCGGGCCGCTCGACGGTGCTGCAAGCGCTGGCGCGCGCCGCCGAGGGCGAGCGCGTGGTCTCCGTCGAGGAGGCGGAAGAAATCGATCTCGGCGACGGCCACTGGATCCCGCTGCTCGGCCGCGGCTCCGACGTGCGGCAGGCGCTCGCCTACGCGCTGCGCCTCAAGCCCGAGCGGCTGGTGGTGGGCGACGTGCGCGGCGCGGAGACGCTCGATCTGTTGGCGGCGCTGGCCGCCGGCACCGACGGCGCGCTGTGCGTGGTGCAGGCCTCGTCGCCGCGCCACGCGCTCGAGCGGCTCGGCGCGATGGCGCGCCTGGCGCCCGAAGCGCCGCCGGCCAAGACCATCAACGAGGAGCTCGCGCGCGGCGTGAACCTGATCGTGCACCTGTCGCGCTCCGCCGAGGGCGAGCTGCGCGTCGCCGAGGTGGCGGAAGTCTCCGCGGGTGCCGACGGCCCGCAGGTGCAGCCGATCTTCACCCACAAACCCGAGGCGGGCGGCCGATTCGCCGCCACCGGCCACGTGCCGCCGTGGGCCGAGGGAGCGCCGCCTTCGATGTTCCGTGCGTGATCGCGATAAGGCGCGTTCGTGTGGCTGATTAAGGCGCTCGATCGCGACGGCCGCGAGATCGGACACTTCGAGCTGGTGTCCGGAGAGCTGACGATTGGCCGCGAAGCCGATCGCCAGCTCATCTTGCAGTCGGCGAGCGTGTCGCGCCGCCACGCGCGCGTGGTCGTCGACAACGGCGGCCAGCCGCTGATCGTCGACGAGGGCTCGTCGAACGGCGTGCTCGTGAACGGCGTCAAGATCTCCGGCCCGACGGCGATCGGCCCGCAGTCGCGCATCGACATCGCCGAGTTCCGCATCGTCGTCGAGAGCATGCACCCCGATCCGTACGCGGCGCCGCCGCCCCCGGTGATGGCGCCGCCGCAGATGATGCCGCCGTCGCAGCAGCAGCCGATCATCCCGCAGCCGATGATGCCGGTGTCGGCGCTCGGCGCGCAGCCGATCGCGCAGGACTTCGGCCTGCGCATCGTCGCCGAGGGCGGCCCCTACGACGGCCGCGTGTTCGAGCTGCGCCCCGGCATCATGAGCGTCGGCCGCGCCGTCGACAACGATCTGGTGTTCGAGGACCCGTCGCTGTCGCGCAAGCACGCGCGCATCTTCCGCGAGGGCGATCGACTCGAGGTCGAGGATCTCGGCAGCTCCAACGGCACGTACATCAACAACCGCAAGATCACGCGCGCGCCGCTCGGACCGGGCGACGTGCTGCGCTTCGGCGATCTCGGCTTCCGCGTCGAGGGCGGCGCGCCCGGATCCACGCGCTCCGTCGAGCCGGGCGCCGGCCTGCCGCCGATGCAGCTCTACGCGCTCCTCGGCGGCGGCGGCCTCACGCTGATCCTGGTGATCCTCGCGATCGTCTTCCTCGTGCGCAAGACGCCGCCGGTGCAGGCGTCGGGGCGCGACGCGATCGCCAAGCTGACGCTCAAGGCCGAGCAGCACCTCGAGCGCGGCCGCACGCTCTACAAGGAGCGCAAGTACGCCGACGCCAAGATCGAGCTCGACCAGGCGTTCGAGATGGATCCGGCCAACGCCGAGATCCGCAAGTACCGCACGCTGGCGGCGCACGGCACCGACGACGATCGCGCGTACCAGTCGGCGATCGGCATGGTGCGCATCGGCACGCGCGAGGAGCTGAGCCGCGCGCTGCGCGTGTTCAACGACATGACCGAGGGCGCGCCGCCGCGCGCGGAGCTGCAGGCCAAGCTCACCGCCAAGCTCGAGCAGCTCTCGGCGGAGAAGTGCGCGTCGCACTTGTGGAGCGACTGCGCGTGGGCGATCTGCCGCGAGTATGAAGTGGCGCCCGCCGACTCGCGTCCCGACGCGCGCACCGCCCGCAACCTGCGCGAGGCGGAGAAGAAGCTCGCCAAGGACAAGAGCTACGTCCGCTGCCGCGCGGCCAACTGAGCTTGTTCTTCGACACGTTTCGCGCGGAGGTTCGGCGCTATGCGGACGGCGTGCACGAGCTGGGCGCGCCCGTCGAGAAACGCGCGCTGGCGGCGGCGGCGGAGCGGCTCGGGCGAAAGTTGCCGCCGGCGCTCGCCGACTTCTACCAGTCGTGGAACGGCGCGCGGCTGTTCGCCGACTCGTTCGTGATCCGGCCGCTCGAGGCGATCGCCGTCGAGGACGACGCGCTGGCCGTCGGCGAGGCGCTGGGCGCGCCGATCTTCGTCGACGACGCGGGCCGCGTGCTCGAGGCCGACGACGCGGGCGAGCGCGTAGTGGCCGGCGCCACCGTCGAGAGCTGGCTCGCCGCGGTGATGGCGCGCGAGGCGCTGCTGGTCGATCGGCAGGGCGAGTGGAAGGAGGTGTTCGCCGGCGAGGGCGAGCTCGAGCCGGCGATCGCGCGCAAGCGGACGCGCGCGGCGCTCAAGGCCGATCCCGACGCGGCGGCGTGGCACCTCGAGGCGGCGGAGTTGGCGTTCGACGACGGCGACGACGACGCCGCGCGCGCCGCGCTCGAACGCGCGGTGGCGCTGGATGCGCGCGCCGGCGCCGCGTGGGAATTGCTCGGCGCGCTCTCGCGTCGCGCCGGCCGGCTCGATGAGGCCGAGCGCGCCTACGCCGCCGCCGCCGAGAGCGCGCGCGACGACGCCCGCGCCGCCGAGCGCTGGGCCGAAGCCGCGCGCGCCGCGCACGAAGCCGGCCGCGCCGACGCCCGCGCGTCGCACGCCGCCCGCGCCGCCGCCGTCGAGAACGCCGCCGCGCGCGCCGCCGCCTGGCTCGACGAGGCCCGCCGCCTCGCCGCCGACGGCGACGTCGAAGGCGCGCTCAACCGCGCCACGCTCGCCGAAGCGCTCGGTGAAACCGACGAGATTTCGCGATTGGTGAAGCAGCTGCGCGCCCGCAAATCCCTGCGCGTGATCTGAAACCGAAGAGAGAAGAGAACCGCCAAGGCGCCGCAGACGCCAAAGAGCCAGATATTTATATATTTAAATTTTTAAATTTTTAAATCTGCGCATTCGTTTTGGCGTCTGCGGCGCCTTGGCGGTTCTCCGCCTCTGCCTCCGGCTCAAGCCGCCTTCGCCTGGCCCGCGGCTTTTTGGTCGCGCTTGCGCTTGATCAGGAACGCGACCGCCGCGGCGAACGCGACCACGACCGCCACCAGCAGGATCGGGTTGTGCGCCACGATCGAGATCAGGATGGTCACGCCCGACAGCACCAGCGCGATCGGGAACAACAGGATCCCG
>DASREC010000333.1:0-4325 GCA_035652295.1 Polyangia bacterium
TCCGAGGTCACCGGCTCGGTGTCGCAGAAGTGGCGCGCCACCACGCTCTCGGGCGCGTACATCTTCTCGACGGAGCACGACTACACGTCTCACAACGTCGCGTTCGGCGTGGCGCAGGATCTGTTTCAGCGCAACACCACGCTCGCGTTCGGCTACTCGCTGTCGCTCAACGACGTCGGGCGCACCGGCGATCGCGCGTTCCACCGCTCGCTCGACGTGCACAACCTCGACGCCAGCTGGACGCAGGTGCTGAGGCGCTCGACGGTGGCGCAGCTCAGCTACACGTTTCAATACGACAGCGGGTACCAGGCGAGCCCGTATCGCTTCGTGCGCATCGAGACCATGGACCTGCAGCAGACCGAGCTCAAGGTGCCCGAGACCGATCCGCTCGAGCGCTTTCGCCACGCGATCGTCGCCGGCCTCAACCAGCACGTCGGGCAGGGCTCGTCGGTGCAGGCCGACTACCGCATCTACTTCGACTCGTGGGGGCTGATCGCGCACACGCTGCAGCTGCGCTACTTCGTGACCTTCGGCGACTTCACGGTGCGGCTGCGCGAGCGCTTCTATTATCAGAGCGGCGCCAACTTCTTTCGCTCGCACTACACGCTCGACAACCTGCAGCCGTTCGTCACCGCCGACCGCGAGCTCTCCACCTTCTGGTCCAACGTCGCCGGCATCAAGCTCTCGTGGCGCCTGCCGGTCCTCGACCGCGCCCTCACCGCCGAAGTCAAAGCCGACGTCTTCTATTTCTACTACATCGACTTCGCCCTGCTCTCGTCGCGCGTCGGCGCCGATCTCGAAGGCGGCCTCTCGCTCGCATTCTGAGCGGCGCGACGACCGCGATTCGGCGACCTCACCAGAACGCCTCCATTTGCCGATCTGATTCACTTTAAGCGTATTGAGGTTTTTAAAGACTTAATCGATCGGCCCAATAGCGCGGGCGGACCCGCGTTCGTTTCGCCCGCCGGAACGGAGGCGCGATTCCCAAACGAGCCGAAGCCGTCAACGGTTTCGACCACCGTCGGTCAACACGGCACTGGTGTACGGCCGCAGGCGCATAGCGCCGAGTACCGCCGGACGAAACGAATGCGGGGCGCAAGCCCGCGCGTGACGTCAGGCAGGCGTACGTGGTGAGTCGTTACTTGAGCGCGCGCAGCCCGTCGCCGTCGACGACGTAGAGCGGCGGCGTGCCGGCGCGATCGCCGGCGGCGGTGAAGCCGACTTCGCCGGTGAGGCCGATCTCGTCGAGGTGCGCGAGCGCCGCGCCGACGCCGGCGCGCGTGGCGCCGCCCTGCTCGAGCGCGATGCGCGCCGCCCGCACGGCATCGAACGCGAGCGCGTCCAGGCTCGACGGCTCCTCGCCGTACGCCTGGCGATATTTCTCGACGAACGCCGCCACCTGCGCGTTCGACGCGTCGGCGTAGAACACCGGTGCCAGCACCGCGCCCTGTAGATACTTGGCGGTCGACTGCAGGAACTTGTCGTTGATGCCGTCGGCGGTGGCGTAGAGCTGCATCATGTGGCCGGTGGTCTTGATGTTGGCCATGCGCAAGAGGCCCGACGACGTGAGCTGCGGCGCGATGAGCTGCAGCTGGTTCGCCGGCGCGGGCACGAACAGCGCGTCGGCGCCCGCGGCCAACAATTTTTTCGCCGGCTCGACGAACGTGGTGGCGGTCTCGGCGTAGCGCAGATCGGCGGTGACGCGCGCGCCGTGCGAGCGCGCCGCCTCGACGAACGCCTGCGCCATCGCGCGCCCGTACGCCGAGTCGGGCGCGAGCACCGCCACCGTGCGCGCGCCGCTCTTCACCGCCATCTGCGCCAGCGCCCCCGCGCCCGCCTCGCGCGCGCGCACGAGCTTGAAGGTGAGCGAGCCGCGCCGCGCCTTGTCGGGCGCCAGCTCGAGGAACGGCACGCCCAGCTCCTCGGCCTTGGGCGCGGCGCTCTCGGTCTCGTTGCGCTCGGGCGAGCCGAGGATCGCGGCCACGCCCTCGTCGGCCAGCTCCTCGACGGCGCGCGCGGCGCGGGCGGGATCGGAGCCGGTGTCGCGCAGCTTGAGCTCGACCGGCGCGCCCGACGGCAGCGACGGCGAGACCAGGTCCGCGGCCAGCAGCGCGCCGCGCAGGCCGCGCTCGCCGAGCGCGCGCCCCTTGCCCGACAGCGGCAGGACGCAGCCGATCGAGCGCGTCACCGCGCGCGACGAGCCGCTCTCGGCGCGCCGCCCCTCGACGGGAAACCGCTCGAGCGCGGCGCGCGCTTCCGTCGGCGGCAATTTCGCCACCAGCGCGGCGACGCGATCGCGCACGTAGAGTTTTTCCGCCGGCCGCGCGCCGGCGAAGAAGATCGCGTACTCGCGCAGCGCATCGGCAACGTCGGCGAGCTGCGCGGCGTCGTCGGCGAGCACCGCGTGCAGCTCGATCGCCTCGTCGGCGGCGATCTCGTTCTCGAACGGGCGCAAGAGCGCGCGCGAGCCCGACCAGTCGCCCGCGCGGTGCAGCGCCATGCCGAGGAGGTAGCGCGCGCGCACCTTGAGCGGATCGTGCTCGTCCGTCGGCGCGGTGGTCATCGGCTCGAGGAGCTCGCGCGCCTTCTTGCCTTCGCCGAGCCCGATGGCGGCGCGCGCCTCGCCCAGACGCGCCGACGGGGCGAGCGGATCGTTCGGGTAGCGCTCGAGGAAGCCGGCGAAGCGCGCCTCGGCGTCCTTGAGATCGCCGATCTCGAGACGCGCGCGCGCCTCGCGGTACGCGTGATCGGCCTCGGCGTTGGGCGACGAGCCGATCGGCTCGGCGCGCGGATCGAAGCGCGTCGGGCAGCCGGCGAGCAGGATCAGCGCCGCCGCCGTCGACCACAGTCGCTTGCGTACTCGGAGACTCATCGGCATTGTACGGCGACATTAGCAAACGCCCCCCTACCCGGCAAAAGAGGCGACATGGCGAACACGCTCGACGCGCACCTGGAAGCGGCCTGGAAGCTCCTCGAGAGCGGCGACTTCGCGGGCGCGCGCAAGCAGGCGGAGGACGCGGTGGCGCTCGACGACGACAGCGCCGACGCGCACACGATCCTCGGCGCGGTGGCGGCGGCCGAGGGCGACGTCGAGCGCGCGCTCGCCTCGCTCGATCGCGCGATGGATCTCGATCCGGAGGCGTTCGATCCGGCGCTGCTCGCCGCCGAGACGATGGCGGGCGCGGGCCAGCTCGAGGACGCGCTCGAGGCGTGCGACGTGGCGCTCGATCGCGCCGAGGAGGAGGACGAGTACCTCGACGCGCTCCTCTTGCGCGCGGAGCTCGAGCTCGGCACCGGCCATCCGGAGGCGGCGCAGCAGACGCTCGGCGAGCTGCCGCCGGCGGGCACCGAGCTGCCCGAGCCGACGCACCACCTGCGCGTCGCCGGCTGCCTCCTGGAGCTGGGCGAGCTCGAGTCGGCGGAGCAGCACCTCGAGGCGGCGCTCAAGCGCGAGCCCGACTCGGCCGACGCGCTGCACCTGCTCGGCCTGGTCTCGGAGGCGCTCGGCGATCGCGAAAAAATGATCGCCCGCTTTCAGCGCGTGCGCGCGCTCGACGTCAAGCAGCCCGAGCCGGCGTGGAGCATCTCGATGGAGCGGCTGGAGGCGCGCGCGCAGGCGGCGCTCGAGGAGCTGCCGGAGAAAGCGCGCGAGCTGCTCGGCAACGTGCCGATCGTGATCGAAGACTATCCGTCGGAGGAGCTGGTCGCCGACGGGCTCGACCCGCGGCTGCTCGGGCTGTTCTCGGGCATTCCGTATCCCGAGCAGTCGGCGCTCTCGGGGCAGCCGCCGCACCTCGAGTGCGTGATGCTGTTCAAGCGCAACATCGAGCGCGACGCGCGCACCGCCGAGGAAGTCGACCAGGAGCTCCGCACCACGCTGCTCCACGAGACCGGCCACTTCTTCGGCCTCGACGAGGAAGATCTCGAAGACCTCGGGCTCGACTAGGTCTTTTCGTTAGTCGGTAATGTCACGCGCGGGCTTGCGACTCGCGTTCTTTTTTTCGGCAGTCCTCAGGCGCTATATGGCTGACTTCCGACTCCTTGCCGCTCCGACGACAGCGGCTTACCCGAAGCCATAGGACTGGTTGTGCTCGTTTGAACTGCGCGCCCTCCGGGCTGGCGAAAAAAAGAACGCGAGTCCGCCCGCGCTACTCAGCCGGCTTTCTGATGTCGGCGTTGCCGGGAGCGTAATGAGCGGGTGGGCGCGAAGATCGTTTTTCGCCGGCGTTGAGGAGCGCTCCTCGCGTCTGCGCGAGGATGCCAGCGACGAATCGAGCGAAGCACGTGCCGCGCGCAGGACGCTGCGTAGCAGCGGCCGAGCACGG
>DASREC010000334.1:0-2519 GCA_035652295.1 Polyangia bacterium
TGATGCGCTTGAACCAGTCGAGGTCGCACATCACCACCGAGAGCGGCGCCTTCTCGTCGAGCAGCGAGGTCGCGCCGCGGCGATTGAGCGCGCCGGTGAGCGCGTCGATCTCCGACAGCCGCGTCAGCCGCGCCGACTCGATGTGCGGCGCGCACAGGCCGGCGAGCAGCGTCAGCAGCTGCTCGTGATCGGCGCCGAACTGCGCCGTCTGCGTGTGCGAGGCGTAGAGCACGCCGATGCAGGCGTTGTGCACCATCAGCGGAACCGCCACGAACGAGCCGAGACGCTCCAGCATCCCTTCGCGCGGCACGAAGCGCGGATCGGCCTCGGCGTCGCCGGTGGTGAGCGGCTTCTGCTGCTGCACCACCCAGCCCATCAGCCCCTCGCCGATGCCGAAGTCGGCGAACGGCGCGCGGTGCAGCGGCGCCCCCGCGCGCGCCACCGCGATCAGCCGCCCGCGCGTCGGATCGAGCAGCCGCACGCCGACGCGCTCGACGCCGAGCAGCACCGCGGTGCGCTCGACCAGGTGCTGCAGCTGATCGTCGAGGCTGGTGCGTCGCGCGAGCGCCTGCGCCACCTCCGCCAGCTCATCGATCCGCACATTCATGTTCGCTGTATTGTACGCGCATGACACCTGGCTTCGCCACGCCAGAAGGCACCGCCCGATTCGCCGCGCGCTTCCCTCGGGTGAAGTATCGAGCGTTCGGCGAGCTGTCACTCTCGCCGCTCGGCCTCGGCACCTATCTCGGCGCCGACGACGACGCCACCGACGGGCGCTACGCCGAGGCGGTGGTGCGCGCGCTCCAGCTCGGCGTCAACGTGATCGACTCGGCGATCAACTACCGCAACCAGCGCTCCGAGCGCGCCGTCGGCCGCGCGCTGCGCTCGGCCGGCGTGCCGCGCGACGAGCTGGTGATCTCGACCAAGGGCGGCTTCATTCCGCGCGGCATGGACACCTCGATCCTCGGCCCGGGCGAGCTGGTGGCCGGCTGCCACGCCATGACGCCGGCCTGGCTCGCCGATCAGCTGCGCCGCAGCCGAGAGAACCTGGGCCTCGACGTGATCGACATCTACTACGTGCACAATCCCGAGACCCAGCTCGGCGAGGTGCCGCGCGCCGAATTTTTGCGCCGCATGCGCGCCGCGTTCGAAGCGCTCGAGCGGGCCGCCTCCGACGGCCACATCCGCGTCTACGGCACCGCCACCTGGAACGGCTACCGCGCGCGCGGCCAGCTCCGCCTCGACGAGCTGGTCGCGATCGCGCGCGAGGTCGGCGGCGAACGGCACCGCTTCCGCGTCGTCCAGCTCCCCTACAACCAGGCGATGACCGAAGCGCGCGACCAGGGCTTCTTCGACGCCGCGCGCGCCGCCGGCATCTACACGATGATCTCCGGCACCATCCTGCAGGGCCGCCTGGCCGGCGATCTCGAGGCCGCGCTCCGCTTCGTCGTCGACACACCCGGCGTCGGCACCGCGCTGTGCGGGATGTCGCGGGTGGCGCACGTCGAACGAAACGCAGCGGTGGTACTCTCCTGATCATGCCGACCACGATCGACTACGCCGATGCCGGGCTCTCCATCGCGTTCGATGGTCCGCTTCTCTCCAACGTGCTGCGCCAGCCGCTCACGCTCGAGCGCGCCCGGGCGCTCTACCGCGCGGCGCAGAAGGCGTTCGATCTCTACAAAGGCAAGGCGGTGTCGATCACCATCGTCGAGCCGACCGCGGCGGCCGGCCAGACGCCCGAAGTGCGCGAGGTGACCACCAAGCTGTCGAAGGACTTCGTCCTGCTCGGCTCGGCGATCGTCATCGAAGGCTCCGGCTTCGCCGCCGCCACCGCGCGCACCGTGATCGCCGGCGTCTACCTGCTCTCCAAGCGCCCCTACCCGAACAAGATCTGCGCGACCGTGGCCGAGGGCGCGTCGTTTCTCTCGCCGATCCTGTCGCGCAAGGCCACCGACATCAGCACCGTCGCCGAGCAGACGCGCGCCGCGCTCAAAGCGTAGCGTCCTGGTCGCGGCTCATGCGCTCGAGCTCGCGGTAGTACTGCTGTACCCAGGCGGTGCGGTCGGCCGGATCGATCACGAAGATCTCGGCGCCGATGCCGCGCCCGCGTACCGTCTGGCCGGCCGAGCGCACGGTGACGAACATCTTGATGATGCGATCCGGCAGCTCGACCTCGAGCTCCAGCATCTGCCGCATCTTCACCGGCGCGTCGGTGAGCAGGAACAGACCGCTCGGCGACATCTCGAGGATGGGCACGCCCGACGCGTCTCCGTTGCGCAACAGCCGGGCCGGCAGCACGCAGCTGGCGCGCGGCGCTCTTCGTCTCTCGTCCACGCCCGATCCATCGGCAGGCTTGCCGGCGACTTGAGCCGGCGCATCTTCTCCACCATGCGCACCGTGCTGATCGCCGCCGGGCTGCTGCTCGGCGCCTGGCTGCTGCTCCCGCGCCGCCGCGCGCGCCCGGTCCCGCGTCCGGCGCCGCGCAAAATCGACAAGGTGCAGGAAGCCAGCGAGGA
>DASREC010000335.1:0-8334 GCA_035652295.1 Polyangia bacterium
ACGAACAAGGATCTCGGCAAGGAAGTGGCCGAGGGACGTTTTCGCGAGGACCTCTATTATCGCTTGCAGGTCGTGCCCATCACGATTTCGCCGCTGCGCGAGCGCAAGGACGACCTGGCGCTCTTGGTCGAGCACTTCATCGCCAAGCTGGCGCCGAAGACCAATCCGCGCGTGCGCGGCATCGAGGACGCGGCGCTGGCGCGGCTGTACGCGTACCGCTGGCCGGGCAACGTGCGCGAGCTCGGCAACGTGATCGAGCAGGCGCTGGTGTTCACCGACGGCGATCGGATTCCGCCCGAGGCGCTGCCCGAGGCGCTGCGCGGCGACGAGCCCCGCCCGCGCGCGCCGGGCGACGCCGGCGGCGACCTGGCGATGCCGTCGCCGTCGGGCGACCTGGCGCTGCCCGATCTGCTGGACGATCTGGAACGCCAGCTCATCCTCAAGGCGTATGCGAAGGCGAAGGGCGTCAAGACCGAGACCGCGCGCCTGCTCGGCATCAAGACCAGCGCGCTTTATTACAAGCTCGAAAAGTACGGAATCACGTGACGGAAAAGATGAAAATCTGATGGGTGGGACGACGTGAGCGGGCTTTCATGACGGGCACTTGCCGCGCGGCACAGGCGTTGCTTGAATTGCGGGCGATGCGCTTCACCGTCGCGATCGTGCTCGCCGCCACGCTGGCCTCGCCGGCGCGCGCCGACGTGGACTCGCTCGGTGAAGTGCGCGCGCAGTCGGCCGAGGTGCAGCAACTCGACGGGGCGCGCGCTTCGCTCGACGGGCGGCGCGCGCAGCTCGAGCGCGAGAGCCAGAAGCTGGCGGCGGAGATCGAGCGGCTCAAGGCGGAGCCGGCGGGCGTTCGCCGCGACGTGCGGCTGGGCGAGCTGCTGGCGGATTCGAAGGCCAAGACGGACGAGCTCGAGCGCGTGGCGGCCGAGCTGCGCGCGCGCGGCTCGTCGCTCACGTCGGCGCGCAAAGCGCTGGTGGCCGCGTGCGACCGCGCGCTGCAAAAAGGTCTCCCCGAGGCGCGGCGCCTCGAGCTCGAGCGCCTGCGCACCGGCCAGGTGACGCAGCTCGCGCAGCCGGCGCAGCCGCTCGACATCGGGCGCGCGTCGGCCGATCCGCTCGACGGGCCGCGCGAGCTCGAGGAGAAGGCCGACCTCCTGCGCGACTCGGGCGACAAGCTCAAGCGCGAGGTGAACCGGCTGGCCACGCGCATCGACGACGTCGAGCGGCGGCGCCACCTGCGCGAGCGCTCGAACGCGGTCGACGACGATTGGTTCGGTGAAAGCGCGTCGAATCGCAAATCGGCGCGGCCGGCCACGCTCGGCGCGCCGGGCTCGCAGAGCGCGCGGGGCGCCGGCGACGCGGCGGCGGTGCCGACCAACGGCGTCGGCGGCACGCCGGCGCCGGGCGTGCCCAACTCGCCGGGCACGAGCTTCGGCGGCGGCGGCACCAACAGCTTCGGCAACGACAAGAGCGCCGAGTCGACGGTGCTGCGCAACCTGGTCGATCCGGCGACGCTCGACGAGCTGCGCCGCGCCGACGGCGGCGACGATCTCGAGCGCCAGGTGCGCGCCCTCAAACGCGCGCAGGGCGAGCTCGACGGCCTGGCGCGCGAGCTCGACCGCCGCGCCCGCGCGCTGTCGACGCGCGCCGACGAGCTCAAGCACAAGAAATAGAGATTCTCGACGGCGATCGCGTATGCTCGCGACGTGCATGCGGTGGTCATGCTCGCCGCCCTCAAGCTCGCGCTCAAGCTCGAGCTCGGGCCCGAGTGGGACTCGAACGCCAACCGCGCCGAGATCGTCGCCGGCACGGTGGCGAACGATCAGCCGACCGCGTCGTTCCTGCTGCGCACCACCGCGCGCGGCACCTTGCAGTGGCGCTCCGGGCGCAACGTGCTGCGCGCGATGGCCGGCGCGGGCGGCAAAGTGTTCTTCAATCCCGACGTCAATGATCAGGACGTGCTGGTCACCCAGGTTGCCGTCGAGGATCGGGTGCGCGCGCACGATCGGCTCGAGCTCGGTTTGGGCGGGGATTATTACGACGCTTGGCAGCTCGACGTCACGCCGCCGTGCGCGGCGCTCGGCTGCTTTCGCCGCCGCGATTTTCGCACCGGCTCGCTGACCGCGCGCGCCTCGCTCGTCGACGAGGACGGCGAGGTGAGCGTGAGCGGCGGTTACCGCGGCTTCGAGTACAAGCCGGACGCGGCGTTCAACTTCAACGCCGGGCAGCTGAGCGCGCTGGCAGTGGCGCGGCTCAAGCTCGGCCCCGAGGGCCGCGAGGTCGAGCTCGACGTCGCCGCTGCGTACCACCTCGAGCGCCGCCTCTACGACGGGCTGCTCGAGGTCAACCGCTGCCCGCCCGGCGTGCCGATCACCGACGCGTGCCTCGCCGCCGGCGGCGCCACGCGCGCCGACTGGTTCCACGAGGCCTCGCTCGAGCTGACGTACCTTCGCGAGCTGCTCGTCACCGTCGGCTACGCGGTGCAGCTCAACCTGTCGAACAGCTTCGGCCAGTCGCTGATGCGCCACCTGTTCACCGCCAAAATCGCCTTCCGGCTGCCGTGGCAGCTCTACACCACGCTCAAGGGGCAGCTGCTGGTCACGCGCTACCTGGATCCGGTGCTGCTCGATCACCAGATCAACTCGCAGACGTTCGTGAGCATCGAGGACGAGAACCGCAACGCGTTCATCGCCGACCTGGAGCGGCCGGTCGCGCGCGGGCTGTCGGTCGAGGCGCGCTACTCGATCTACACCAACGAGCTGGCGGCCTCGCCGGTGTCGTTCCTGCGGCAGGTGGTGTACCTTGGGGTCACGTACAAGATCGGCACGCGATGAGCCGATCGTCGGGAAGAGACGGGTCGGGTGCGCGTAACACCAAAAGAGTTTGTAATATGGCTCCCACCGAGAACATCGCCGTCGAGGCGCGGCGGATCGTGATCGCGCCCGCGCGCGCCGTGCCCGCGCCGTCGCCCGACGATCCGTCGGACGAAGAGCTGCTGCGGTTTCTCGACGGGGACATGGACGAGGACGAGCGGCGGGCGTTCGCCGAGCGGCTCGAGCGCAGCCCGTACGCGTCGGCGCGCGCGCAGATCCTGGCCGACGCGCTGGCCGACAGCGGCTTCGACGATCCCGAGCCGTGCGACTGACGCTGCGCGAATCGTGTGGCACGCCACCTGCTCTACGCCGCCGCATGCGAACGATGGCTTTGCTTTTGGCGCTGGCGGCCGGACCGGTGGCGTCGGCGAAAGAGGCTACTGTAGCCGCCGCTGATTCGGTTCAGGACATTCGCGCCGTCGGGCGGCTCAACGTGAATCGCGCGACGCGCGAGCAGCTCTTGCGGGTGCCGGGCGTGGACGAGGTCGAGGCGGATGCGCTTCTGGCCCGCCGCGCCGAGGGGCCGATCGGGGTGCTGGGCGGGTTCGGGCTCCCGCCGGCCGCGCTCGAGCACCTCAAGACCGACGGCGAGTCCAACTTCTGCCGCATCGTGCAGCTCCCGCTTCGCCGCCTCGACGCCCCCGCCACCGCCGCCCGCTGAGTTTTTCGCCGCGCAAAAAAAAGGCCCCGCCGAAGCGGGGCCTTTTTCGTTTCCTAGAATCTACTTGAAGCTTCTTACATCCCCATCCCGCCCATGCCGCCCATCCCGCCCATGCCGCCGCCGCCGCCGCCGCCGTGCGAGTGCGACTCCTCCTTCGGACGCTCGGCCACCAGCGCCTCGGTGGTCAGCATCAGCGAGGCGACCGACGCCGCGTTCTGCAGCGCCGTGCGCACCACCTTGGTCGGGTCGATGACGCCGGCCTCGATCAGGTCCTCGTAGGTGTCGGTCGCGGCGTTGTAGCCGTACGCGCCCTTGCCCTCGCGGACCTTGTTCACCACGATCGAGCCCTCGACGCCGCCGTTCTGCGCGATCTGGCGCAGCGGCTCCTCGAGCGCGCGGCGGATGATGTTGACGCCGAACAGCTGCTCGGCCTTGACCTCGAGCTTCTCGATCGCCGGGAGCGCGCGAAGCAGCGCCACGCCGCCGCCCGGGACGATGCCCTCCTCGACGGCCGCGCGGGTCGCATGCAGCGCGTCCTCGACGCGGGCCTTCTTCTCCTTCATCTCGGTCTCGGTGGCCGCGCCGACTTTGATCACGGCCACGCCGCCGACCAGCTTCGCCAGCCGCTCCTGCAGCTTCTCGCGGTCGTAGTCGCTGGTGGTGGCTTCGATCTGCGCGCGAATCTCCTTCACGCGCGCGTCGATGTCGGCCTTCTTGCCCGCGCCGTCGACGATGGTGGTGTTGTCCTTGTCGACGGTGATGCGCTTGGCGCGGCCGAGATCCTTGAGCGTCACGGTCTCCAGCTTGAGCCCGAGATCCTCGGTGATCGCCTGGCCGCCCGACAGCTTGGCGATGTCCTTCAACATCTCCTTGCGGCGGTCGCCGAAGCCCGGCGCCTTGACGGCGCACGCGTTGAGCGTGCCGCGCAGCTTGTTGACCACCAGCGTCGCCAGCGCCTCACCGTCGACGTCCTCCGCGACGATCAGCAGCGGCTTGCCCGCGCGCGCCACCTGCTCGAGCAGCGGCAGGAGGTCCTTCATGTTCGAGATCTTCTTCTCGTGGATCAGCACGAACGCGTCCTCGAGCACCGCTTCCATGCGCTCCGCGTCGGTGACGAAGTACGGCGACAGGTAGCCGCGGTCGAACTGCATGCCCTCGACCACGTCCAGCGTCGACTCCATCGACTTGGCTTCCTCGACGGTGATGACGCCTTCCTTGCCGACCTTCTCCATCGCCTCGGCGATCATGTTGCCGATGGTGTGATCGCCGTTGGCGCTGATGGTGCCGACCTGCGCGATCTCTTTCTGGCCCTTGGTGGGCTTCGACTGCTTCTTGAGGTTCTCGACGATCGCCGAGACGGCCGCGTCGATGCCCTTCTTGATCTCCATCGGGTTGTGACCCGCGGCGACCATCTTCGAGCCCTCGCGGAAGATCGCCTGCGCGAGCACGGTGGCGGTGGTGGTGCCGTCGCCGGCGACGTCGGAGGTCTTGGACGCGACCTCCTTCACCATCTGCGCGCCCATGTTCTCGAACTTGTTCTCGAGCTCGATCTCCTTGGCGACCGTCACGCCGTCCTTGGTCACCGTCGGAGCGCCCCAGGACTTCTCGATCACCACGTTGCGGCCGCGCGGTCCGAGCGTCACCTTGACGGCGTCGGCCAGCGTGTTGACTCCCGAGAGGATCCGCGCGCGCGCGGTCTCGTCGAATACGATCTCTTTAGCGCCCATGTTCGTGTCTCCTTACTTCTCGATGATCCCGAGGACCTCGTCCTCGCGAAGGATGAGGTGCTCGACTCCGTCGACCTTGATCTCGGTGCCCGAATATTTGCCGAAGAGGAC
Organism: Polyangia bacterium; assembly: GCA_035652295.1. Taxonomy (GTDB): domain Bacteria; phylum Myxococcota_A; class Polyangia; order Palsa-1104; family Palsa-1104; genus DASREC01. The sequence goes on from DASREC010000335.1 coordinate 5,379, forward strand.
GCGATCGCCCGCCTTGACGTCGAGCGGCCGCACCTTGCCGTCCTCGCTGACCTTGCCGTTACCGACGGCGACCACTTCGCCCTCGATCGGCTTCTCCTTGGCGGAATCGGGGATGATGATGCCGCCCTTGGTCTTCTCTTCCTCCGCCAGTCGCTTCACGACCAGCCGGTCCTGCAACGGCCGAATTTTCATGACTCGTTCCTCCCTAGAGCGTCGTCCGCGGAAAATCGTTAGCACTCAACACAAGTGAGTGCTAGCGGGCGACACCCTAAGCCCGAAGCAGGCGCGGCGCAAGGGGGTAGCCGATTAATTTGTAGGTGACTGTAGACGCCGGGAACGCGTACTGCAAGCTCAGTTATCGAGCTGGAAACATATAGAAAAATTGATTCCCGCCGATGACGGGTTGCAGAATTGACACAGGGACGCCCGGGAGGTGAGCCGCATGGACCTGAAGTCCACGTCGTCCGTGGCCGAGTTCTTCCACGAAGTGCTGACCGCCGCCATCAAGAACCAGGGCGTCGACGCCTCCGAGCCCACCGAGTATTACCTGGTCAACCTGCTGTCGACCTTCACCAAGGCGCCGCTCGACGACCAGCCGCTCGCGCTCAAGCTCGCCACCGCCGCCTACGCCTCGCCCGACGAGCGGGTGCGCCACCTGAAGGAAGTCGGCGACACGTCGCTCTACGTCTCCGGCTTCTTCTCCGACTCGCTCCAGCGCAAGCTGGTCGACGTCGACTACTACATCCAGATCGGCGGCGCGGCCTACGGGCAGCTCGCCAGCTACTTCCGCGGCTACCGCCACTCCGAAGTCTTCGGCGAGGTCTACGACGAGCTCGGCACCAAGTTCCCGCGCTTCGTCGACGTGCTCAACGAGATCAGCGAGCAGACCGCGATGACCTCGAACCTCGGCCTGGTGCAGCTCTACGAACGCTGGCTCAAGACCGGCTCCGAGTGGATGGCGCGCAAGCTCCGCGAGCGCGGCGTCCTGCCACGAAAGACGGAAGTCCAGTAATGCGAGCCGTCCTGCGGGCGTTGCAGGGCGGAATCGAGTCGATGTACCGCGTCGAGACCGATCTCGACGTCTGCGACTTTCTGCTCGGCGGCGATCGCGGCGGCTGGGAGGTCGAGCGCACGCCGCGCGAGCAACTGCTCATCAAGCAGGGCGACGGCGAGCTCGAGCTGGGGCTGTTCGTCGACGAGCGCACGCTGGAGAATCTGGCGCTGCGCGATCCGCGCCGCCGGCTCGACGAGGCCAACCTCGGCGACTTCCTGCTCGCCGTCGAGGGCGTGAGCCACTTCGTCTACCTGGTGCACCGCGCGCGCGTCGAGCGGCCGGTCTCCGCCGTCGAGCTGGAGCTGCAGGCCGAGGTCGACAAGTACATCGTCGCGCTGCTGGTGATCTGGAACCAGATGGGCGAGCCGCCCGACGATCTGCGCGAGCGGCTGTTCAAGCGCGTCGCCTTCGCCGGCGATCTGTCGCGCGAGGAGCGCGAGCGCTACCAGCTCGCCAACTCCGCCGCCGACGAGTACGCCGCGTCGCTCGAGGCGCGCTTCGTCAAGCCGCGCGCGCTGCACGACCTGCTCGCCGAGGTGCGCCGCTTCTACCGCAAGGGCCTCGCCGAAAAGCTCGCGCTCGTCGCCCAGCTCGCCGCGTAGCCGCTAATTCGTATTGGTCAGCGTCTTGCGGCTGAGCTTGGCCGTGGTCGTCAGAATCTCCGGCTCCTTCGCGATCCCCATCGTGACCACCAGCTTGAACGCCGCCTGCACCGGCATGTCCAGCTCGCGCATCAGGCTCTTCTCGACCAGCAGAAAAAAACCGGACGTCGGGTTCGGCGTCGTCGGCACGAACACGCTCACCAGCTCCTTGCCGTCGGGCGACAGCACCGCGCCCGAGTGCTCCGCGGTCACGAACGCGATGGCGTAGATGCCCGCGCGCGGATATTCGATCAGCACCGCGCGGTTGAAGCTCTCCGCCCCTTGCGAGAACACCGACTCGAACACCTGCTTGATGAGCCCGTACGTCCCGCCGAACAGCGGCACGCGCGAAAACATTTTATCGAACAGCCCGACGAGCCGCTGCCCGAGAAAGTTGTGCGCCACCAGCCCGACGAGCAGCGCCAGCACCAGCACGCTCGCCACGCCGAGCCCGGGCAGCGGCACGCCGAGCACGCGCGGCCGGAGCGCGTCGGGGAACAGCCCGTCGATGCCGCGCACGATCGAGTAGACGAGGTACGCGGTGCCCGCGACCGGCGCCAGCAGCACCATGCCGGTCACCAGCTCGTTCTTGATGAGCCTGCCCAGGGTTCGCAACATTGCGCGGAAGGCTACGGCAGAAGCTGCTGGTTGTCGATCAAGCGCGTGGTGCCGACGAACGCCGCCACCGCCATCACCGACGGGCGCGCCACGCGTCCCTCGACCGTCTCGAGCGTCTCGACGTCGCGCAGCTCGAGGTAGTCGAGGCGCACGCCGGGCGTGAGGTGCAGCGTCACGCGCGCGCAGTCGATGAGCCGCGCCGCCTCGCGCTCGCCGAACTCGAACGCCTCTTTCGCCGCGCCGAGCGCGCGGTGCAGCGCGAGGGCGCGGTTGCGCTCGTCGTCGTTCAGATAGGCGTTTCTCGACGAGAGCGCGAGCCCGTCGCGCTCGCGCACGATCGGCAGGCCCACCACTTCGACGTCGAGGTGCAGGTCGCGCGCGAGCCGCTTGATGATCTGGAGCTGCTGAAAATCTTTTTCGCCGAACAGCGCGACGTGCGGCTGCACCAGGTTGAACAGCTTGAGCACCACCGTCGCCACGCCGATGAAGTGACCGGGCCGGGAGCCGCCGCACAGCCCCTGCTCGAGCTCGCGGACCTGCACGTAGGTCTGGTACCCTTCGGGGTACATCGCGGCGGGCTCGGGCACGAAGGCCAGGTCCACGCCGGCGCCGCGCGCCTTGTCCAGGTCGCCGTCGAGATCGC
>DASREC010000336.1:0-2338 GCA_035652295.1 Polyangia bacterium
GTCGCCGGGCGTGAGCGTGCCCTCGACGGCGGGACGCTCGTTGACGTGCGTCGGGTTGGTGGTCTCGTACGGCGTGATGCGATAGCGCGCTTCGCCGGCGGAGCCGCGGCCGCGCTCGATCAGGAACTGCGAGCGCGAAAACGCGGCGTGCTCGACGCGCAGATCGGATTCGAGGCCGCGGCCGACCAGCAGGCGATCTTGATTGAACTGATAGCGCGCCGGTTTGCCGCCGACCAGCGAGACCAGAAGCGCGAACGGCGTCTCGGTCTGCTCCGCCATCAGAACAATTGTCCCCGGAAGCCTTTCACGATCAGGCTGCCGAACATCACCAGCACCGTCGCGGCGAAGATGAACATGAGCGGCATCAGGATCACCACGCCGGCGCGGCCGGCGATCTTCTCGGCGGTCTGGAAGCGCTTGGTGCGCGCGACCTCGGCCTGGATCTTGAGCACCTCCATCAGCGGCGTGCCGCGTTTCTCCGCCTGGATCGCGTTGGTCACGAACGTCTTCACCAGCTCGGTGGGCGCGCGGTAGGCGAGATCTTCGAGCGCCTCCTTGCGCGTCTTGCCGAGCGAGAGCTCGTGCAAGAACCGCGAGAGCTCCTCGCACAGCGGATCTTTCTTGTCGCTCCACTTCTCGACGACGTGGCGAACCGCGCCGATGAAGTCGAGGCCGGCGCCCATCGAGAGCACGATCAGGTCGAGCGCCTGCGGCAGCCCGCGGTTGATCGACAAGAGGCGCACCTGCGCCTTTTCGGTGAGCCACATGCCGGGCAGCATCGCGCCGAGGAACAGGCCGAGGATGGTCAGGCCGTAGCCGCTGCCGGTGGCCCAGGCGAAGAAGAACGAGCCGAAAAAGCCGGTCGCCGTCGAGAAAATGGTGAGACCGAGGAACTCCTCCGCCGACAGCCCCCACGGCTCGCCGGCGTTGCGCAGCCGGAGCGAGGTCTTCTCCTTCCACTGCGGCGCGTGGATCGCCTGCGCGTAGTAGGTGCAGAGCTGGATTCCCGGCCAGGCGAGCTTGAGCAGCGTCGAGCCGTCGAGCGCTTCGCGGCGGCGCGTGGCGCGATAACCGCGCAGCACCGGATCGCGCAGCTCCGACGGAATGAACAAGAGCACCGTCGAGGCCGCGGCCGCGCCGGCGGCGACGATGGCGAGCACGAGCCAGATGTTCGACAGGTGCGTCATACGTCGATCTGCGTCAGCTTGCGAACCATCAAGATGCCGACGAACTCGAGCAGGCAGGCGAACGTCAGCACGCCCCAGCCGATCGGATCCGAGAACAGCGGCTGCATCCACTCCGGATCGATGATCTGCAGCGCGCCGCCGAACACGAACGGCAGCATGCCCATGACCACCACCTGCGCCTTGCCTTCGGAGGTCTTGGCCTCCATCACGCCCTCGACGCGCATGGTCTCGCGCAAGACGCCGGCGGTGGTCTCGAGCACCTTCGGCAACTCGCCGCCGGTCTGGCGCCCGACGGTGAGCGCGGTGACGATCGCGTCGACGTTGCGCGACTGGCAGCGCGCCGAGAAGTCCTTGAGCGCTTCGTCCATCGGCGTGCCGAGACGCACCTGCTTGACCAGCACGTCGGCCTCTTGCGAGATCGGCGGATCGAAGTGCGTGGCGATGGTGGCGAACGCGTCCTCGAGGTTTTGCGTCACCAGGATGGTGTTGGCCATCGACTGCAGCGTGGCGTCGAGCTGCTCCTCGAGCGCTTTTTTCCGTCGAGAACGCTCGCGCTCGATCCACACCACCGGCAGATAGCCGCAGAACGCGGCGAGGATGACGCCGTAGAGCCACGAGCCCATCAGCACGCCGCCGCTCAGCAGGCCCGCGGCGGCGGCGCCGAAGTGGCGGATGGCGAAGTCGCGCGCGCGCATCGGCGAGTAGAGCGCGCGCAGGTGGCCGTTGGCCCACGCTTCGTACTCCTTCCACTTCTTGCGCGCCAGCTCGCCCATCGGCGACCAGAGCTGCACCACGCCGGCGAACGCGGCCGCCGCGCCGGCGAGGATCCCGAGCACCAGGAATCCCGTCGACGCGGTCACAGGTACTCTCCGTCGGCGCACAGGCCCATGGTGATGAACTCGTTCAAATAGGTCGGCATGTAGCCGGTGGCGCGGAAGTCGCCGTGCACCTTGCCGCGCTCGCCGGGCGAGCGGTGGAACTCGAAGATGTTGGCCAGCTCCACCTGACCCGAGTCCTGGTCGAGGCCGATGACCTCGGCGATCGAGGTGATCTTGCGCGAGCCGTCGACGAAGCGCGCCTGCTGCACCACCAGATGGATCGAGTTGGCGATCTGCTCGCGGATGGCGCGGGTCGGCAGATCGAGGCCGCCC
>DASREC010000337.1:0-44008 GCA_035652295.1 Polyangia bacterium
GCGGGATTGGGCGAGAAGGTTCCGGTCACGCCAGGTGGCAACCCGGCCACGCTAAAGTTGATCGGTCCGACAGAGCCGCCGATGCGCAAGATATTAATGTTCACCAGCGTCGGAAGGCTGCCCGCGAGCACGCCCACCGCGGCCGGGCCGTCGAGACTAAAATCGGGCAGCATCGTCGCGTTGTCTTCAAATGACAGATCGGAGATCGCCACCACGTCGGTCTCGGCGATGCTCTGACCGACCTCGATCGTCGCCGCTGCGATGCGCGCAGTCGGCACCGTCACGGTTAGCGCGGTCGTGAAATCAGTGCCCGAGGTGACGTTCACGCTGGTCGAGCCCAACACGTTCCCACCGGCGTCGTACACCTGCATGAGGAGCGGCCCGGTCACCGCAGGCGTGGTCGAAGCCAGCCCGGCGTGAAACGTGACCGTCTGATGGAGCGTGGAGAAGACGACCTTCCCGCCCGAGTTGTAGAACTCGCAGGCAAAGCACGAATCGAACTGCGCGACCTTTCCCGTCGCGGCGGCTCGCACGACGCCATTCACGCCGTTGTAAGGCAAGAAGGTGACGCCCTGCGCTTGGAATTGCGTGCCGAGCTGCGTTCCCGGCGCGAGCCCCGCAAAGTTGATCGTGGCTGCGCCGGCTGCATTCGCCCAGCACAGCGCCACGACCAACGCCACCGACCCCGTCCTCGCCATCAGCCGCCCCTCTCGCGCGCGACTATACCAACACTCGGCCGTCACGTCGCCGCGGCAAAAAGCCGCAGCCCGGCCGTCGAGGGCGACTACTTCACGAACTCGCAGTTCGCCATGACGATTTGGCCTGACGCTGGATTCAGCGGATCGAGCCCCAGCACCATCCCCTTGAGCGTGATGTCGTGCTTCGAGCGATCCCACGCGTTGAGTTGCTGTTTCGGGAATCCGTCGGGGCAGGTGATGTAGCTTCGGTCGGGGCAGTTGATTCCGTTCGGCCACTGAGCTTCCTGAAAGCCGTTGAAGCCGCGAACGAGCCCCGTCCTCATTGGCCCGCTGACGACGACGCTACGCGCCTTGTACGTCGCGTCCGCCGCTGCATCGTCGCCATGATACGCCTGACAAAGCCTCCAAGCGGGAACGGTCATCGTCGACGGCGTTTGCGGCGCATCGCTCGCCTGCTGCTGCGACCAGAAGAGCCACCCGGCACCAGCGACGAGGAGCAGGCCGGCGCCCCACGAAACGGTCCGGCTCCAAGCCTTCGCCGCGTCGGCCTTGCGCTGACGGTACTCGCGATATTTTCGTTCTGATTCAGCCCGAACGCGCGCAGCCTTCGTCGAAGGGGGATCGGCTCCAGGAGAGCCCCGGTTGATGTCGTCGTTGTCGTTGGGCATGGGGCTGTCTCCTGCGCTCTCGTCGGATCCGTCGAGATTTTACCAAGCTAGATTGGTTTTTAACAAGGAACCAGAGCCGTACCGTCGCGCTCACGCATGCGACGACGGAAGGCCGCGCGAACGAGCCAGTACCAGGCGGCGACCTTCCGCGACCTTCGTATCCGCGCCGCCGCCAGCGTTCGGAAGCTGCGCGACAAAGCCGGCTGGAGCCAGGAGGAGGCGGCGCATCAGTGCAAGATGTCGACGCAACTCCTCCAGCAAATCGAGACGGCGACGGCCAACCTCACGCTTACGACGCTGGCGCGGCTGTGCGACGGCTTCGATGTCGATGTCCGTAAGTTATTCAGGCCAGCTTCGATGCCTAAGGCGCGACCGCGGGGCCGCCCGCGAGGACAAGTCAAGGGCGGTTCGCGAAGATAGAGCAGAAACTAGTGCCCGGATGGCTTGGCAAGGTACGTCTCGATCTCATCGATTTTCGCCTCATCTGTGAGGCCGTTCTTGTTAGCGATCTTAAAGAGGCTAATCAGCATGTCGTCCCACTGGTGATGGCACGACGCAACACCTAGACCGGCTCCAATCCACGAGCTCCCGCGCGCCTTGACGATGAATTCGATGGCGTCTCGGAGCACTAAATAGGTAACACCTTTTGCTTGGTAGTACTTGTTTGGCTGTTGAGCAATGACGATGTAACGAATCCGACAACGTTTATCCTCGTAGCAGTACTCACTAGCAAGGGCCTTGGCGACGCATCCTATCTCGTCTGCAGCGTGCAGCCCGACGAACCGAACCAGATATTCGATCGGATATAGCGTCCCTTTGCACCAGACAGGGTTCGGCTTACTGTCATTGCCAGACTTCACTTCGGCTATCACTACGTCAATCAGTCCAGCGGTCGGGCCAGCTCCGTCGAGCAGCAGTTCGTGATTCGTAATTTCCATCGGTGCTAATTCAAGCGAATTCGGCATTCGAACAGCGAGAACGTCGACCTCGGTGTAGTTACCGACTTGCTCGCGCGAGATCCGCTTCCGGTCGTCGCCGGCGTGAACGACGAAGCCAGGGACAGTGAAATATCCGTTCAACCTGAGATACGAAGTGACGAACCGCTCGTAATTGTCCGGCATGCGTGCCCTCCCCAATTATTCGAACGTCAGAAACTGTCATGATGCGGAATCTGAGTGATGGCTTCCGTACCTGAATTCGTCCTTGTACGGCGAATATACCAACGCATGGTCGCGTTGTCCCTGCGGCAAAAAGCCGCACCGGACCACTAAGACAGAGAACCAAGCGACCGATGAGACGCTGTTGCGCCAGGAGAGCCCCGCCGCTGTGCCAGCCCTCAAGAGAGGCGCATGAGCGCATCACTCGCCTTCTTCATCTTGTAGACACGGCGGAGGATGGCGCGTAACCTTGCTCCGCACCATGGGGCATTGAGCGAAGCGAGCAGTGGACCGAATACGGACCCAAGCGATCCTGGGGGTAACAAGATGCCGTTTGATATTTCAAAGTTGACCGCGAGCAATCCGGCCGATACGACATTGGAGCCGCGAAAGATCTTCGGGGCGCTCTCCGACAAGAAATACAGCTACCTGCGTGATGTGCAAGCGGAGGTACTCGAACGCTGGTTCGCCCGACGCATGGAACGCGACTTGGTAATCAAGATGAACACTGGTGGTGGGAAGACTATCGTTGGATTGCTTCTCCTGAAAAGCTGCCTCAACGAGGGGCAATTTCCGGCCGTTTACGTCGCTCCCGATAACTATCTCGTTAAACAAGTGCAAGCCGAAGCTGGAAAGCTCGGAATAGCGACAACGGAAGATCCGCGTAATGGTAAGTGCAAAGAAGGGAAGGCCATTCTCGTTACGAACATCCATACTCTTTTCAATGGAAAGTCAAAGTTTGGAGTGGGAGACGAGGGAACAAAAATTCCGATCGGCAGCATCCTCGTCGATGATGCTCACTCCTGTCTTGGTACCGTCGAAAGGCAATTCACACTCCGTCTTCCATCAACGCACGAAGCCTATCGAAAGCTCCTTCTTCTTTTCCGCGAGGCGCTCGCCCAACAATCACCAACAGGAATTCTCGACGTCGAGGCTGAGGATCCGCAAAAGCTTCTTCTTGTGCCGTTCTGGGCCTGGCAGGACAAGCAATCGGAGGTGCTCAAGGTTCTTCATGCCCATCGACAAGATAACGAGTTCATGTTTATTTGGCCGTTGGTGCACGAGGCGCTTCCTCTGGCGCAATGTGTTTTCGGGAAAGGGGAACTCGAGATATCGCTCGGCTGTCTACCCATCGACATAGTGCGCAGCTTTGCCGGAGCAAAGCGCCGAATCTACATGACCGCGACTCTGGCCGACAATAGTGTGTTGGTGAGCGATTTCCAAGCGGACTCAAATTCAATCGCTAAGCCTATTACGCCATCTACTGCCGATGACCTTGGCGATCGCCTTATTCTCGCGCCACAAGAAATCAACCCCAACATTGATGACGCTGCGATAAAGCAATACGCAAAGAGCCTAGCGACAAGTTTTAATGTTGTTGTCATTGTGCCTTCGAATTCGCGGGCGAAATTCTGGGAGGACGTGGCCGATCTAACGCTCACTGCAGACGGCTTGTACGAGGGGGTCGAGAAGCTCAAGGCTGGCCATGTTGGCATCGCTGTACTCGTCAACAAGTATGATGGCATCGATCTCCCCAAGGATGCCTGCCGAGTTCTGATAATCGATGGCATCCCAGAAGTGAGCCGCTTGATCGATATTGTCGACGCCTCGGCGCTCGAAGGGAGCGAGTTCCTCCTTGCTCGTGCCGTCCAGCGCATTGAGCAGGGCATGGGCCGGGGCGTGCGGTCAAATGACGACCATTGCGTGGTCCTGCTGCTCGGCGCTCGGTTGGTCTCCCGCATTCATGGACCCGACGCGGCGAGGCTGTTTAGTGATGCAACTTGGCGACAGATCCAGCTCTCACGTCAAGCGTCGGACCAGATTGCTGGACAGGAGATTGCCCAAATAGACGAGGTCATCCAACTTTGTCTGAAGCAAGACGCCGAGTGGCGAAAGGCTAGCCGAGGAGCGCTCGTAGGCGTCGAGTACAAGCAAGAGGAGAAGGTCGGCCCCGTCACCGTCGCCGAGCGTGGAGCGTTCGATTTCGCGCAAATAAGGCAGTACCGAAAGTCGGCGGACGTTCTTCAAGAGGTGATTAACAATGTCTCCGATGGGCGACTGCGGGGTTGGCTAAAGCAGCAACTCGCCCAATACACACACTTCTTTGATCCAGTCGCTGCACAGGTACTGCTGCTTTCAGCGCTCGCCGACAATCGGTTGCTCCTCAAAGCGATTGAAGGCGTGACGTATTCTCGCCTCAGTGCCAGCGCAAAATCTCAGGCTGAGAATCTACTGGATTATGTGGGCCGACTCTACCCAACGCCGAATGATTATCTCATCGCGATAAATGCGGTGCTCGACGACCTGCGGTTTGCGGATAATTCTTTTCGACGATTCGAGTCAGCCCTCAACGATCTGGCACTGCACATCGGCTTTGGCGGCCAGCGACCTGAGACCGAATACAACGATGGAGGCCCGGACGTTCTCTGGGCGCTTGGAGAGCTGCGGTACTTGGTAATTGAGTGCAAGAATGAGGCGGTCGCCGAGATTATTTCGAAGGATTACTCAAATCAACTGAGTGGCGCAATGAACTGGTTTTCCAGTCGGTATGACGTGTCATGCCGTGCTACGCCTATCATTGTCCATCCGTCGGCTACGTTTAGTAAACAGGCATCACCCAACGTCGACACAAGAGTTATCACTGGTGAGCGGCTTGTGGCCTTGAAACACTCCGTATTGAAGTTGGCGCAGGGCATCGGTGTGCAAAGCGGGTTCAAAGGGGCAAAGGAGATAGCAGCCCTGCTTCATCAGCTTAATCTGACTGCAACGACGATCGCGGCGGCATATACTTCGCCCTACTCAAAGGAGCATTAGAGTGGTTGTCGAGCGTCAGAGCTGCGCTCGAGCTGGGCGACAGGCTATGTCAAGCCGCGGGTTTTCCCGATTGCATGTCCCGACGCAAACGGCGGGACGATCGCCTAACTTCGAAGGACGAACCTGTGTCAGGAGGAGAGTAGGATCGGGACAATCCTACGAACGACACGCTAATGCGTCGAGCCCGCTTGCGATGGCTACGCCACTAATTCAGCGTCCGTCGTCTTTTGCAATTGGCCGCTGATCAATCGCTTTATTGCGAGGCCAAAAACAAAACCTACGTGAATGGGGACTGCGTTGCCGAGTTGTTTAATTGGCGTCTTCCAAGCTCCGCCGATAGTGAAGTCATCCGGAAATCCCTGCAGACGCGCCATCTCACGAATCGTGAAATAGCGGACTGATCCGCTGGAGCCAACAATGATGTTTTCTCCGCCTGGTACTCCATGATCTCCTGCTTTAAGTGCCTTGGCCGGTTCGTCCCAGGAGCTTCCGGTGTGCTTCGGATAGAGGCGCGCGCCAGGATGTAACTGGTGATTGGGTAGCGCCGGATCACCGTTGAGACGAGGTCGTGGAAGGTCACCAATCGCGTCGCGAACCGTTCTCCAAGGGAGTTCTTTGGGGGCGGTCGGTCGTTTAATAACGAGCTTATCAGTCTCATCGAGGGGCGGGCGCCGACCAAAGCCGATGCCGTGCCTCTTCCAGTAGTCGCCTGTGACTCTTTGACTCCAGACAAGCGCATCGTGGGAATGGGTTGGCGGTGGGAATGAGAGGTCAGGAGCTAGATCAGACCGAATGCCCATTATGATCGCTCGATGTCGCTTTTGTGGTGCGCCATAATCAGCGGCGTTGATACCTTGTATGAGCACGCTGTATGTTGGCGCGCGGCCGGTTCTCTCGTGACGCAATAATCTCGCGAAGTGATCTAACCAAGGTTCGCCCTGTTTGGGGGCGATCTCGGGCCATGAGAGTTGGAGGCGAAGGAAGGTCAAATAGCAGTCAAACGCGGGGCGTAGGAGTCCTCTCACGTTCTCAAACAGAAATGCCTTGGGGCGCAACTCGCGAACAGCCCTGATTGCCTCGGGCCACATATTTCGTTCGTCTTCAGGGCCACGATGATTGCCACCAATTGAGAAGGGTTGACATGGTGGCCCACCGCTGACGAGGTCGATGCGCTCTTCTAAGGAGCTGTAGTCGACCTCGCGCGCGTCGCCAGAAATTAGTTGCCAATCAGCGACGTGAAGCACTCCACGCTTTTGGTTTGCCAACAGGGTTGCATTGGCGGCGGCATCCTGTTCAATCACCATTGCATGCTTGAATCCTGCTTTTGCTAGGCCGAGCGCGAGGCCGCCACACCCAGAAAACAATTCGACGCTAAGCATCGAGAAACTTCTTAATGCGTTCTGCGATGGCGCTCAGATCAGTCCGCAGAACGCGACCGCCTCTGTTGGTCAGTTGACATTCCCATATCACTAATGCTGTCCATCCTTCTGATCTGAGTTGTTGTAGATTCCGCAGGTCGCGATCGTGGTTCGCAATAAGCTTCGGCGCCCAAAAACCGAGGCGAGACTTCGGCATCCGTCCAAGATGACAATTGTGTCGGTGCCAGAAGCAGCCGTGGACAAATATTACTTTGCGCCGACTTGCAAACACCATGTCGGGCTGACCTGGTAGATCTCGACGGTGTTTCCGATATCGATAGCCCATCTGGTGGACTAAGCTTCGCACTGCGAGTTCGGGGCCGGTGTCTTTTCCCCGTACCAAACTCATGCGTGCGCTGCGCTCGGCCGCAGTCAACGTGTCCATGCTAGCGAGCGCGCTCGAAGTCGAGCGCAAGCTGCGAGCCTTTTTGCCGTTCTTCAAGGAAGAATCGGATCGCTCGACTCGCGATCCATGACAGGCTCCGATCCTGCGCTTCCGCTATCTGCTCCAGAACCTGTCGGTCCGCGTCTTCGAGCGCCACGCTGACCCGTGGATGTGCCCTTCCCTTTGTGGTCTTGACCTTTGTACTCATCTCATGCGCTCCCATGCTGCGCTGTGCTGCACGCTGCTGCACGATGCGGCAGATTGCAGCATACTGCTGCGCGATGGTCAAGAGTCGAGTGGAAGAGGCGTTGACATCTGGGCGTTTTATCGTTAGGTAATTGATCGCTGCCGAGTTTCATGGCGAAAATTTAAGGACGATATGAAAAAAGACGAACTAGAACAGGGCCTTAAGCAATACACGGAGCATCTCCAGCGTACCTCTGAGACGTTCACTCGCTGGGCGAGGCACAAAGGATTGCCCGTGAGAATGGACGCTGCGCGCGCCGTCAAATCGGTCAGCGACGGCATCGGTCTCGCGCGGATTGCGCCGTTCTGGTCGCGCGTGGATGATAGCGGCATTGTCCACGAGACGCAGCTCAAGACAGCTATCGACTGCTTGGTTGAGCTGCGCGACAGCCCGAAGCGGTGCGGTCACGTGGTCGGCGCGATGCAGTCTGGCAAGACGACCACGTCCCTCGCGCTTCAATGGGCGGGACCGGCGCTCTATCTTCTGACTGGGCGACGAGCGTACCCCTTCTACATTATTGGCAGCCAGACAACGCACGAGGATCAAACCAACACCGAGCTCGATCGGTTCATGGCGTACTACGGCAACCTCGAGATCCTTTCGGACTCGACTGAGTCATCTTCATCGCTCGATGCGGTCTTCGCCATGTCGCCGAGTCTCGCGAACTACCGCGAGCATGTGCTGCGCGACGCGCTACCGGTCTACTCCGTGCCGCACCTCGAGGATCTGGTTCACAGGCGTGTTGGTGGCGATCAAGGCGTGCGCAAGATTGGCGATCTGTGCCGACGTGCGACCGAACAGGGCTATCGCCCGTTAATGATCATCGACGAGCCGCAGTTCGGAGCGAGCGATCGAATGGTCGACGGCGACTCCGGGCCGGTTCGGCGTCCCTGCGTGCTCGTGCAGATATTCGATCGCATCGAGCAGGAGATCGGGGCTACGCGCGAGGACCATTGGTTCGTTGGTTTGTCGGCGACGCCTTTCGAACTCAATGATCTCGAACGCGTTTGGGAAGTACGCCAACACCTGACCGACAATTATTCTGGCTTCAACTTCTTCAATGGGCGGCCCATCGACGAAGGAGTGGTCATTACGCCGCCCGATACCATGAGCATGTCGGATTTTGCCGACGAGATCGACGTCCCGTTCATCGCTGACATCTCCATGGCCGCGTACGACGGTCCTACTGCGCGATTTGCGCGGCACGCGAAGAAGATCGGCTATGACGACGATCAGGCGAGCTATCAGATGGCGGTGGAGGACGCGCTAAGGAGCGCGATCTACGCCGTACTCGAAAGGTATCACGACGACGGTCATCCCGTCGGTCTGTGCATTCGGGCTTTCAATGACAACGCCCGCACTCAGGCATTGATTGGGCGACTCAAGCTGGATGATAGGCGCATCGAGGTGATCGAGTATTATGGTCCTCAATCTGCCAATCTCTCTGTAAAGCGTGCAATCGCCGGACGTGCACGGCCGGATCTCCCGTACGTGGTGTTTGTGACGAATCGCGCCCGAATGGCTGACGCGTTCCCCGTGGAAGTGCGCTTCTTCATGGACCTCGCGCAAAAGGCGAGTGACCTAAACGCCCTTCTCCAAGGCTTGTTGGGACGCGCGTGCGGCTACGGCAAGGATTCGACAGTGGTGCTCTCGGATGCGAACGCCGGCATTGTTGATGCTTATGTTGCGACGAACGGCGGCTATGTACACAAGACCAGCCGCCACAGCATCGCCGTCGGCGGCTTTCGACGTGGAGCTCCGGCCGGGATGATCAAGCTTCGAGTCGAGATGGACGATCCGACCGTGAAGTCGTTTTTCCGCGAGATCGACAAGCAGGTCGTCGCCGCTAACATCAAGGACGGCTCGACCAAGCTCAACGTGCCGCGGGCATCGAAGGGCTCGGCGAAATTTCGCACTGGCCCCATCCTTACGATTGCCGACACGCTGGGGCTCTTCGATCATCTTGAGCGACCGGAAGTGCGAACCCTCCTGTTCCCTCAGATCCCGACGGGCTTCAAGATCGCTCGCTCGGGAGATTCGGTTCGTCATGCACGTCAGGCAGGCGTCATGTTGGGCTACACGCTCGACGCCGCCGGGAACTGTCGGTACACGTTCCGCTGGTCCGATCGAGACTCGGCCGCACGAGGTGGTGCCGCCGGTCGCGCGATGGGCAAGAAGGACTCGGTTCAGCACATGGAGCCGACGATTTACGTCGAGAAGTTTGACCCCGCGACTGGCGAGGTAATTAGCGATCAGTTGCCGGGGAACTGGCGGGCCTTCATGGTCACCTTTCCCCTGCGTGAGCCGGTGCGCGAGATCCGTGCCGCGCAAGTCGCATATCCAACGAAGCTCAGCCCGTATGACGGATGGATGGTCCCCGAGGAGCGTGCTGCTCGCGACCAAGCGCAGCAGCCGAAGGGGACTGCGTCGCCGTCGTCCTCGAGCTGACTCTAACCTGCGCCAGCTAACAGAGGCGATCAATTTGAATACGCGGGGAGAGCATGTCGAGCTTGCTAGTCTTGCGCCACGCCGACTCCTTCCGACGGGAGTTGCTTGGTACCTTCTCGCCGAAGATCTGGACCATCAACATCAGCGGGCCACCTGTACGGGCGATTGAACGTCTGGGCGACCAGCGTCGACGGACTTTTGATCACGAGTTTGGCCATCTGCTCCACTACTTCACCTCGTACCTCGGCTTGCTCGATTTATCGTATTGGCTGAGGTGTCTGCGAATTCTGACTGAACGTGATCCGCCAGACATGACACCAGAGGCGGCGATCACGGAGCGCTCCCGGCGCTTGGTGGCCGTGGCGCGCGAGAAGCAGATCCTTTCGATCGACGACGACTACTATTACGAGCCGCATCCATGGCGGTACGCTGAAGCCCGACTTCGAATGAACGAATGGATATGGAAGGAAACAACTGGGGGGCTGTTCAAGACCGACGCGACAATCTCTGACCATCGCTTTTGGGCCTTGCGCTTCTGTTTGGGTAGTCTCGACGACGAAGCGTCATTCATCCGCATCCCCGCGGGCATTCGCTCATTTCTCGAACACATGGCTACATGTGTCGACTTCCTCGGGGAGTATTCGGCCACGGCCGGCGCCAAACGGCAGGGTTACATGGAGCAAGTCGGGCTGGCCCTCTATGACCCGGAGTTGTTGCACTATCACGCCTTCGAGCACTACGTCTATTCGGGAATCCGGAAGTCGAATATCGTAAAGACCTTCCACTTGCCGTTCGTCGCCTGCTCACAGATCGTCGATCTGGTCACGCGCGTGCCATACGACGTGAAAGAAATATGGGATCTGCTGCGGACTGCGGCGTCTACACGAGGAATGTCCATCGAGTCGCATATGACCCACCCTCATCCGTCGTTTGTCTTCCCTCTCCTTAGCGCGGCGGCGCTTGAGCTTCCTCTGTCGATGGGTGAGTGGCTTGATCCGGGGCTCTACGACGACAGAGAAGAGCGGATCTTGGATGCGGTCGGGCTTCCCTCGATGTCAAAACTGGACCTCTATCGTGACCAGCTCCTCAATCGAATCACATCCGATCTTGGTCCCTTCGACAAAAAGGTTCGTGCGTTGTTGGGGGCTGTCAACGAGTACGCGTCGTCGCTTTCCCGTGCAGAAAGAGTACGTACACCAACAGCTAAGCTAAAGCGATGTCCAGTCCCGATTGTATTCGACAACGGCGAGGCGCTCGATGGCGACATCCTGACCGCGGCCGCGTGTCAGGATCTGGAGTGGTTACGTCAGCGCTACTACGACATGATTCAGTATCCGCTTGTCCGTGACATCGTTGCCTGAGCTTACCCACGGATTACCGTCCTTCGGCGGGGCGTAGCACGCCCGGCGGGCGGCTCCTCGTCTTCGTCTTCGTGTTCGCGTTCGTCGACTGCTGGGACATGGCTGTCGATGTTGGTGTCTTCCTCCTCGTCTTTCACCAAGTCGATGATGCGGAACAACTCGTCGCTGGTGTCGCGGGCGATCCTGGCGATCGCGGCGGCGCACGACTCGACGATGCTCTCCGATCGCTCGCCGGGATTGACGTACTTGGAATAGACGGCGAGAGCGCGCGCCGCGCCGTACATCTCCTCGACGCGGTGGAGCACCTCGACAAGCTGTTGGTGTATTGGAATCGCTTTGTCACGGGCCATGTGGCTTCCTCCACGTGGTTCGAGGCCCCCGGTCACCGTCGGTAGCGATGACCGGGGACCGCTCTTTCCCTCTGCTTGGGGACGGATTCGAACCATCGACACGCGGATGCGGAGAGAGTCGTTCGGTGGTGGGACTCGCCCGGGGCCCGGCTTTGCCCGATGATTGCCCTCTGCCCAATGATTCGGGCGGCTGCCTAATGATTTGGGTTATTCGACGGCGCCGATCAGATCGAGCAGATCAACGCCGAGTATCAAGAGCCAGCGGTCGAGGCTGTCGAAGCTCGGAACGTGGCGCCCCTTCTCGCACTGGTAGACGAAGCTCACATCCAAGCCAAGGCGTTGCGAGACTTCGAGCGCACTCAGGTCGTGCATGTGGCGCTGCTCGCGGAACCAGCGCGCAAGGCACAGGCGCCGATTGTTGCCCGGCATCATCGCCGCCTGCTCGCGAATGCCTAGCTCGGCGCCGTATAGGTCGAGCATCGCGATCAACGTCTCGACCGTCGGGCCATGGACGCCGCGCTCGATGTTGTAGATCGCGCTCGTATGCTTCCCGATACGCTTTGCCACGTCGCGCGCTTCAAGCTGGCGGCGCTGGCGAAGTTGCCGCAGTCGCGCTCCGAGCGCGGATAGGCTGGCGACGCTCATGCGCGCTTCCGCTTCACGGCGCGCGCGTAGACGATCGGCGCGAGATAGTTCCGCGTCGTGCGCCGTTCGATCTGCCGATGGCGCACACGCTCGACGGCGTACACGGCGCCGTCGATCTCGATCTCGTCACCGACGAACGGGCGCCCGTTCAAGCAGGTGTAGAACTCGACCTTGCCGTCGACAGATATCTCGACTTCGAAACTGCGGTAGACGCGACTCATGGGCGCACTGCCCGCGAAAAATTGCGCCGTGTTCTCGTCGGTGGTCTGCTTTGGTTAGCCTTCATGGCGGATGGCCTCCGTTGTGAGGGTTAGGCCCCGGTCGCCGTTCGTAGCGGCGACCGGGACCGTTTTACTGGGAGTGCTGATGCGCGAGGCAAGATAGAGGGGCGGGGCGGGGTCGCGATATGTCACGCCGGCGTCACGGGTCGAATGCGAGGCTGGGTGGGACGAGCTGGTTCTCGGGGGTGGAGCATGGGTGATCGAACCTTAGGACCCCGTACTGAAAATCCGCGTGTCCCTGGTTCGATTCCGGGTCCGAGCACCGCGGCTACGGCTACCGACTGGCTATGTCAGTGCGCGAGGACGGCGATCGCCGCCGACAAGCCGAGCGAGACGAGCGCAGGGGCCATCTTGGCCAGACCATGGTGAGCGCGCACGTGCGTGACGACCGCGCCAACCATCACCAGGCAGAGGCCTACCGCGGCCCACGTGCGCAGCGAGGGCACGAGCAGGCCGGCCGCGCCCGCCAGCTCGGACGCTCCGATGAATCGCAGGAACGCCGGAGAGAACGCCAACCCGGATTGCGCCGCCCTCTCGGCATCGACACCCTTGAGCTTGAGCCCGCCGACGACCACGAACTCGAGCGCGAGCAGCGCGCTGACGCTCCAGATGAAAATGTTCATGCGTCCTCCTCACCTCTCAAATAGTCTATTGTTGTGGGACGTGCAGTGACTTCTCGTCCGAAAAACATGACTCTTCGTCCAGACGGGCGCGATCCGCTGACGGATGCGCTGCAACGCAGCCGTCTGCGCGCGGCCCGGCTCGTGCGGCTCGAGCTGGGCGCGCCCTGGGGATTTGCGGCGGGCGGCGAGGGAAGCGCGCGCTTCTATGTCGTCACGCGCGGCGCCGGCTGGATGGAGGTCGCGGGCCAGAAGCGGCCGATCCCCTTTGCCGGCGGCGATCTCCTGTTGTTCCCTCGTGCGAGCGCGCATCGCCTCTACGGCAGCGACCGCGGCGCGCTGCGTCGCCTCGACGAGCTCGTCGCGCGCGCCAAAGACTCGTCCACGGTGCGCGCGGGCGGTCGCGGTCCAACGACTTCGATCCTCGCGGGATGGCTCACTGCCGACGGCGCGGAGAGCAGCTGCCAGGTCGTCGGCGAGCTACCGAGCGTCGTGCACGTGACCGCCGAGCAGCGCAGCGCCGCGCCGGGCCTGGCCGAGACGTTGGAGCAACTCTCCGCCGAGAGCGCGCGGACCGCACCGGGGCGGGAGTTCATCATCTCGCGGTTGTGCGAGGTGCTGTTCGTTCACGCGCTGCGCGCGCTCGTCGCGGGACGCACCTGCCCGAACCACGGATGGCTCCGCGCGCTGACCGACGAGCATATCGGGCGCGCGCTCGCCATCATGCACGAGCAGCTGCACCGTCCGTGGACGGTCGCCTCGCTGGCGCGCGCGGCCGGGCAGTCGCGCTCGGCGTTCGCGGCGCGCTTCCAGTCGCTCACCGGCGAGTCGCCGCTCGCCCGCCTCCGAACCTTACGCCTGGAAACCGCGGCGCGGCTGCTCGCCGATGAGCAACTCTCCGTCGACGAAGTGGCGGAGCGCGTCGGTTACCGTGCGGGCGCCGCGTTCGCACGGGCGTTCGCGCAATGGAGTGGTCAGCCTCCGGGAAGCTACCGGCGAGCCCGACGCTAGAGCGGCAGCTCCTTCGGCGACGGCAGGCCGTGCTCCGACCGACCGACCTCGGCGTCGTAGCGCATCGTCGTCTTGTACAGCTCGAGGTGCCCGTCGGCGGCGTCGCCGGCGCAGCGCTGCCGCAACGCCTGCATCTCGCTCGACGACATCGCTCGCTTGAAGGCGCGCGCGATCGCCAGGTTCTGCCGCAGCACCGCGAGCGAATCGATGCCGCTCACCGTCGTCGCCACCGGCAGGCTCATCGCGTAGCGCAGCGCCTCGTCGACGGTGATGGCGCCCTGCTGGATCGCCTCGCCGCCACCGCCCAGGCTCTTCATGCCGAGCGCCGCCGCCCCATGCCGGCCCACCGCCGGCAGCACCTCCTGCTCGAAGCTGCGAAACGTCGCATCGAACGCATTGAGCGGCAGCTGCACGCTGTCGAAGCGCACGCCATGCTGCTCCGCCAGCTCGAGCATGCGCAAGTGGATCTTCGGATGCTTGTGTCCCGTGAAGCCAATGAAGCGCGTCTTGCCTTGCCGCTTGGCTTCGACGATCGCTTCGATGGCACCACCCGGCCGGAAGATCAGCTCGGGATCGTTCCAGTAGACGACCTCGTGGATCTGCCACAGGTCGAGGTGATCCGTCTTGAGGCGCCGCAGCGACTCGTCGAGTTGCTGCATCGCGACGTCCTTGCCGCGGCCATGCGTGCACACCTTCGTCATCAAGAAGGCGCGACCACGGCGCCCGGCGAGCGCGCGGCCCATCCACTCTTCGCTGCGGTGCGCGTTGTACTCCCAGGCGTTGTCGAAGAAGTCGAGGCCGGCGTCGAGCGCTTCGTGGACGATGCGCTCGGCTTCTTCGTACGAGGGCGCCTGGCCGAGCGAGTATCCGCCGAGGCCGAGGATCGACAGCGTCTGCCCGGTCGCGCCGAACGGCTTGCGTGCGATTCGACCGCCACGCGAATCGATGAGCGCCACGCGCTCCTCGGCGAGCGCAGCACCACCGACGGCGATGGACGCGCCGATGGCCGCCGCCTGCTGCAGGAACTCCCGCCGCGTCGATCCCTCTTCGTCTTTGCTCATGGGCTCTCCGTCGTGCGCATGGAATCGACGCCGGGCAGCGCCGCGCGCTCCGACTCCTCGTCCTTGATTTCTTTCTGCTGCTCGTCGATGGGGAAGCCGTGCGGCCGACGCGTCTCCGGATTGTCGAACTTGAGCGACAGCTTGTAGACCTCGAACCGTCCGTCACCGGAGAAGCTGGCCACCTTGTCGCGGACCGCCTGCATCGCGGCCGCATCGAGCGGCTGGAAGCCGCGCGCGATCGCTAGATTGCTTTCCAGAATTTCAAGCGACTCCATGCCGCAAATGGTGGTGCCGACGCCGGGCAGGCTCATCGCGTAGCGCAGGCACTCCTCGCCGGTGAGCACGTTCTTCTTCACCACCGTCGCCGTACCGCCCATCGGCTTCATGCCGAGCACCCCGACACCGCGCTTGAGCGCCTCGGGCAGCACCTTGTGCGTGAAGCTGTGGAAGTGCCAGTCCATCGCGTTGAGCGGCATCTGCACCGTGTCGAACGGAAAGCCGCGCGTGAGCATCTCGAAGTGGAAGTCGGGATTCTTGTGGCCGGTGAACCCGACGAACCGCACCTTGCCCTGCCGCTTCGCCTTGGCGAGCGCTTCGACGATGCCGCCGCGCGCATAGGCGAGCGCGGGATCGTTGTCGTAGCTGATGGCGTGGATCTGCCACACGTCGACGTAGTCGGTGCCGAGCCGGCGCAGCGACTGCTCGAGCATGGCGAGGCCGAGCGCGCCGTCGCGGCCGTGCGTGCACACCTTGGTCATGAGGTGCACGCGCTGGCGCCTGCCGCGGAGCGCGCGCCCCAGCCACTCTTCGGACCGGCCGTTGTGATACTCCCAGCAGTTGTCGAAGAAGTTGACGCCGGCGTCGACCGCGCGCGCCACGATGGCTTCGGCTTCTTCGTACGTCTTCGGATCGCCGATGTGATGCCCACCAACGGCGAGCACCGAGACCTGGAGGCCGGTCTTGCCGAGCGCGCGGCGAGGAATCTCCATGCCGGGATATAGGTCACCGTCCCGCTGTCGGCAATCCGTTCTTCACGGAAACGCGGCGGCGCGACGGCCGTGAGCCGAGTGGTATCTTCGCGCCATGAGGCTGCACCTCGTCGATGGGACGTACGAGCTGTTTCGCGCGCACTACTCGAAGCGGCCGGCGCGGCCGCGCAAGGCGATCGTCGGGCTCATCGATTCGCTGCTGACGCTGGTGACGGACGCCGACGAGCGGCTGACGCACGTGGCGGTGGCGTTCGATAATCCAATTCGATCGTTTCGCAACGATCTGTTCGACGGCTACAAGACCGAGGAGGGCGTCGAGGCGGAGTTGCTGGCGCAGTTCGATGGCGCGGAGGCGGCGACGCGCGCGCTCGGCATGACCGCGTGGCCGATGGATCGCTTCGAGGCCGACGACGCGCTGGCGACCGCGGCCGCGCGCTTCGCCGGCGCCGTCGAGCAGGTGCGCATCCTGACGCCCGACAAGGATCTCGGGCAGTGCATCCGCGGGCAGTCGGTGGTGCAGGTCGATCGCATGCGGCGGCGCGTGATCGACGAGCCGGCGCTCACCGCGCTGCGCGGCATCGGGCCCGAGAGCATCCCCGATTGGCTGGCGCTCGTCGGCGACGTGGCCGACGGCGTGCCCGGGCTGCCCGGCTTCGGCGAGAAGAGCGCGGCGGCGCTCCTGGCCGCGTTCGTTCGCCTCGAGGACGTGCCCGATGATTTTCGCCGCTGGCCCAAGGCGGTGCGCGGCGCCGAGCGATTGGCGGCGACGCTGGCGGCGCGGCGCGACGACGCGCTCCTCTATCGCACGCTCACGCGGCTGCGCACCGACGTGCCGCTCGCCGAGACGCTCGACCAGCTCGCGTGGCGCGGCGTGGGCGCCGGCTTCGACGCGTGGTGCACCGAGCTCGACGCCGATCACCTGCGCCGCCGCGCGGCGTCGCTGTAGTACCATCGGCGCGTGCAGCTCCCGGTCGCGCCGCCGATCCTGCCGATGCTCGCCAAGCGCGTCGACGCGCTCCCCGACGGCGACGGCTGGCTGTTCGAGCCGAAGTGGGACGGCTTTCGCGTGCTGGTGTTCCGCGATCGCGACGAGGTGTTCATCCAGAGCCGCGACGAGAAGCCGCTCGACCGCTACTTCCCCGAGCTGGTCGAGGCGCTGAAGCAACAGCTCCCGCCGCGCTGCGTGCTCGACGGCGAGATCGTGATCGCGCGCGGCGGCGCGCTCGACTTCGAGGCGCTGCAGCTGCGGCTGCATCCGGCGGCGTCGCGCGTGAAGCTGCTGGCCGCCGAGACGCCGGCGTCGATCGTCTTCTGGGACGCGCTGTGCGTGGACGATCGCGATCTGCGCGAGACGCCGTTCGCCGAGCGGCGCGCGATCGTCGAGTCGCTGCTCGCGCGCGCCGAGCCGCCGCTGCACCTCACGCCCGCCACCACCGATCGCGCGACCGCCGACGATTGGTTCCACCGCTTCGAGGGCGCGGGGCTCGACGGTGTGATGGCGAAGCCGCTCGCCGGCGCCTACGAGCCGAACAAGCGCGTCATGCTCAAGGTCAAGCACGAGCGCGACTGCGACTGCGTGGTCGGCGGCTTTCGCTGGCACAAGCGCGGCGAAGGCACCAAGGTCGGCTCGCTGCTGCTCGGGCTGTACGACGACGCGGGCGCGCTGCACCACGTCGGCGTGGCGGCCAGCTTCACCGACGGCGTGCGGCGCGAATTGGTGGAGACGCTGGCGCCGTATCGCGAGCGCGCGCTCGACGATCACCCGTGGAAGGAGTGGAGCCAGCACGATCAGCGCGTGCCCGGCATGAAGAGCCGCTGGAGCGCGGACAAGGATCTGTCGTGGGTGCCGCTGCGTCCCGAGCTGGTGGTCGCGGTCGCGTACGATCACATGCATGGCTCGCGCTTCCGTCACACCGCGCAGTTTCGCCGCTGGCGCACCGACAAGCCGCCGCGCGATTGCACGTACGCGCAGCTCGAGGTGGTGGCGCCGCACGAGCTGCAGTCCATCTTCGCCACCGGGCGCTGAGCTACTCTTCGCGCGGCTCGTCCGTCTCGCGCGACGCGCGCCAGGCCTGGCGCCAGGCGCGCGTCGGATCGTCGTCGGGATCCGGCGTCTCCTGCGGCGGCCGCTCGGCGGGCGGTACGTGGCGCAGGTTCACGCGGATGCGCGTCCACGTCGACGAGCGGCCGCGCATCGAGTCGACCAGCACGTCGTCGACGGCGAGCAGCTTCGCGGCGTCGGGGTGGCGCGCCTTCCAGCGCTCGAGGCCGGCCAGCGCCTCGTCGCGCTTCGGCGAGTTGGCGATGGTGAGGAGCGGCATCTTCTCGCGCGGCTTCTTCGCCGCCGACTTCTTGCGCGACGGCGCCACGCGCGGCGCCTCGCCCTCCATCTTGCGAAAGTGCGGCGGCCACGGCGCGTCCGCGATCCCGTTCGCCTCGTCGCGCGCCGCCAGCTCGAGCAGCCCGTCGAGCGAGCCGGGCGCGCCGTTCATCGCCGCGTGCGGATCGCCGCTTGCGGCAAAACGCCGCGGCACGGTCAGCACGGTGAAGTCGGCCGGCTCGCACGCCGGCACCTCGTCCCACGTGAGCGGCGTCGACACGCGCGCGTCGGCGAGCGGGCGCACCGAGTACGCCGAGCACGTGGTGCGATCCTTGGCGTTCTGGTTGTAGTCGAGGAACACGCCGCGGCGCTCCTCCTTCCACCACTTCGAGGTCGCGATCGCCGGCGCGCGCCGCTCGATCTCGCGCGAGAGCGCCAGCGCCGCGCGCCGCACCTCGCTGAACGTCCAGCGCGGATGAATGCGCACGTTGACGTGCATGCCGCGCGAGCCCGACGTCTTCGGCCAGCCCACCAGCCCCAGCTCGTCGAGCAGCGCCTTCACCTCCAGCGCCACGCGACGCACGTCGTCCCACGCCACGCCCGGCCCGGGATCGAGATCGACGCGCAGCTCGTCGGGATGATCGAGATCGCCCGCGCGCACCGGGTGCGGGTGCAGCTCGATGCAGCCGAGGTTGACGATCCACGCCAGGCCGGCCGCGTCGTCGACCACCACCTCCTCGGCGGTGCGCCCCGACGGAAACGACAGCGTCACCGTGCGCAGCCACGCGGGGCGCTTCTCGGGCGCGCGCTTCTGGTAGAAGGCCTCGCCGGCCGCGCCGTCGACGAATCGCTTGAGCACGATCGGGCGATCGCGGATGCCGCCGAGCGCGCCCTCGGCGACCGAGAGGTAGTAGCGCACGAGCTCGAGCTTCGTCAGCTTCGTGTCGGCCGCGAAATAGAGCTTGCTCGGATTCGAGACCTGCACCTCGCGCCCGTCGAGGACGAGCACCTCGGGTGGTTCTTTCTTGGCCACGAGAGATAATGTACACCGCGATGGCCGATACCAAGCAGGACGTGCTCGACATGCTGCGCGAGCTGGCCGAGCTGACCATGCTCGACGAGCAGGACCCGCAGTCGTTCCGCGTGCGCGCGTACGAGAGCGCGGCGCACGCGATCGAGGCGCAGGCGACCGACCTCGGGCGGCTCACGGCCGCGGAGCTGCAAAAGATCGACGGCGTCGGCAAGAGCACGGCGGCGAAGATCCGCGAGCTGCTCGACGGCGGGCGCGTCGAGAGGCTGGAGGAGCTGCGGCGCAAGCACCCGGCGGGCGTGGTGGCGCTCTTGCGCATTCAGGGGCTCGGCCCGAAGGCGGTGGGGCGGCTGCGCGGCGAGCTCGGCGTCGAGAGCGTCGACGATCTGCGCAAGGCGCTGGCCGAGCACCGCGTGCGCGCGCTCAAGGGATTCGGCGCCAGGTCGGAGGAGAAGCTGGCGCACGCGCTCGCGCGGCTCGACGAGGAGGGCGCGATCGCGCGCACGCCGATCTCGGTGGCGCTGCCGCTCGCCGAGCGGATCGTGGCGCGGCTGCGCGAGGTGCCGGGCGTGGTGCACGCGTCGTACTGCGGATCGCTGCGCCGGTTCTGCGAGACCATCGGCGACGTCGACATCGTGGTCGCCGCCGACGACGCGGCGCCGGTGAGCCGCGCGCTCCTCGCCATGAGCCTGGTCGATCGCGTGCTCGCCGGCGGCGACGCCAAGACCAGCGTGGTCACGCGCCGCGGGACGCAGATCGATCTGCGCGTGGTGGCGCCGAAGCAGCTCGGCGCCGCGCAGCTCTACTTCACCGGCTCGAAGGGGCACAACATCAAGCTGCGGCAGCGCGCGCTCGCGCGAAAGTGGACGCTCAACGAGTACGCGCTCTCGGAGCTCGACGGCGGCAAGGTGATCGCCAGCGAGACCGAGGAGGACATCTACCGCGCGCTCGGGCTGCCGTGGATCGCGCCGGTCCTGCGCGAGGACGCGGGCGAGCTGGAGGCGGCCGAGCGCGGCGCGCTGCCGCGGCCGATCGGCGGCGTCATCGGCGACTTTCACGTGCACACGTCGCTCTCGGGCGACGGCCGCTCGACGCTGGAGGAGGTGGTGACCGCGGCCATCCAGCGCGGCTACCGCGTCCTGGTGATCACCGATCACGCGGAGGGCACGCTCTCGGGCGTGGCGCGCACGCCGCTGCTCGCGCAGCGCGCGCAGATCCGCGCGCTCCGGACGCAGCTCGGCGACGCGCTCACGCTGCTCCACGGCGTCGAGCTGAACATCGGCCCGAACGGCGAGCTCGACTACGACCTCGAGTTTCGCCGCGCGTTCGATTGGTGCCTGGCGTCGGTGCACGATCACTTTCAGCTCGATCGCGCGGCGCAGACGCGGCGCGTGGTGGCGGCGATGCAGGATCCGACGGTGCGCATGATCGGCCATCTCTCGGCGCGCATGATCGGCGCGCGCCCGCCGATCGAGCTCGACCTCGACGAGATCCTCGCCGCCGCCGAGGCGACCGGCACCGCGCTCGAGATCAACGGCGGATTGCCGCGGCTCGATCTCTCGGTCGAGGCGCTGCGGCGGGCGCGCGCGCGCGACGTGACGTTCGTGCTCACCAGCGACGCGCACCACGCGGGCGAGCTGGAGCGCGTGCGCTACGCCGCGCTCAACGCCGAGCGCGCGTGGCTCGAGCCCGAGCGAATCGCCAACGCGTGGGCGCCCGAGCGGCTGGTGGCGTGGACCGCCGCCAAGCAGCCGCGCGCGAGCTAGCGCGCCCTGACGCGGCGGATCGCCAGCGTCGCGCCGGCGGCGATCACCACGAACGCGAGCGGCGCCACCTCGCGCGTGTAGCGCGGCACGGTATAGAAGGTATAGGCCAGCACCGCCGTGCGGCCGAAGATCGCCGCCAGCAGAATCGCCGCCGCGGCTTTGCGTTCGCGCCAGAGCAGGATCGAGCAGCCGCACAGCGCGACGAAGAACGCGATCGACAGCACCGGCAGCGCGCCGCGCGTGCGCGCGTACAACCGCGGGAACGGCGGCTTCTGGAAGATCTCGTCGAAGTCGTCGGCCCACATCGCCACCGCGCGGCGCAGCGGCAGCCAGACGAACGCGCGCAGCGGGTGACGCCGCCGCCAGCCGCTCGCCAATTCGTCGAAGCCGCGCGACACCGACTCGGTCATGCCGCTGCGCTGCCGCTCGGCGAGCACCGCGATCAGCTTCGCGCGATCCTCCGGCCCGTCGACCGCGCCGCCCTGCTCGAAGCGCGCGAGATCGAGCGCGCACGTCGGCTCGTACGCGCAGCCGGAGAACCAGTTGTACGTCTGCCAGTCGCGCCCGTACGCGGCGATGAAGTGCTGGCCGCCCTCCCAGTGCTCGACGGGATGCTGCTTGCGATCGACGCGCGTGCCGAACGAATACGCGCGGCCGAAGCGCGCCAGGTTGCGCGCCGGCCAGGGCGCGAACGCGATCAGGAAACCGGCGAGCGCGAGCGACGACACGATCGCGCGCTCGCGCCACGTGTGCGTAAGCAGCACCGCCGGCACGAACGCGCACGCGAGCAGGATCCCGTCGGGGCGCACCAGCACCGAGAGCCCGACCGCGGCGCCCGCGACCGCGAACGCGAGCCGCCTGCGCAGCGGCGTGGCGCGCGCGTCGGGGCAGTCGTGCGCGCTGATCCAGATCAGCGGCGCCACGCTGCACGTCGCCAGCGCCATCGCCACGCACTCGGTGAGCGCCGCGCCGATCGTGATCAGCGTGAACGGCCACGCCATCGCGAAGCCGAGCGCGATCAATCCCGCCGCGCGCCCCGCGAGCCGGCGCGCCATCAGCCACACCAGCAATCCCGTCGTCAGCAAATCCAGGATCAGCTGGCCGCGCACGATGCGCCCCCAGCCGTCGCCGCCCGACATCTCCGCGCGCGCGCCGCCTTTGACGAGCGCGACGAACGCGGCGTAGAGCGGCGGCCGCGCGTAGTAGAGCGGCTCGGGCTCGGGGCCGAGCGCGTACCGCCCGTGCGTGCGCCACTCGTCGGCGAGCTTCAAGTAGCCGTAGCTGTCGCTGCCGGCGAACACGTAGTTGCGATCGGCGAGCGCCACGCGCAGCGCGAGCCCGCCGGCGAACAGCGCCACGACCAGCGCGATCTCCAGGCGGCGGGCGCGTGCGCTCGTCATCGGCTCTCCTATAACACGAACGCTTTGCCGTCCGGCGCGACGCGAGGTAGCGTAGGCGCCGCATGAATCCCGGCGGCGGCGCAGCGACGTGGCGGAGCGAGCGCGTGTTCGTGCTCGCGTTCGCGCTCGCCGGTTTCGCCGTCGCGTGGCTGGCCACCGGACCGCGCGTGCTGGCGGTGGTGAACTGGGACAACGGCAGCTTCATGGTCGACCTGGCGACGCAGGCGAAGCCGTGGTCGAGCCCGGTTTGGAACGCGCACTTCGCCGTGCGCCACGTGTACCTGCTCGGCTGGTACGTGCTGCGGCCGTTCGGCGGCACGCTCGCCGACGGGTTTCGTCTCGCCGACGCGATCGCGTTCGCCATCAACGCCGCGGTGATCGCGAGCGCGGCGTCGCGGCTGGCGCGCGATCGCGTGGTCGCGGCGTTCGTCACCGTCGCGTGGATGACCGCGTGGGTGAATCTGTTTTTGCTGCTGACGCTCGAGGACAACATCCTCTTCCTCGCGCCGTCGGCGGGCGTGCTGTGGCTGTGCGCGCTCCGGGCCGATCGCTTCGGCGTGCGCGAGAGCGCGTGGGCCGGCGTGTGGGCCGCCTTCGCGTGCCTGATGTCGTGGCAGGCGATCCTCTATCTCGCGCCGGCGTTCTACTGCGCGGCGATCGCCGGGCCGCGCGCGCGCAAGCTCGCCGAGCGGGCGCGCACCACCGGCGCGCTGTTCGCCGCGTTCGTCGCCACGCTGCTCGTCTGGTGCGCGGTCATCGCCGCCACGTCGCAGCTCAAGCTCGGCGCGCTGATCGTGACGATGTTCTCGCGGCCGGCGGGAAACTTCGGCGTGCGCAGCCCGCTCGACGTCGCCGGGCAGCTGCGCGCGCTCGGCGTGAGCGCCGGCTACTTCATCACGCACACCGCGTACGATCCGCCGCCGTGGCCGAAGCAGCCGGCCGCGCTCGCTGTGGCGGTGTGGCTGCTGCTCGTCGGCGTGCTCGCCGCTGCGACGCTGTGGGCCTGGCGCTTGCGCCGCTGGACGCTGCACGTGCTGGCCGCGACGCTGGTGCTGTTCTGCGCGGTGACGCCGCTGTACCGCGACGTCGAGTATCGCTACTTCATCCGCTACGACTTCGTGCCGCCGGTGTGCGCGCTGCTGGCGGCGGCGGCGTGGGGCGAGCTCGGCGAACGCGCGCGGCGGCGCGGCGTGCGCCTGGCGGTGATCGGCGCGCTCGCGGCGATGACGATCGCGCAGACGGCGCTGGCCGCGCGCTGGGATCATCGCCGCCTCGCCGGCTACGCCACGCTGCCGTCGTGGATCGGCACGCACCCGCGCGAGGCGTGGTACGGCCGCGAGGGCCAGTCGTGGTACGGCTACTTTCGCGGCGTGCGCCGCGCGCATCCGGACGCGTGCCGCTACGTGCTCGCGCTCGACGAGATCTCCGACGGCCGCTGGAACCTCGACATCCTCGGCGCGCTGTGGTCCGAGTTGCCGACGCACGTGGCGGTGTTCGATCCCGCGCGCGGCTCGGTGAACGGCTGGCGCTTCAAACCGAACGCGGTCTCGCTCGCCGACGCGCGCGCCCGCAAGCTCGACGAAGCCTGCGCCTACGTCTCGCCCGACGCGCGGCGCGTGCTCGGCGCCCAGTAGCCCGCTTGCCCGATCGATCGCGCTCTGGCACGCTCGGCTTCGTGCTACCGCCGCTCGGCGACGCAGTGATCGCGCGGCGCGCCGAGCTGGCGCGCGAGTTCGCGCGCGCCGAGCCGTTTCCCCATCTCGTGATCGACGACTTCTTCGACGCGCGGTTCTG
Source organism: Polyangia bacterium (assembly GCA_035652295.1). GTDB lineage: Bacteria > Myxococcota_A > Polyangia > Palsa-1104 > Palsa-1104 > DASREC01. Next base: position 24,464 of record DASREC010000337.1, read on the forward strand.
CGCGCGCCTGCTCGACGAGTTCCCGCCGTTCGAGCAGGGCTGCGCGCTCGACGAGCGCGGCGAGCCGGGCGGCAAGTCGGTGCAGGAGAACGTGCGCGCGCTCGGGCCGGCGTTCGTCGCGCTCGACGAGCTCTTGCGCGATCCGCGCTTCCTCGCGCTGCTCGGCGAGGTCACCGGCATCCCCGACCTCCTCTACGATCCGGCGTACATCGGCGGCGGCACGCACGAGAACCGCGCGCGCCAGGATCTCGATCCGCACGTCGACTTCAACTACCACCCGACCGAAGGCTGGGAGCGCTGCCTCAACCTGCTCGTCTATCTCAACCGCCGCTGGGAGGAGCCGTGGGGCGGCTGCCTCGAGCTGCACCGCGATCCGTGGCGCGCGGCCGAGGACCAGGTGCGCAGCATCGTGCCGACGTTCAACCGCTGCGTGGTGTTCGCCACCAGCGAGCGGTCGTGGCACGGCTTCCGCGCCATCACGCCGCCGCCCGATCAGCCGTCGCTGGCGCGGCGCTCGTTCGCGGCGTACTTCTATCGCCGCCGCTCGGCCGAGCGCGCGCGGCCGGAGCACTCGACGATCTACGTCGAGCGGCCGTGGCCCGCGCGCATCCACGCCGGCGGGCGCCCGACGGCGGCGGACGCGAGCGAAGTGGAGCGGCTGCTCAGCCGGCGCGCGCTGCACCTCGAGCGGCTCATCGGGCGCGATCAACAGCTCGCCGCGGCGCTGGCGGAGCTGGCGCACGAGCTGGCGCGTCCGGCGGGCCGCGCGCTCTCGGCCGACGAGGCGGCGGCGCTCACCAGCGCGTTCGAGCTCCAGGACGAGCTCTTGCGCGCGCTCTACGATCGCGAGCAGCGCCTGCACCAGGCGCTGGCGCTGGCGCGTTCACTGGCGCTGCGGCCGCCGCTCGCGGGCGCGCTCGAGCAGCTCGGCGCGCCGACCGGCTTCTCGGCCGATCGCTGGGTCGGCTCGTCGCTGCGGTTGACGATGACGGCGACCGCGCCGCTCGCGCGGCTGGAGCTGCGCGGCGCGGTGCCGGCGCAGGTCGAGTCGCAGCGGCTCACCGTGCGCGTGAACGGCGCGCGCCACGAGCTCGAGCTCGCGCCCGGCGAATTTCGGCGCGCGCTCGCGCACGAGGCGGCGCGCGGCGATACGATCACCGTCGAGATCGACGCCGAGCGCACGTGGTCGCCGGCCGATCGCGGCGAATCGGACGATCGCCGCGACCTCGCCTGGCTGCTGCTCGAGCTGACCGGCGCATAGCCCCGCGCGCCGCCTGAACGCGCGCGCACATTAACACGCGACGCTGGACGGTTTGATCTATGATGCGCGCCGATGCTCTCCCAACGGTTGGTCCTCATCGTCGGGGTGGTCCTGATCGCGGGGGTGGCGCAGGGCAAGGCGCCGTCGAAGAAAGAGGCGCAGCGCCACTACGACGCCGGCATCGCGCACTACAAAGCGCAAGAGTACGCCGAGGCCGCCGACGAGTTCGAGGCGGCGTACAAGCTCAAGGCCGAGCCGTCGTGGCTCTACAACCTCGCGCAGGCGTGCCGCCTTGCGCACCAGAACGAAAAGGCGCTCGGCTATTACAAGCAGTACCTCGCCGAGGTGCCCGACGCGGAGAACCGTCCCGCCGTCGAGCAGCGGATCGCCGACGTGGAGAAGGCGCTGGCCGCCGAGCACGCCGCCGCGCGCGCGTCCGCGCCGCCGCCCGCCGCCGCGCCGCCCGCGTCATCGCCGGTGCCGCCCGCCGCGATGGAGCCGGTGCCGCCCGCGCCGCCGCCGAGCGCCGATCTGCCGCGCACGCCGTACCAGCTCGGCGCGCGCATCCGCGGCATCTTCGTCACCAACGCGATGCTGATGCCGTACCTGCAAGCGGCCACGTCGATGGAGAGCTGGTCGCTCGGTTTCGAGTTCATCTACCGCCGCCCGAAGTTCGACGTGGTCACATCGCTCGACATCAGCTCGATCGACGTTCACGACGGCAACTGGCTGGCCAACGACCACATGGCCGACGCCGACACGCACTTCCTGCAATTCCGCGGCGTGTACTTCATCTCCGTCGACGTTTCACTGATCGGCCACTGGTCGATCAACAAATGGCTCGAGTTGCGCTACGGCGGCGGGCTCGGCGTCGGCGGCGTGACCGGCGACGTCTTGACCACCAACGGCTCGAGCGCGTGCAGCATCTCGAACGTCAACAACGTCTCGGCGTGCAATCCCTTCAATCCGCCGGTCACCGGCGCCGCGTTAGAGCCAAAGCTGAAATCGACCGAGGGCCCGTCGACCGACTCCGCCGACAATCCCCACCGCCACGTCTCCAAAGACAAACCCCCGGCGATGGGCGTGGTCAACATCCTCGTCGGCCTGCGCGTCAAGCTCCCCAAGAAATTCGCCGCCCAATTCGAGATCGGTTTCCGCGACGCCATCTTCTTCGGCCTCGGCGCGCACTACCTCTTCTAAGTCACCATTCGCCACCCGAGCGACGCGAGCAGCCAGGTGCGCGGCGCCACGAGCGGCCCCTCCGCCGACGCAAACGGATCCCGCCATTCCGCCGCATACCGCCCCGGCGCATGATGTTGTCGATTGTGAACCACATAGTGCAGCGCCCGCCTGGTCTGCGTCGGCGTCTTTAGAACCACTGCGTGATAGCGATCGGCGAACACCTTCCCGCGTCTTTGCATCAGTCGATTGAGCGCCTTCGCCATTCGCACGTTCAATCCCTGCATACCGCGCGAAAGCTCGGTCGTCCCCTCCGCCTCGACGAGAAAATGAACGTGATTGCCCTGCACTGAGAAATGCATTACGCGAAACCCAACGCGTGCATTGGCCGCACTGAACGCAGTCTTCAGTGCACTAAAGCAACTCTTACTCCTCAGTCCACAAACGTCTTCACGCATCCTTACAGTCACGTGCACTGGAAACCGCCGTTTGAGCACTGGCCGCGTCTTGTGCGAAACCCGCGGCCGCACACTCTGTCGTTTGCGCCCCGCGCCTCGCCGTTTTCCACCTCGCGTGCGAAACACCAAACCGAGCTGCTTACTCTGATTAGGCACTGTTTGAACGTAATATCTCAATGCCGCTTTGCAATGTTCTCTGATTCTTTTCTTGATCTTTTTTAATCGACTACGGCGCACTCAGGCGGCGGGGGTTTGCCTGTGGGCAGGCGCTCAGTGAGATATAGCGAGATATGTTTGAAGCGGCTGTCCACAGGCAAAGGCGGAGCCGTCCCCGCCGCCGTTTGAAATGCAGACCTTCAATAACCACTCTTCAGAGGTGGTGACACGCACTCTTCACTCCGAACGTCGACGGGGACGGCTCCGCCTTTGCCTGTGGACAGCCGCGCCAATCACGCAAGACACATCCTGAGCGCCTGCCCACAGGCAAACCCCCGTCGACTGACACGGCCGTCTTTGATTAGGATTTGAGATTGAAGAGCGGAGAGGATTGCGGTCAGTGTTTGATGGCTTTGGGCAGTCCCGGCGGAATCGCGGCCACTGGATGCTTCGATTGGCACCACTGGGCGGCGGGGCAGGCCTTGGTCAATTGAAAGTAGAAGTCGGTGGTGCCGAATGGCTGGGTGAACGACGGCGTCATGGTGTACTCGCCGTGGCAATCCATGCAGCTATGCGGCGGATCGGCTTTGACTGGCGGCTGGAAATAGGTCTCCAGCACCGTATTGGCGAGAAACGTCGGCACGGGATGGCCGTACGTGGCGACGCTTTGCGGCTCGGCCGGCCACTGCGCATTGACCAGTTGATAGTATTGCCAGACGTTCTTGACCTTTGACGTGCTCGCCGACGCGAAATAGGCCTGGTACGCGTCATTCTTGCCCTTGGCCGCGGAGTCGACGGGCGTCACGCGCTCGACCTGCGTCGGGGTGGTCGGCGTGGCGGGCGGTTGGTTGACTTTGCAGTTGGCGCAGACTGGATTGTAGAACGAGTAGGCTTGGCGCGGCGTCGCGCCGACGTCGGGGGCGTTGTCGATCTGCTCGAATGTCGACCACACCCACTCGGGACGCGACGCGGTCTTGTGCACGATGTGCAGACCGACCAATCCCATGCTCTGCACGAAGCGGCACGGTGGATTGAGCTTGGGATCGACCAGCAGCGCGCTGTTGACATAGAAGCGGCCCGACGCGGCCTCGGCGGGCGTCAGCTCCTTCCACGCCGCTTTGACGTGTACCGGGCCGACTTCCGCCGTTTGATTGGAGCCGACCGGGAACGTGATCACCGGCGGCTGTTTGCGGCTGTCGTAATATTGATTCTGCACGATGAAGTCGAACTCGCGCTGATTGATGCGCACCTCGTACCAGACGTTCTTGCCCTTTTGATCGTTGAGCTCGACGGAGAACGCCTCGTTGTGAATGGTCATCACCTTGGTGCCGGGCGCGACCTTGACGGTGCAGAACGACGGCACGCGATCGGGCGTGCTCCACGGCGGCGGCGCCACCGGCGGATTCAAGAACACGTCATTGGTGTTCTTGTACGTCTCCCAGACCGTCGGGCCGTTTGGCATTCCGCCGCCGCCCTCGGCCGACGGCGGGCGGCCGCCGACGAGGTTGTCGCGATCCGGGATTCCGCGCGCGCCGGCGGCCGCGGGCCAATTGAGCGCATTGAACGAGGTCCACGACATCTCGTCGAAGAAGACCTGAAGCCCGATCGCGCCGATGTCGTGCGCGATGACGTCGTGCTGCAAGTCCGGGCTCGGCACGAACGGCGGCGGCGCGGCCTGCGCCACCGCGCAAACGGCAAAGACTCCCAAGGCACACGTCCAGCGTACGGTGCGCGCGTCCATGACGGCCTCCCCTGTTTAGCCGATTACGGCGCGCCGACTATAAACCGGTTTGCAAAGACTTTGAAAGCGCTTTGACGGCGCTTACCAGTGAATCGCGCCGTCCGCGCCGATGTAGACCACGCCGCGCTTGCCCGCCTTCACCTCGCCGGGATGCGAAAGTCCTACGATCAAGAACGGGATTCCAGCGGCGACGAAGACGCCGGATACGCCGCCCAGGATGGAGGCCGTGAACTTGTTGGAGAAGTCGCACGCAAATTCGCGGCAACCGATTCCGTCGATCGCGACTGCGACTGCGGCGATCGCGAATACGCCGCCCACTCCAAAGAATAGCGCGCTCCCAGGCAGCCAGAAGTTGTAGAAGGACGCGCGCGGCGGATGGTCGAGCTCGAGCGAATCGATCTTGGCAAAGACGTGCGCGCCGCCGCGCTCGCGCACCGCCGCTACGGCGACTGTTCGGTGCGGATCTTCTTTAGCGGTCGCGACCGCGACGGCGTAACCCGATTCACTGACGATATAGTAGCGCTGGCACCCCGCGCTGAGCGCTGCTGCCGCCGCCAACACTCCTAAGAGCCGGGATCGCAAACAGGCTACTTGAACTTCTCCATGATTGTCGCCAGCGTGTCGGCCGACGGGCGGATGCGGGACTCGGGGAGCGTGGCGAGCGGCGAATCGACCAGGTTCATCTGCTTGTCCATCGGCTGCGACTCTTTGTCGTAGTAGATGAGGCCGGTCAGGAACAGCTGCTCCTTGTTGGCCTTGTGCAAGAGGTCGAGCGCCTGCGTGCGATTGGTCGGATCGTAGTCGTGCGCCAGCTTCTTGAGCGTGATCTTCGAGTGGTCGTGCAGCTCGACGATCTTGGTCGAGCCGGCGTCGTAGTCGACCTCGACCGGATCGAAGTAGGGCACGAAGCCGAGCTCGTGCAGCGGATCCTCGTGGCTCTTGGCGTACGGGTAGCTCTTGGTCGAGCCCTCGTGGTTGTTGAACGTCACGCACGGCGAGATGATGTCGAGCACCGCCGTGCCGCCGTGCGCCAGCGCGCCCTTGATCAGCGCCAGCATCTGCTTGGCGTCGCCCGAGAACGAGCGCGCGACGTAGCCGCAGCCCATTTCAATCGCCAGCGCGCAGCAGTCGATGGGCGTCATCTGATTGATGGCGCCGCCTTTCTGCTTCGAGCCTTTGTCGGCGGTGGCGGAGAACTGGCCTTTGGTCAGTCCGTAGCAGCCGTTGTTCTCAATCAAGTAAACGAGCTGCGTATTGCGGCGAACCATGTGCAGGAAGTGGCTGATGCCGATCGACGCGGTGTCGCCGTCGCCGCTCACGCCGATGTTGACCAGCTGGTGATTGGCCAGGTTCGACCCGACGGCGATCGCCGCCATGCGCCCGTGCACCGCATTGAAGCCGTGCGACTGGCTCAGGAAGTACGCCGTGGTCTTCGACGAGCAGCCGATGCCGCTCAGCTTGGCGACCTTGGTCGGCTCGACGCCGTAATCGAACAACCCCTTGATGAGCGAGTTGGTGATGGAGTCGTGCCCGCAGCCGGAGCACAACGTCGACTCGAGGCCCTTATAGACTTTGAGCTCGAGATTGAGGCGATTGGTAGACGCCGGTTTCGCCGGCGCGGGGCTGGTGGCGCTCATTAATTGTTCTCCTTCTCGTGACCGATGATTCCTTCGATGATGCTCTGCGCGTCGATCGGCAGGCCGCTGTAGTGAAGCACCGGCTTGATCAGGGTGGCGCGCTCCGGCATCTCCAGGCGCAGGATCGACGTCGCCTGCGCGTCGCGGTTCTGCTCGACGACGTAGACCACGCGGTGCTCGTTGATGAACGCGCGCGTCTCCTCGCCGATCGGCAATCCGCGCAAGCGCAGATAGTCGGTCTTGACGCTCTCCTTGGTCAGGCCGACGCGCGCCTCCTCGACGGCGGGATCGCTCGAGCCGAAGGCGATGATGCCGATCTCGGCGCCGGGCTGCTTGTGAATGATCGGCTTCGGCATCAGCTTGCGCGCGGTATCGAACTTGCGCGCCAGGCGATCCATGTTGTTCTTCCAGTCTTTCGGTTTCTCGGAGTAGGTCGCGTTCTCGGTGTGGCCGGTACCGCGCGTGAAGTACGCGCCGACCGGGCTGTCGGTGCCGGGGATGGTGCGATAGCAGATGCCGTCGCCGTCGACGTCTTTGTAGCGGCCGAAGCTTCCCAGCCGTTTGAGATCTTCCGCCGACAATACTTTGCCGCGATCGATCGGCGTCGTGATCGGCTTGAAGGGATCGGACATCCAGTTGTTCATGCCGAGATCGAGATCGAGCATCACGAACACCAGAGTCTGCAAACGCTCTGCGAGGTTCAATGACTCTGCGGCGAATTCAAAAGCCTCAGAGGCATTGCCGGGAATCAACAGCGGGTGTTTGCAGTCGCCGTGCGACAGGTGATAGGCCTTGAAGATGTCGCCCTGGCAGGTGCGCGTCGGCAGGCCGGTCGACGGGCCCATGCGCTGCACGTCGAGGATCACCGACGGGATCTCGGCGAAGTAGGCGAGGCCGGCCAGCTCCGACATCAGCGAGATGCCCGGGCCCGCGGTCGCCGTCGCGGCGCGCGCGCCCGCCCAGCCGGCGCCGACCACCATCGCCATCGAGGCCAATTCGTCCTCGGCCTGAATGTGCGCGTACGTGGCTTTGCCGTCCGGGTCTTTGCGATAGTCCTCTAAAAAGTCGATCGCCGACTCACAGAGACTGGAGCTGGGCGTGATCGGATACCACGCCAAAACCTGCAAACCGCCGAAGACCAGTCCCAGCCCGGCGGCCTGATTGCCTTCAATGATGATCTTGCCCTGCGTCTTGTTGTCTTTGCGAAGCGTGAAGTGGTTTTGTTTGGGCAGGTTCTTGGTGGCCCACTCATAACCATAAACCGCCGCGTCGGTGTTGAGGCGCGTCGCCGTCGCCTTGCTCTGGAACTGGCGCGCGATCGCCTTCTTCACCTCCTCCATGTCGATGTCGAACAGGTGCGCGAGCACGCCGACGTAGAGGATGTTGATCACCATCTTGCGCAGCTTCATCTCTTTGCAGACGGGCACGACCAGCTCGTCGAACGGAACCGCATAGACGTTCAAGTCGGTGCGGTTGAGGTACGACTCGAGGCTCTTATTAATGATCAGGAACGCGCCCGGCCGAAGGCCCGCGATGTCCTCCGCCACCGACTCCACGTTCATGGCCACGAACACATCGGGATCCCGCCGCCTCGCCGTCCACCCATCTCCGTTGGCGCGCACGGTGAACCACGTCGGCAATCCCTGAATGTTCGACGGAAACATGTTCTTTCCGCTGACCGGGATCCCCATGTTGAAGATCGCGCGCATCAGGATCAGGTTGGCCGATTGGCTGCCCGTGCCGTTCGACGTCGCGACGGTGATCGTCACGTCGTTGACCAGCGGTCCCGTCGGCGACGGGGAGATGCCCCCATCCGATCGGTCGATAGCGAGTGTCATTTCTGTCCTCCGACTGCGGTTCCTAAAAAGATCGTGAATGGTTGACGTCCCGAATTCTCACCACCGAGAAAGCAGGCTCGCGCGCGCTCGAACCGGGGGTTGCGCGCGGTGTTCCAGTCTGTAGGGTCGTGCCGTTCGGAATGCGAGGAATTCCATTCGTCGACGAGCGCGTGGCTCACGGCGATGAGCCGGTGCACGTGTTTGGCGGCGAGCGGAAGGGTCAGCTCGGCGCCGGGCGCCAGGCGGCCGACGAGCGCGGGCGCGCGGGTCGCGAGATCGAGGCTCCAGATGCTGAGCGTGTCGGGGCCGTGCGTGCGGTTCTGCACCAGCACCTCGCGCGCGCGCACCCACGCCGACGTGGCGGGGACGAGGATCGTGCGCGACGCGGCGCCGTTGCCGCTCGCCGACCACGCCTCGAGCGTGTACTCGACGGTCTCGTTTTGCGGCTCGGGATCGGCGAGCGCGCCGGTCCACGCCGCGCAGTCGCCGGTGCGGGTCAGCTCGCGCAGCTCGGCGCCGCCGCGCAAGAGGCGAATGCGGCGCGCGTGGCGCACCTGCCACTCGAGCGCGAGGCGCGTCTCGGAGCCGGCGGCGATCTGCGGCGGCGAGACCGCGAACGCGTCGATCACCGGGCGCTGATCGAGCACCAGGAGCTTGCTCGACGCCGCGCCCGAGCGGCCGCGGAAGCCGATCGCCACCGAGTATTCGCCCGGCGCGAGCGGCGGCAGCTCGACGAAGACCACGGTCGGGCCGTGATAGGCATCGGCGGGGTTGGGCTCGACGCGCGCGGCGGCGGCGACCCGCGACGAGCCGGCGCACGAGAGCGTGACGGTGTGCTCGGCCGGCTCGCGCCCGAGGCCGTGGCCGACGACGCACAAGGTGGCGCGCGTGAAGGCGTCGACCACCGGCGGCGAGAGCGAGAGGACCTGCGGCGCGTCGGAGATGATCAGCGGCAGCTCGGCGCGCTGGTGGCCGGGCGCGCTCGCGGCCAGCGTCACTTCGCCGCACTCGGGGCCGGCCTGAAGCTCGACGGTGACCTCGCTCTTGCCGGCGGGGATCTCGACGGCGGCGGCGGGCAGGCGCTGCGAATTCGACGTGTGCAGCTCGACGCGCGCGCCGCCGCTCGGCGCCGCGCCCGAGAGGCGCACGGTGAGCGGCACGCGCGCGCCGCGATCGAACCAGCGGTCGGGCGCGCCGAGCTGCACCGCGTGGTAGCGCCGCACCTCGAGCCGCGACTCGGCCGCGCCCGCGCACTCGCCCTCGACCCACGACTCCGCGCGCAGGCGATACGTCACCGATTCGCGCTCGCTCACCACGTGGCTGCCTTGCAGCGGCACGTCGGCGACCACCGCGTCGCCCGCCCACAGCGACGCGCGCACCGCCGCGCCCGAGCGATGACACAATTCGAGCGCCACGTCCCACTCGAGCGTCACCTCGGCGCACGCCTCGGCCACCAGCGACGGCGTCTGCCCGTCGGCGTGGAAGCTGCGGACCTGCGGCGCGCCCACCACCGTCACCAGCACCGGCGACGGATTCTTCGACGGCCACGGGATCAGCCCCGGCCCGTCGAGGAACGGCACGCAGCGCGCCGCGACCCGCGCGTCGACGCGATCGAGGTGCTTCTTGATCGGCAGCGCCCAGCCGACCAGCATGCAGCCGGCGTCGGCGTCGGGCGGCAGGCGCGCCTTCACGGCGGTCGGCGACCAGCTCACGACTTGCAAGAGCGGCGGCAGCGTGCGCGCATCGGCGGCCGAGCCGGCGGGCGCGGCGTGGAACAGCGCCGGGCGCCAGAAGCCGGGCGCCTCGACGGGAAACTGGTGGCCCTTCGGCGGCAGCAGCGTGATCAGCTCGGTCGAGCCGAGGCGGATGGTCTGCGGCGCGACATGGCCGATGAGCGGCGGCGCGGTGCCGAGCGCGCCGGCGACCGAGGCGATGAACAGCTCCAGGCCCGCGATCCAGTCGGCGAGCGGCGCGGCGATCGCCTCGTCGCGCGCGGGCAGCGCGCGCTCGTTCGAGGACGGCGTCGCGAGCGCGCGCACGCGATTCGCCCATTCGCGCGGCTTTAACCGAGCGGATTCGGCGAGCAGCGTGTGCAGCGGCGCGACGCGCGCGATCAGCGAGCCGGCCGCGCGCTCGCACCAGGCGGGCTCCCCCGCGGTACCGTCGAGCGCGAGCGCGGCCCACAAGATCACCAGCGCCTCGGGCTTGACCGGCGGTAGCGCGCGCGCGCCGTCGCCCGCCGGCGCCACGCCCGAGCGCGGCCAGCGCGGAGCCGCGCGCAGCTTTTCGCGCAGCGCCTCGAGCCGCTGCGGATGGCCGCCGAGCGCGTGGCGCGCCAGCACCACGAGCGCGTCCAATTCGCCGAGCTCGCGATCGATCCACGCCGCGTCGTGCGCCGCGAGCGCGCCGTCGGCGATCGCCGCCGCCACCGCGTCTGCGAGCCGCGCCGCCTCCTCTTCGCCGAAGAGCTGCGACGATCGCGACGCCGGCGAGGGCTCGACGGTGACGCCGGCCACCGCGCGGCCGCTCGCCGCTTCCTTCGCCTCGGGCGCCGCCTCGACGCGCAGCTCGCGCGCGCCGTCGAGCTCGTCTGCCGAGAGCGTGCGCTCGCTCGCCGGCGACTGCCACGGCGCGTGCACGCGCAAACACACCTCGTCGCGCCCGCGCGCCGCCGGGACGTCGAGCAGGAAGCGCCCGGTGCCGTCGGTGACCGCGCGCGCCAGCAGCGTCTCGCCGGACCACGCCTCGGCGCGATAGCCCTTGAGCGTCGCCACCGCTTCGGCCGCGACGATTTGACCCAACACCTGGCGGGTGCGCGTTTCGCGCGTCTGCTCGCGCGTTTCGCGCGTCTGCTCCAAACTATTTCCCATCGAGTGACGGTCGCCGGCAGCGACGGAGCGCTGCGCCGTTTCGCAGCCGGCTCGACCGGGCACGCATCCTAGCACAAGAACTTGAAATAGCAGCCCCTTCGCGGGACGCGAAGCGGACCCGCGAACCACTCGACGCGCGCGCGCGTTTGGACTAGCGTGCGCCCATGGGGGCGAGTCCGCGGCCGGCCGAGGCGGGCGACGAAACGTGGGCGCGTTATCGCCGCGCGCTCGACGGCAAACCGCTGCCGGCGGCGCTGGTGGATCTCGACGCGCTCGACGAGAACCTCGAGCGGCTGCTCGCGCCGATCCGCGCCGCGGGCAAGAAGCTGCGCGTCGCCACCAAGTCGATCCGCTGTCCCGCCGTCGAGCGCTACGTCGCCGAGCGCGCGGGCGACGCGTACGGCGGCGTGATGACCTACGCCGCCGCCGAGAGCGCGTGGCTCGCCGCCGAGGGCGCGCGCGATCTGCTGCTGGCGTATCCGACCGCGCAGCCGAGCGACCTCGCGCTCCTCGCCGAGGCCAACCGCGCGGCGCGCTGCGCGGCGATGATCGACTGCGCCGAGCACGCCGACGCGCTCGACCGCGCCGCCGCCGCCGCCGGCACGCGCGTCCCGATCGTCATCGAGGTCGATCTCGCCTACCGCCCGCTCGGCCTCGGCCACCTCGGCGTGCGCCGCAGCCCGCTGCGCACCGCCGCCGACGTGGTCGCGCTGGCCGAGCGTTGCGGCAAATTGCCGCACCTGCGCTTCCTCGGCGTGATGGGCTACGAGGCGCAGATCGCCGGGCTCACCGACTCCGGGCCGTTCGCGTCGTGGCAGAACCTGCCGCGCCGTGGGATGAAGCGGCTGTCGCGCCGCCGCGTCGAGGACACGCGCGCCGAGTTGGTGCGCGCGCTCGCCGAGCGGGGCCTTCAGCCCGAGCTCGTCAACGGCGGCGGCACCGGCAGCGTCGACTGGTCGAGCGCCGAGGCCGCGCTCACCGAGGTCACCGTCGGCTCCGGCTTTTTGGGCGGCCATTTATTCGACTATTATTCCGGTTTGAAATTACGCCCCGCTTTGCACTTCGCCTTGCAGGTGGTGCGCCGCCCCGCGCCGGGATTGGTCGCGTGCCACGGCGGCGGCTACATCGCGTCCGGCGACGGCGGTCCGGATCGCCTGCCGCTCCCGTCGCTGCCGCCGGGCTGCCGCCTGCTGGCGATGGAGGGCGCGGGCGAGGTGCAGACGCCGGTGCGCCTGCCGCCCGGCATCGAGATGCGGCTCGGCGATCCGATCTTCTTCCGCCACGCGAAATCGGGTGAATTGGCGGAGCACTTCAATGAATATCATTTGATTCGCGGCGAAACGATCATTCAAACCGCGCCCACCTACCGCGGCCTGGGCCGCTGCTTTTTGGGGTAATCGATGCTGGAATTTCGCGATCACCGTCGAGATCCCGCCGCCTGGTCGGCGTCGCTCGGCATCTCGCGCGAGGCGATCGAGATCTATCTCGCGAGCGACGTCATTGATCTACATATCGACTCGTTCATTTGGACGCGGATATTCCGCTACGATTTGACCAAGCGTCACGGCCACGGACTATTGGGCGCGCGGTTCTACAGCCAGGCCGATCTGCCGCGTTTGCGCGAGGCGCGCGTGACCGGCGGCGTCTGGGCGATCACCACCAACCCGATCGTGCCGGCGCGATTGCGCGGCCCGCTGTTCTTCCGCAACCTCGAGAAGCTGCGCGCCGTGTTCGCCGCCGTCCCCGACGACGTCGAGGTCGTGCGCACGCTGGCCGAGTATCGCCGCGCGCGCGCCGCCGATCGCCACGCCGCGTTCTTCGCCATTCAAGGCGGCAACGCGCTCGAAGACTTCGAATTGATCGATCGCATTCCGGACGGTCTGTTATTGCGCGTGACGCTGGTGCACCTGAGCACGTCGGCGTTCGGCGCCACCAGCTCGCCGCTCGCCGGCAAACAGCCGGGCGGGCTCACGCCGAGCGGCCGCGAGCTGGTCGAGCGGCTCAACGCGCGCCGCATCTTCGTCGACCTGGCGCACATCAGCCGGCGCGGATTCTTCGACGCCGTCGAGGCGCACGATCGTTCGCAGCCGCTGCTCGTCAGTCACACCGGCATCTCGGGCGTGCACGAGCACTGGCGCAACCTCGACGACGAGCAGCTGCGCGCGGTGGCGGCGACCGGCGGCACCATCGGCGTGATGTACCAATCGAGCTTCCTCGGCGATCCGATGTTCGGCGGGCGCGCGATCTCGATCGTCAATCACCTGGAGCACATCGTGCGCGTGGTCGGCGACGATCACGCGTCGCTCGGCAGCGACTGGGACGGCGCGATCGTGACGCCGCGCGATCTGCCGACGTGCCTCGAGCTGCCGCGGCTGGTCGAGCTCATGCTCGAGCGCGGCTGGAGCGCCGAGCGGATCGGCAAGATCCTCGGCGGAAACTTTTTACGCGCGCTCGGCCACCTGCGGGGGGAGAATTAGCCATGCGTTGGTTTACCGCACTGTCGTTGTCGTTATGGCTCGGCGGTTGTCAAAGCGGCGCGGGGACGACGGTGTCGATGTCGTTCGATCGCGCGCAGGGGTTTTATTCGGCGCCGTTTCCCTCGGACGATCTGCGAAACGCCGACGGCAGCATCAACCTGGCGCGATATCCCAATCCGAATAACGTCGATTTGATCAACCAGGGAATCGCGCTGCTCAATCGCGATAAACCGGGCTTTGCGGTGATGGGCGGCATCTTCATGCAGCTCTCGGCGCCGCTCGACGCGAGCAAGCTGCCCGACGTGAACGCCAGCGTGACCCGCGATTCACCGATTGTATTGATGAGCGTGGATCCGGCCGCGCCCGATTACATGCGTCAATATCCGATTCAGATTGCTTTCATGGCCGACGGGGGATCGTTCGGCGCGGCCAATCTATTATCGATATTGCCGTACCAGGGTATTCCATTGCGCGAAAATACCCGTTACGCGGCGGTGGTCACGCGTCGCGTGCTCGACGCCAAGGGGCACGCGCTCGGCGTTTCGCCGTCGATGGCGCAGCTCGCGTCGGGCGGGCGCCCGGCGGGATTGTCCGATGCGGCGTTCAATTCGTATGGCGGCGCTTTGAATGCATTGGCGCAGTTTGGAATCGCGCCGCGCGATATCGCCGGATTGGCGGTCTTCACCACCGGCTCGCCGACCGCCGAGATGGACGCCTTGGTCGCCGATATCCTCGCGCGCCCGATTCCCGCCGTCGATTCGAAACCGGTGCAAACCGATCTGTTCCCCGATTATTGCGTTTATGCGACCACCATTAAATTGCCCGATTATCAGGAGGGCAATCCGCCCTATACGCAAAGCGGCGGCGGGTGGTTGTTCGATTCGAATGGCAAACCGATCTTGCAAAGAACCAGTCAGGCCAATCTGGTGGTGACCATACCGCGGACGCCGATGCCGGCGAATGGCTATCCGCTGGTGGTGGTGGTGCAGGCGGGCGCGGGCGGGGATCGCGCGCTGGTCGATCGCGGGCCGCAGGCGATGACCGGCGGGCCGGCGCTCGTGCCCGGCACCGGCCCGGCGATGTACTTCGCGCGCGCCGGATTCGCCGGCACCACCGTCGACGGTCCGCTCGAGGGGCTGCGCAACATCACGCACGACAATGAGGACTTTTTGATCTTCAACATTCAAAACGCCGAGGCGCTGCGCGACAACGTGCGCGAGTCGGCGCTCGAATTGGTGTTCTTTGCGCACGTCATGAAGACGCTGCAATTCGACGCCAGCGATTGTCCCGGCGCCAATGAATCGGCGGCGCATTTCGATTCGGCGCACTTTGGATTATTCGGCCATTCGATGGGCTCCTGGATTGCGCCCTTGATATTGGCCAATGAGCCGCTTTATGGCGCGGCGATTTTGAGCGGCGCGGGCGGCAGCTATATCGAGAACGTCATGTATAAACAAAAGCCGCTGGCGGTGAAGCCGCTCGCCGAGATCGTGCTCGATTACAACATGGACGATCGCTCGCTCACCGATAACGATCCCGCGCTCACCATGGTGCAGTGGGCCGTCGAGCTCTCGGATCCGCAGGTCTATGCGTCGCGCATCGTGCGCGAGCCGCGTCCGGGCGAGCGCCCGCGGCACGTGTTGATGGAGCAGGGCATCGTCGATCATTATCTATTGCCGCAGATCGCCAATGCGCTGAGCTTGTCGCTCGGGCTCGACGAGGCAGGCGTGCCGCTCGATTCGATGACGCCCGAGTTGTCGACGCAAACGCCGCTCAAAGCGGTATTGCCGTTATCGGGGCATTCGCTGATTCAATATCCGGTCTTGGGCAATATCGGCGGCAAGACCACCGCGGTGGTGATTCAGCACGACGGCGACGGCGTCGAGGACGGCCACGAGGTCGTGTTTCAAACCGATCCGCCCAAACATCAATACCGCTGTTATCTGCAAAGCTGGTTGAAGGGCACGCCTTCGGTGCCGCCCGACGACACCGCCGACGCGCCCTGCCCGTAGCGGGCTACTGCACGGTGTAGACGCCGGGCGAGGACTGCTGGCCGAACGCGTCGAGGCAGATGACCTGGAGCGCGGTGCCGCTCGCCGCCGTCGCCGCGGCCTTGATGGCGATGTCGGTGCGCGTCTCGCTCATCTTCGTGGCCGTGGCGGTGAGCCCGGCGCCTCCCGTCGAGATCTGGCAGCTCTGCACGTTTCCTTGCGACAGCGCCGAGACCGTGAGCTGCTGGCCGGCGCCGAGCGTCGCCGACGCGGGGATCAGGTTCGGCGCGTCGGCCACCAGCACCGGCCGCGCGCGCGTCAGGTTGCCCGCCGAGACGGTGATGAGCGCATTGCCGGCTTTGTTGGAGACGAACAGCAGCGACGCGCTCGCCGGCATTTTGCCGTCGCCCGAGAGCGTGACGGTTCCACTCGGCGCGCCCTGAATGGTGCCGATGGACGCGCCGACCTGAGCGACCGCGCCGGCGGCTTCGGGGTTGGCGGTGATCTGCAGGACCGCGGGGATGGTGTTGTTCGACGGGATGAAGCCCTGCGTGTCGGGCGGCGTGATGGTCGCGTCGAGCTGGGTCACGCGAATGCCGGGCGTGACGGTGACGGCGAACGGCATCGAGCGGAAGATCTGCGCCGTCGCGTCGCACGAGTCGACGGCGTTCACCACCAGCGTCGTCTGGCCCATGACCGCGCTCGCCGCCAGCGTCGCCACCGGCACGGTGACGGTCCACGTCGAGAAGTTGAAGCCGGTGTTGGTCGCCTCCACGCCTTCGGCCAGCACCTGGCGGATGGCCAGCCCCTGCTGGTGCTGCGCGGTGCCGGTGACGACGAGGTCGCTGTCGAGCGGCGTCTGTGGAGTGGTGAACTGCGCGGTGCCGACGATCTGCGCCATGGACTTGTCGGCGGGACACTTGGGCGTGCTCGGCGGCGTGTCGCAACCGGTGAGCAGCAGTGCAAAGCTCGCGATGAGCGTCTTGAACATGGTCGTCCTCGACTATTTGGGGAACAGCGAGCTGTTCTTGTTGGTCGCCAGACGCAAGAAGTCGGGCGACACGTTGACCACCACGCCGAAGCCGTTGGCGAAACCCTGCTGCGTCGGCACGCTGCCGTCGACGGTGGGGCCGCCGAGCACCGCGCCTTGCGAGAGCTGCGTCACGCGCCGCCCGACCCAGGTGAGCGCAACCGAGAAATAGGGAATCGGCTCCCACTCGACGCCGAGATAGAGCGACTTGAAGCCGTCGACGCCGCCCGATTGATTGACGGTGAGCACGCCGATGCCGACGTACGGCGACAGTCCCCAGGGGAACTTCTTGAGGTTGTTGCCGTCGATGTAGCTGCGGCCGCCCCAGAAGTAGTCGAGATAGGGCGCGAAGCCGAGCACCAGCTCCATGTCGAGCACGCCGTTGTTGGTGGCGACGATCTCGGACTGTCCGCTCTGCGGCGCTTTGCGGGCGGCGAAGTTGCGATCGATGCCGCCGAAGAACACCATGCCGAAGCCGACGCGGAAAACGCCGCCGTAGGTCTTGTCGACGATCAGCTCGGTGCTCTCCGTGCCGACGGTGGTGTCGTTGCCGGCGGCGTCTTCGGTGAACGTCTCGACCTTGAGGTTGAGGTTGCCCGGCAGGCGCGGCGCGAAAGACTTGATGGTGATCAGCGATTGGGGATTGCCGCCCTGGGCGCCCTGCAGCTTGGCGTGCACGGTGAGGTCGGAGCCGGAGAGGTTTTGATAAGGAGCCTCGTAGACGCCGCTCGTGCCGTCGAGGCTCACGTCGACGCCGACCTGCTCGCTGTGGCGGACCATCACCACGATCGAACGATTGGGTTTGAGCACGTGGCCTTCCGGCAGGCCCGTCAGCGACGGGCGGCTGCCCTTGACCGCGAGATCGTAGGCGTCGTAGCAGACCACGAACTCGTCGGAGAAACCGGGCGGCGGTTTGCAGTCCAGGAAGTAGGGGTCGAGCTCGGGAGACATCGACGCGGTCCCGTTCGGCAGCGCTTTTCCGCTGTGCGACGCGAGCTGATTCTTGCGGTTGATGGTCTTGCCGTTGCCGGTCGGCGTCTGGGGCGGGTTCGCCGAATCGACGACGCCCGTCTTCGCGACCTTGATCTGGCCCGTGGCGTAAGTGCCGTCTGCTCTGAGCACGGCGCTGGTGAAGACATCGGGTAGCTGGCCCGAGAGCCCGTCGGGCACCGTCACCTTGGTCATCGAAGCATCCGTGCCGAGCTGCAGCCACCTGGAGTCGTTCGCCAGGACAAAGAAGCCGAAGAGCTTTTCGCCCTGCTTCAGTCCATTCGCGGTGACGTCGCCGGGCGTCTTGTCGGTTTTCTGCGCTTGCGAGACCGTGACGTCCGGCGCGGCGCTCCACGCCTCGACTCGCGGCGCGAGTGTCAAGGCGACGGTTTGAGCGGCGACGGTGAACTTGGCGACCACGGTCTTCAGCTTGACCGTGTCGGTCGGAGTCTGCCGCCAGAAAGCCTGACACTTGGTCAGGTCTGCGCCGGCGGCCGGCTTCACGACTCCGGTGCCGTCGCCGTTGCACTTGAGGGTCAGCACATTCGCGGGACACTCCTTGTCGGTCCCGTCGAAGGTCGCGTTGGCCGGGTCGCTTCGCGTGCCGTCTCCGACGACGCCCGCCGGGCATTGAACGGTGACCTGTCGGTTGCCGAGCTCCTCGTAGCCGTAGTTGGGAGTCGCCGCCACGGCGGTCGACGCCAGCGTCAAAGATCCGAGAACCAGGACATAGCGATTCATTGCCGTCCCCCTTCTTCAGAAGCTGAAGAACCGTCGCATGTCATTCGGGTTCGCTTGCGCCAGGAGGCGAAGCTGCGCGAGATAGGACAGCCCGCTCAGCTCGCTGCCGCCGACGATCATGCCGAGCGCGCGCAGGTTGTCGTCGACCACCAGTGATCCCGAGTCGCCGTCGACGCTGAAGGCGGCGGCGCCGTCGGCGGGCGAGACCACCAGCAGCTTGTCGTAGTCGGTGGTGGTGTTGTCGGGGAGGTTGAAGGTGACCGGCGATGCGGCAATTTGCCGCACGTTGCCGGCGTACGGGTGCGGGTTGCTTTGCGAGGGCGCGCGCTCGGCGGAGTAGACCTTGACGCGCTCCTCGGTCTGCGCCGGCGTGGTGCGCAGCGGGATCTCGGGCGTGCGCACGCACGCGAGCGAGTGGTAGCCGTCGCAGGAGGCGTCGCGAAAGCTCGCCAGCGCCCAGTCGTACGGCGTGTCGTTCCCGAGGTCGCCGCGCAGCACGGTGCCGGCGATCGACTGACCTTGATATTGCGCCAGCACGCGCCCGCCGCTGCCGCCGCGATACGAGCGCGCGATTTGCCCGCCCTCGATCGGCAGCACGCCGTGCCCCGACATGAGCCCGTACCAGAGTTGATTGCCGTCGTCCCACGCGAACGCGGCGACCGACGCCTCCCGGTCGCCGGCTTCGGTGAACGCGCGGTTGTCGATGGTGTGCGCGACCGTCGCGCCGGTGACGATCACGTCGGGCACCAGCGCCGCCGGCGTTTGATTGTTGCGGCTGGTGAGGTCGATCAGCTCGGTGAAGTTGAGGTTGCGCAGCCGGTCGTCGCCGGTCAGCAGCACCTGGCGCGCGAGGCCCTTGGCGCTTTGCAACAGCGTGCTCAGGCCGCGGGGCAGCTCGTCGGAGGTGAGCACGATCGGGCGCCGCGGCGCCTCGAGGACGTGCAGCGAGAGGCCGAGCTGATTGGTCCATTTGCCGTCGGCGCCGAGGCGCTGGCCGTAAAATACGCCGCGCACGCCGGGCTGCTGTTTGAACGGCAGCGCGACCTCGCGGATGGCTGCTGAGACCTGAAGCTCCGCCACGATCTTTCATCTTCGCAGATTCGGCGGCAATTTGTCATGCGGCAAATCGCCGCGGGACGGGCGTTCAGTGGGCGAGGCGGACGTCGGAGGCGGATT
>DASREC010000338.1:0-9709 GCA_035652295.1 Polyangia bacterium
CGTGCAGCAGGCGGCGCTGTCGAGCGACAAGCACGCGCGCGCGAACGCCGGCGAGTTCCTCGACGCGCTCCTGACCCGGCGCGACCAGCAGCGCCTGCGCGCGCTGCTGCGGCTGGTCACCGAAGATCTGCCCGCGGCCGACCGCGTCGCGCGCGCCGCCGGCTATCTGCCTCTGGCCGCGCCGCGCGCCCACCGCGACGCCGTGATGGCGCTCGTCGAAGACAGCGACGTCACGGTCGCGGGATTGGCCGCGGCCTACGCCGCGTCGCTCGACGACGCGAAGCTGCGCGAGGCGGCCGTGCTCGCGCGCCGGCGCCGGCCCGAGGTCGACGCGCGCGCGTACGCGCTGTTCGACGTCGCCGCCAAGGAGGCCGGAGGTGGCTGAGAGCGAGCACGTCCGGCGCCTCTCGCGCGAGCTGTTCATGGCCGCGTTCACGTCCGAAGCGGCGGGGGTCGAGTCGTGGGTGATCGATCGCCTGGTCTCGCTCATCACCGAGCGCGACGTGGCGGCGGGCGAGACCATCTTCGCCGCGAACCAGGCCTCGGAGCACGTCTACTTCATGAGCGAGGGGCGCATTCGCCTGTCGCGCGAGGGCGCGCCGCCGTGGACGCTGGAAGGGCGGTGGGTCATCGGCACGCTCGACGCCACGCTCGAGCGGCCGAACGCGCGCTCGGCGGTGGCGCTCTCCGATCTGCGCCTGGTGCGGATCGCCGCCGACGACTGGATCGCGCTGCTCGAGGACAGCTTCCCGCTCGCGCGCGCGGTGCTCGTCAACGCGGCCCGCAGCGTGGCGCTCCTCTGCGATCGCCTGCCGCCGGAGCCCGTGGTGCTCACTCCGCCCGAGCGGCCGGCGGCGCCGCTCGGATCCGCGCCGCTCGATCTCATCGAGCGCCTCTTGGTGCTGCTCGACGTGCCGACCATGCGCGGCGGAGGCGTGCAGGCGCTGGCGGAGCTGGCGGCGGCGGCCGACGAGGTCGCGTTCCGCCCCGGCGAGGTGGTGCTCCCGCGCGGCGTGGCGCGCGATCGAATGTTGGTGATCGCCGAGGGGCTGGTCGAGGCGGCGCGCGAACGACCACAGGTGGTGTTGCGCTTCGGGCGCGGGCAGGTGGCCGGCGGCCCGGTCGCGATCGGCGAGCCGTCGCAGGCGTGGGAGGCGCGCGCGCTCGAGCCGACGCGCGCGCTCTCGTTCCGCCTCGAGGATTGGTTCGACGCCGCGCAGGAGCACTTCGACATGCTGCGCGCCGCGCTCGCCGCCATCTCCGACGATCGGGTGCGGGTGCTGGATCGAATCGCCCTGCGCGAAGACGTGGTGCTGACCTGAGCGGCGCTAACCGGCGAGCGGGAAGCCGCGCTCCATCCATGCGCGCAGGCCGCCGTGGAGCGGGCGCACGGCGACGATCCCGCGTCGCTTGAGCCGGAGCGCCACCCGGGCGCTGGTCGCTTCGTTGGGTCAGGAGCAGTAGAGGATGATCTCGCGGCCGGCCGGGATCTCGTGGTGCCGCTCGTCGAGCTCTTCGGCGGTGATGCGCAGCGCGCCCGGGATCGTCCGCGGCTCCGACGTCAGCTCGTGCGCGTGCCGCAGATCGACGATGACCACCGCCTCGCCGGCGTCGAGCGCCCGCTTCAGCTCGTCGGGGCTGATGCGCGCCAGGCGCAGGTCGCGAAGAAACAGCCGCCGCTTGACGAGCTTCCACGCGACGTACACGGCGAGCGACGCGGCGACGAGCGCGCCGAGCGACAAACCGATCCGCATGATCACGCGCGTCGCCTGCTCGAGCTGGCGGCCGAGCGCGTAGCCGGCGCCGAGCAGCCCGCCGGCCCACAGCGCCGCGCCGAGCCCGCTATAGAGGAGGAACGCCGACGGCGTGACGCCGTTGATGCCGGCGAGCGGCTGCGCCACCAGCGACACGCCGGGAATGAAGTGCGCGACGATCAAGCCGGCGGCGCCGCGGCGCGCGAACAGGTTGGTCGTCTGGCGGACGCAGACGTCGGGCTCGAGCGAGAAGCGGCAGAGAAACGCGAGCACGCCGCGGCCGCGGCGCCGGCCGGCTTCGTACCAGGCGGCGTGCGTGATCACCGACGCGGCGATCGAGAGCGCGAGCGCGGCGGCGAGATCGAGGCGTCCGTCGCGGGCCAGCGCGCCGGCGCCGAGCAGCACCGGGAGCGCCGGAAACGGCACGCCGAGCTGACTGAGAAACACCGCCGCGAACAGCAGCGCATAGCGGTGCTCGAAGACGAAGCCGAGCGTGCTCATGGCCGCCGCCCCCGCCGGCTGCGCACCGCCGCCACCTGCGAGCGCACGAAGTCGACGAACGCGCGCACCTTCGGCGAGACGTACCGGCCGGCCGGATAGAGCAGGTGGAGCCCGGCCGGCATGGTCGTGTAGCGCGGCAGCACCACCTCGAGCCGCCCGCTCGCCAGCGCCTCGCCGCACAGCGACTCCGGCAGCCGCGCGATGCCCATCCCCGCGATCGCCAGGTCGCGCAGCGCCGATTGACTGTTCATCGCCACTCTTCCTCGCACGCTGATCGAGCGCCGTCGATGCTTTTCCGTGAGCGCCCAGGTCTCCCGCTCGCCGGTGCCGAACAGCAGGCAGTCGTGGTCGGCCAGCTCCTCGGGGCGCTTGGGCGCGCCGCGGCGGCGCAGATACTCGGGGCTGGCGAACAGCCGGATCGCGCTCTCGCTGATGCGGTGGACCACCATGCTCGAGTCGCGCAGCCGCGCCGGTCCCGCGCGCAGCGCCACGTCGAAGCCCTCGCGGATCAGATCGACCACCCGATCCGAGACGTCGACGATCACGCGCAGCTCGGGATACTGCCGCGAAAACTCGGCCAGCAGCTCGGGAACGAACAGCAGGCCGAGGTTCACCGGCAGCGTCACGCGCAGGACTCCGCGCGGGGCGGACTGCAGCTCGGTGGCCGCGCGCTCGGCGCGCTCGAGCGCCGCGAGCGCGACCCGCGCCTCGTCGTGATAGCGCTTGCCGGCGTCGGTCACGCGCAGCTGCCGCGTGGTGCGCTCGAGCAGGCGCACGCCGAGGCGATCTTCCAGGCCGGCGATCCTTCGCGCCACCGTCGACTTCGGCACGCCGAGGGCGAGCGCGGCGGCGCGCATGCTGCCCGCGTCGACCGCCTTGACGAACACGGCCGCTTCCAGCTCCGGGTGGTGTCCCATTTCTGGGACAGTGTAATACATCATGGCCCGCTTGCTCCACTGCCACGCCGGGCGCATCTTGTAGTGGAGAGACGGGGAACCAACGTGAGAGCCCATTCCACCGCGTTCGTGATCTGGTGTGCCGCGGCGCTGCCCGCGTGCGCGGCCGAGCACGTGGCCTGCCCGGCGCGGCTCGGCAATCCGGGCGCGCGCGTCGCCGTCCCCGATGAGGAGCGTCAAATGCGTTTCGACAAGCTGCGCGGCGAGCAAGGCCCGGTGCGCTTCTCCCAGGTGAACGAGCGGCTGTATCGCGGCGGCCAACCGTCGGACTCGCAGCTCGAGGATCTGAAAGCGCTGGGCGTCACGACCATCATCTCCTTGCGCAAGGAGGACCGCGACGTCACCCGCGCGGAGGAGCAGGCGGCGCGGCGCCTCGGCATCCGCTTCCTGCACTTTCCCTTCTACGGGGTTTTCGGCGCCAGCCGCGCGTTCCTCGAGCGGATCCTCGCCGAGCTGCGCTCTCCCGACAACGGCGTCATCTACATTCATTGCAAGCGCGGCCGCGATCGGACGTCGGTGCTGGTCGCGCTTCATCTGGTGATCGATCGGGGCTGGACGCCGGAGGACGCCTGGCAGCGCGCGGTGCTCGACTACGGCTATCAGCCGACGTTCTGGTATCGCCGGCTCGGGGCCGTCTTCGACGAAATGGTGCGGCCCTACCGCGACCAGCTCCGCGAGCCTCGACCCACCGCGCTGCTCCAACCGACCGACTGACCGCCCGCTACTTTCCAAACGCGCGCGCGGCGGCGACCAGGCGCTCCAGCGCTTCGGCGGCGAACGGCCATTCGAGCGTCGCGAACACCTCGCATCGCTCCGCCTCCTCGCGCAGCTCGGCGTCGCCCGCGGGCACGATCACGACGATCGGCGGGCGCCAGTCGCTGCGTCGCAAACGCAAGAACACGTCGAGCTCGTGGCGCGGGCGCGTGCGCAGATCGACGATGACCAGATCGAAGCGGCGCGGCGGAACGCTCATCAGCAGGTCGCCGATTCGATCCAGCACGTCGCTGCCGTCGCCCGCGTATTCGACGTCGAAGTCGCGGAGGAACGACCGCCGCGCCGCGGGCTTCGGCGCGCAGCCGGCCACCAGCGCGCGCGGCGGCTCCTCGAAGGGGACCGACACGGCGGACGAGAGTGCTCCCAATTGTGCTCGCATGAATGCTCCTCCGGCACGCGCTGCTCGCAAGCGACGTGCCGCCGCGCGCGCCCATCGCGGCGCCGGCTTTGGCGGCCGGGCGCCGAGGCGAGGTGATGAGAATCGCAACACGCGTTCAACGGAGCGACACCGGCGCGCGTCGTGCTAGGTTGCCGCGAAATGACGAAGACCATGGACGAGCTGGTCGAGGAGAATCGCCGGCTGACCGCGCTGCTCGACGCGGTGCCCGACAACCTCAGCCTGATCGATCCGTCCAATCGTTTTCTGTTCGTGAACCAGACCGCCGCGAACCTGCTGCACGCGATGACCGGTCTCTCGAGGAGCGAGGTGATCGGGCACGACTTTCGCGGCCTCGGCGCGTCGATCGATCTCGTGGAGCACACCGAGGCCGCCCACGCGCGGGCGCGCGCCGGCGAGGTGGCCACCGTCGAGTATCCGCTCCCGATGGCGGGCGGGCCGCGCTGGGTGGAGACCAAGGTCTCGCCGGTGCGCAGGGCGGACGGATCGATCGAGGCGATCGCGGTCAGCGGCCGCGACATCCACGAGCGCAAGCTGGTCGAGACGCGGCTGCGGCTGCTGTCGAAGATCGGCGCGCTCGCCGGCGCGCTCGACGACGAGGGCGTGTTCGTGGCGCTGGCGCGGCTGGCGATTCCGGAGCTGGGCGATTGGTGCATCGTCGACGTCGCGGTGAACGGCCGGCTCCGCCGCGCCAAGGTGGCGCACGCCGATCCGGCGCTCGAGCCGCTCGCCGACGAGCTGATGCGCCTCGACGGCTGCGACCGCGCGCTGCGCGAGCTGGTCGCCCGCGGGCCGTTCGTGCTCGCGGACTACGCCGGGGAGCGCATCGCCGATCGCGAGCTGCGCGCGCTGCTCGAGCGCCTCGGCGCGCGCTCGCTGCTGGTGGTGCCGCTGCGCATCCACGACGAGCTGGTGGCCACCGCGACCTTCGTCGCCGGCGGCGCGTCGGCGCGGCGCTACGGCCCGGAAGATCTCGCGCTCGCGCAGGAGCTGGCGCAGCGGGCGGCGCAGATCGTCGAGAACGCGCGCCTGCACCAGAAGCTGCGCGAGAGCGAGGAGCGCTTTCGCCTGGCGCTGGCGCACGCGCGCATCACCGTGTTCGAGCTCGATCGCGAGCTGCGCGCTCGCTGGCTGCACAACCCGCCGCTCGATCAGCCGGTCGCGCCCGCGCTCGGCGACGCGGCCGCGGGGGAGCCGGGCGCGGCCTTCGCGGCGATCGTGCGCCGCGTGATCGACGGCGGACGCGGAGTGACCGACGAGTTCGCCGAGACGATGGCCGGCGCGCAGCGCCACTTCCTCGTCTCGGTCGAGCCGCTGCGCGACGCTTCGGGCGGCGTGCGCGGGGCGATCGGCGCGGCCACCGACATCACCGAGACCAAGCGCGCGCAGGAGGAGCTGAAGCAGGCGCTGGCGTTTCGCGAGCAGATGATGGGCGTGCTCGGCCACGACCTGCGCAATCCGCTGAGCGCGGTGCGCGGGCTGGCGGGGCTGGTGCTGCTCGGCGACGAGGCGCCCGCGCCGGTGAGGAGCCACGTCGAGCAGATCGATCGCGCGGCCAAGCGCATGGTCGAGCTGATCGGCACGCTGCTCGACTTCACCGACAGCCGCTTCCGCGGCGGCCTGCCGATCGCGCCCGCGCCCGCCGACCTGCGCGAGATCGCGACCGCGGCGATCGAGGAGCTGCGCGCGGCGCATCGCGAGCGGAGCGTCGAGCTCGACGTGCGCGGCGACGTGCGCGGCGAGTGGGATCCGGCGCGCATGGCGCAAGTGGTGTCGAACCTGGTGGCCAACGCGCTCACGCACGGCGCGGCCGACGAGCCGGTGCAGGTCTCGATCGCCGGCGACGCGGACGTGGTCTTGAGCGTGCGCAACCGCGGGCCGGTGATCGCGCCCGAGGTGCTGCCGACGATCTTCGAGCCGTTCCGTCGCGGCGGCGCCGCCGATCGCGGCCCGTCGCGCGGGCTCGGGCTCGGGCTCTACATCGTCGATCAGATCGTGCGCGCGCACGCCGGCACGATCGCGGTCGACTCGACGGCCGAGCGCGGGACGGTGTTCACCGTGCGCCTGCCGCGCCGCCGCGCCGCTTGAGATCGCGCCGGCGGCTGGCGCGACGTTTGCTGAGGATTGCGCGCGAGGTGCCACGATGCGCGACCCCAACTTTGGCTCCATGACGCTCGCCCGACTGTACGCCGCGCTCGACTCGGTGGAGACCACGCGCGGCCTGGTCGCCGAGATCCGCGACGAACAGACGTTCACCAGCGAGCGCCCCGAGCTGCGCGGGATCGTGGAGCACGTCGCGCGCGCGGCCGAGCTGCTGCGCTCGATCATCGTCGGCGAACGCGTCGCCGCTGTCGAAGAACCCGCCACTCGCGCGCCGTCTTTTTGAGCAGCGCCGCCTGAAGCCGGCGGCACGCCGCGCGGCACGGCGGATGCTCCACCGCCGGTCATGCGCAACTTGCTCGCCGTGCTCGCGCTGCTCTGCTCCGCCGGCTGCTCCACGATGCGCGCGCGTCCGCCCGACCAGGCGCGCCGCGCGTCGCTCGCGGTGCTGTGCAGCGATCCCGATGTCTACGCCCGCGCCCGCTGGTGCGGTCGACCCGTACAAAGGAGAGCGCCATGATGCGTCCCCATCGTTATGTCGTGTTCGTGTTGTTGTCGGGCTGCGCGGCGACGCCGGCCGCGATGCGCGCCGCCGACTCCGCGTCGCTCACGCAAGCGGACGCCGATCGCGTCGCCGCCGAGTACCGGCGCCGGGTCGAGCCCGATCCGCGACGCGCGCCGCGCTCGCTCGACGACGTGGTCGAGGCGCTGCGCCGCGATCGGCTCGCGGACTTTCCGGCGGCGTATGGTTTCACCGTCGAGCACGCGGGCGATCCGGGCGCGCTCGCGCTCGGCGCGCAGCTCCAGCTCGCGTGGGGCGAGGATCAGCTGATCGTCGCCGAGATCCTGGCGCACGAGGTCGAGCGTTCGCCCGAGCGGGTGCGCGCGGAGATCGGCGACGTGCGCGGCGCGCTCGCGCGGGACGCCCGCGGCCACCTCGACCTCGGCATGCAGCTCGCGCGCGAGATCATCGCCGCGTCGCCCGCCGATTATCACGGCTATCGCGTCGCGGCCGACTACGATCGGATCGTCGGCGACTGGGCGGGCTTCGATCGCGACCTGGCGCGCCTCGAGGCGCTCGACCCGCAATCGAACGGCTACCTGTTCCTGCGCGGCATGGAGCAGCTCTCGCGGCGGCACGATCGCCGTCGCGCCGAGTCGTTCTTCCGCAAGGCGCTGGCGCGCGATCCGAAGTTCGCGCGCGCCGAGGTGCAGCTCCTGCTGGCGCGCGGCGGCATCGACGCCGAGTACGACGACTATCGCCGGCTCAAGGCGGTCAGCCCCGAGCACCAGATCGTCGAATGGCTCGGACCGTTCATCGAGCGTCAGCACACGGAGCGCGCCGCCGACGACTGGCGCCGCGAGAGCTTCGAGCGCGACCTCACCGAGGAGCTGGTGCTGCGCCGCTGAAGTCATCTTGCATCCGCTGCAGGATGCCGTCGGGACGGCGCAGCGCCAGCGCGACAATCTCGTCGGCGCGCGCCTGGGAGTCGGCGTTGGCGTAGAGGCGGAGCTGCGGCGCGTTTCCCGACGGACGGATGTGCGCCACGTCCCCATTCGAAAAATAGATCCGCAACCCGTCGAGCAGGTTCATGCGCACGGCGGCGCCGAAGCCGAGCGCGGGCGCGAACCGCCGCTCGAGCTCGCGCCGGATCGCGCCGGCGCCGTCGCCTTCGCCCTCCAGCGACACCTCGACGGCGCCGCCCGGCGGAGTCAGGCGCGCGAGGATGGCGCGGCTCACCTCGGTGGGCACGTTGTCGAGCAGCCCGGAGGCGCCGTAGCGCGGCGGCAATCGCGACCACGCGCGTTCGAGCCCGGCGGTGAGCGCGGCGACGATCGGCAAAAAAGCGTCGCGCGTCGGCAGCGCGGCGAGCGCGCGCCCGCCGATCGCCAGGTCGCTGCCGACGAGAAACCCGCCGTTCGCCTCCCAACCGACGACGCGCCGGTGGCGCGCGCGCAGCGCTTCGAGCTCCGCCACCACGTAGGGCGAGCCGATCTTCGTCTTGCGCAGCTCGACGCCGAGCTCGCGCAGGCGCCGCTCGACGGCGTCGTTGGCGCTGATCGGCACCGCGGCCGCGTCGGCGCCGATCCACTCGGCCGCGATCGCGCCCAGCAGATCGCCCGGCAGAAAGCGCAGGCGCCGCCCGCCCGCGCCGTGATCCACCGCGAGCACCAGCGGACGATCGGAGTCGCCGTCCGTCGACACCACCACGTCGACCGGCCCTTCCGACGTCTCGACGCCGTCGACGAGCGCCGCCAGCGTCGCCAGCTCGCGGTCGCCGAGCGCCTCGGTGTCGATGGGAACGAACGTGTCCGATCGGCCGGCCGTGATCACCTCGGCGCCGAGCGCGCCCAGCATGCGCGGGATCAGGTCGCGCCCGACGGCCGAGTGCTGGTAGAACAGGATGGTGAGCCCGCGCAGCGCGTCGGCGGGGAGCGCCTCGACGTAGCGCGCGACGTAGCCGCGCTCGGCGGCGGCGTCGGCGGACGGCGGCTCGCTCGGCCGCCGCAGCATGCCCGCCGAATCGAACGCCGACGACGCGGCGCTCTTCGCGTACTCCTCGGCGCGCACGCGCTCGATCGCGCGCAGGATGCCGGGCTCGTCGGACTTGAGCACTTCGCCGACGCTCTTCGACAGCTTGATGCCGTTGCGATCGAACGGGATGTGGCTGCCGGTGACCATCACCGCCGCGCGGCGCGTGCGGATGCCGTGGAGGATCAGCGCCGGCGTGGGAATCTTGCCGGCGTTCTCGACGGTGCAGCCGGCGTCGGCGATCGCCTGCGCGCACGCGCGCACGATGCGCTCGGTGCTGGGGCGCAGATCGCCGGCGACGAGCACGCTCGCGCCCGCGGCGATGTCGCCGATCTCGATCAAGTAGCGAAGCGCGCCCTTGACGTTGACGTACGCCTCGAGATCCGTGAGGTCGCGGACCAGGCCGCGCAGCCCGCTGGTCCCGAACGCGAGCGGCACCGGCGTGTAGTCGAGAAACGATGGTCTGGACATGCGCGCTGATTAGAGCACGGCCGGTGCCAGCGCGATCTCCGCGCCGGCGCGCAGCCCGCTCGCGCGCGTGGTGAAAACCACGACACTCGCTGCCGCGCCGATGAACACGCGCTCGGCCGCCGGCGCTCGACCTCCCGCGCCCGATCAGCGCGCCGCGGCGGCGAGCGCCGGGCGAGCGGGCGCGCGGACGGGCCCGGCGATCGCGCGCGGCGCCGCGGCCGTC
>DASREC010000339.1:0-4219 GCA_035652295.1 Polyangia bacterium
GCGCGGCTCGGCAACGCGGTGGTGGCCGAGGGCGTGGAGACCGCCGACGAGGCGCGCACGCTGCGCGAGCTCGGCTGCGAGCTGTTCCAGGGCTTCCTGTTCGCGCGCCCGCACGCGGAGCTCAAGACGCCGAATTGGTGAAAGCGCGCGCGGGCGTGTTTTAATGCGGCATGGCTCGACGACGTCGACGACCGCTGATCGCTCTGTTCATCGTGTTCGTGGTGCTGCCGGCGGCGCTGGTGATCTCGATGCGGCTGATGCGCACCGGCTACAAACCGCCGGTCGCGGTGCGCGGCCAGATCTTCCGCCTGCGAAACTTCTTCACCGAGATCTACGGCGCGCGCGCCGGCGGCAAGGTGGTGCTGTTCGACGCCGGCATCGACACCGAGGGCCACGCGCTCGACGCGCTGCTCGCCGAATTGCACGCGACGCGCGACGACGTGAGCGACGTGTTCCTCACGCACGGCCACTTCGATCACGTGGCCGCGTCGCCGCTGTGCTCGAAGGCGCGCATCCACGTCGGCGCGCCCGACGTCGACCTGCTCGCCAAGCGCGATCCCAACGTGCCGTTCGCCGGCCGCTGGTTCGGGCGCATCCTGCCGGTCGGCCCGATCA
Source organism: Polyangia bacterium (assembly GCA_035652295.1). Taxonomy (GTDB): domain Bacteria; phylum Myxococcota_A; class Polyangia; order Palsa-1104; family Palsa-1104; genus DASREC01. Next base: position 616 of record DASREC010000339.1, read on the forward strand.
CCGCCACCGATCCCTACGTCGGCCGCGTCGAGCTGCCGGTCGACGGCGGCAAGGTCATCGCCATTCCGCTGCCCGGCCACACGAGCGGCTCGTACGTGCTGTACTACGACCGCGTGCTGTTCGCCGGCGACTCGATGCAAATCGAAGGCGGCAAGCTCGACTTCTGCATGCCGTCGTTCAGCCTCGATCCGGCGGCCAACAAGAAACACATCGCCAACCTCAAAGCGCAGCTCGGCGATCTTCCCGTCGACGTGGTGTGCACCGGCCATCAGGGCTGCACCACCGCCGACGGCCAGAAGCTGCTCGACGAGCTGATCGCCCGCGCCACCGCCGGATGATGGAGCCGCCCTGGGCCGCGTATCGCGACGAGGAGCTGCTCGCGCTGCGCATCTGCGATCTCGGCGTGCGCATCGAAGGCTCGGAGCTCGAGCCGCGGATCGCGCAGCTCCACGCCGAGCTGGAGGCGCGCGGGCTCGAGCTCAAGCCGCCGTGCTATCTCGGCGACGAGTGGTTCACGCCGACGGGGCAGCCGCTGATCGCGATTCCTTTTTATCTGGCGCATCCGCGTTTGAAGGCGCTCGAATTGCGCCAGGTGCTGGAGGTCGAAGGCGGCACGCCCGAGTGGTGCCAGCAGCTCTTGCGTCACGAGTGCGGCCACGCGGTCGATCACGCGTTTCGTTTTTCGCGCCGCCGCCGCTGGCGCGCGCTGTTCGGCCGCTCCGACGAGGAGGCGACGCCCGACAGCTATCGGCCGCGCCCGTACTCGAAGAGCTTCGTGCGCCACCTCGGCAACTGGTACGCGCAGGCGCACCCCGACGAGGATTTCGCCGAGACGTTCGCGGTGTGGCTGGGCGCGCCGGCCGAAGAGTGGCGCGCGCGCTATCACGGCTGGAAGGCGCTCGACAAGCTGGAGTACGTCGACGAGCTGATGCGCGAGGCGGCGTCGCTGCGCGCGCGCGTGCCGCGGGGACGCAGCGGCCGATTGGCCGACGCCGCCCGCATGAAGAAGACGCTGGCGCGCTATTACGCCGAGCGGCGCAAGCTGTACGCCGAGGACTATCCCGACTTCTACGACGCCGATCTGCGCGCCATCTTCGAGCAGGGCGATCCCGGCGAGGAGTCGGCGGCGCGCTTCATGCGCAAGCGGCGAAACGCGCTGGTGCCGGCGATCGTGCGCTGGACCGGCGAGCACAAGTACACGGTCGATCGTCTATTGAGGCGGTTGATGTTGCGCTGTGAAAGTCTGGAGCTGATCGCGCCCGTCAATGAATCGCGGGTATTGCTCGACCTGGCCGCGTATCTGGCGGCCTTGGTCACCAATCATTTGCATACGGGCCGATTCAAGAGGTCGGTATGAAGATATTGGTCTTCTTCGATCTGCACCGCGCGCCGCTGCCCGACGAGACGTTCTCGGCGCGCGAGCTGCGCGAGGACGAGGGCAAGCCCACCGAGGCGGACGTGCTGCAATGTTTGAAACGTCTCGGCCACGAGGTGGACACGCTGGCGGTGTTCGATAACGTTCTGGCCACGGTAGAGAAGATCAAATCGTTTCAACCCGACGTGGTCTTCAATCTCACGGAGTCGTTTCACGCCACGCGCGCGCACGAGCCGAACGTTTCGGCGCTGCTGGAGCTGCTCAAAGTGCGCTATACCGGCGCCGGCCCCGACGCGCTGCTGCTTTGCAAAGACAAGTCATTGGCCAAGAAGCTATTGGCCTATCATCACGTCAGAGTGGCGCGCTTCGTGGTGTCGCATCGGGCGCGTCCATTGAGGGGATTGAAGCGTTTCGTCTATCCCGCGTTCGTCAAACCCATCAATCAAGAGTCTTCGGACGGCATCAGCCAGGCGTCGTTCGCGCGCGACGAGGGCGAGGTGCTCGAGCGCGTCAAGTTCCTGCACGAGAAGTTCTCCGACGACGTACTGATTGAAGAGTACATAGAGGGCCGCGAGCTCTACCTCAGTGTGCTCGGCAATAAACGTTTGACGGTGTTTCCCGCGCGCGAGCTGTTCTTTGGCGAGGTGCCGGCCGACGTCCCAAAGTTCGCCACGTCCAAAGCCAAGTGGGACGACGCCTATCGCAAGAAGTGGGGCATCAAGAACGGCGCCCCCGCGCCGCTGCCCGACGGCGTGGCGGCCAAGCTCGAGCAGGTGGCGCGCAAGGTGTATCGCGTGCTCAAGATCCGCGGGCTCGGCCGCATCGACGTGCGCCTGACCGCGGCGAACGAGATCATCGTCATCGAGGCCAATCCCAATCCGTCTCTCGCCAAAGAAGACGATTTCGCCCAATCGGCAATCGCGGCGGGAATGGATTACGACGCTTTGATTCAGAAGATTCTCGATAACGCCGCTGCCTGATTTAAATTCTTAATCTGCTCCGAATCTGAATCTCAAATCTTAATCAAAGACGGCCGTGTCAGTCGACGGGGGGTTGCCTGTGGGCAGGTGCTCGGGATGTGTCTTGCCTTGATCGGCGCAGCTGTCCACAGGCAAAGGCGGAGCCGTCCCCGTCGACGTTCGGAGTGAAGAGTGCGTGTCACCACCTCTGAAGAGTGGTTATTGACGGTTTGTATTTCAAACTGCGGCGGGGACGGCTCCGCCTTTGCCTGTGGACAGCCGCGTTAGACATATCTCGCCATAAGTCACTGAGCGCCTGCCCACAGGCAAACCCCCGCCGCCTGAGTGCGCCGTAGTCGATTAAAAAAGATTAAGAAAAGATTCAGAGAACATTGCAAAGAGTCATTGAGATATTACGTTTGAATAGTGCCTAATCAAGACAGACAACTCGGTTTGGCGTTTCGCACGTGGGGCGGAAAACGTCGAGGGGCGGGACGCAAGATGCAGGGTACGCGACCGCGCGTTTCGCATAAGACGCGGCCAGTGCTCAAACGGCGATTCCCAGTACACGTAACTGTGAGGATGCGTGAAGACGTTTGTGGACTGAGGAGTAAGAGTTGCCTTGGTGCACTGAAGAATGCGTTCAATGCGGCCAATGGGCGTGTCGGGTTTCGCGTGGTGCACTTCTCAGTGCAGGGCAATCATGTTCACTTTCTTGTCGAGGCGGAGGGCAATCGAGAGCTTTCGCGTGGAATGCAGGGATTGAACGTCAGAATGGCGGTGGCGCTCAATCGGTTGATGCGAAGGCGCGGGAAGGTGTTTGCCGATCGGTATCACGCGGTGGTGTTACGGACGCCGACGCAGACGGCGCGGGCGCGGCATTATGTGCTCAACAATCGGCAGCATCATGCGCCGGGGCGGTATGCGGCGGAATGGCGGGATCCGTTTGCGTCGGCGGAGGGGCCGCTCGTAGCGCCGCGGACCTGGCTCTTGCGCGAGTCGTGAGCGCTTGTCGGCGGCGCGGGGGCGTGTTAGCTGTCGCGCATGGGGGACGGTACGGAGACGCCGGACGTCAATGCGTTGCTCGACGAGGCGCGCATTCCGCTCGCCATCAAGGCGGCGTCGATCGCGCTCGGCGCGGCGGGGTTGTTGGTGGCGCTGTTCGGCGTGCAGAACCTGGTGCTGGTGCACTGGATCGACGTCTGGGCCGTCGTGCCCTATGTGCTGATCGCGCTCGGCGTGGCGGGGATTGGCGTGGCGGCGAAGCTGG
>DASREC010000340.1:0-11988 GCA_035652295.1 Polyangia bacterium
TCGGCTGCGGCGCGCCGCCGGCGTGGCCGATGCGCACGATCGCCTGCGTGTCGAACGCGTAGATGAAGTCGGCGTCGGTGGCGAGCGGCATGGCGCCGGTGGTCGAGAAGAGCGCCGGTGTCATCGGGCACGCCGTGGGAGGCGCGCCGCCATCGCTCGACGGTGGCGCTCCGCCGTCGGCGACCGGCGCGGGCGTCACGCCGGCGTCGGCGCCCGCGGACGGCGTCCCGCCCGAAGGCGGATTGCCGCCGTTGTCACCCGGCGGCCCGCCGCCGCCCGGCGTGCCCGCCGCTCCACCGCCGCCCCCGCCGCCGCACGCCGCCACCGTCGCTGCCACCACCGCCACCGTCACCGCATGCCCGATCCGCATACCGCAATAGTTTGCAAACGGTAATCCAGCGACGGAAAAAGCCGCTGCTCGCCTTGACAACGCGCGCTCGCTTGGCCATTTACTCACCTCATGGCCAAAGGGTTCACGCTCTGGTTCACGGGTCTCTCGGGCGCCGGCAAGTCGACGCTCTCGCTGCCGATCGCCGAGCGCCTCAAGCAGCTCGGTCACCGCGTCGAGATCCTCGACGGCGACGTGGTGCGCACGAATTTGTCGAAGGGCCTCTCGTTCTCCAAAGAGGATCGCGACATCAACATCCGCCGCATCGGGTTCGTCTCGAACCTGCTGTCGCGCAACGGCGTAGTCGCGATCACCGCGGCGATCTCGCCGTACCGCGCGGTGCGCGACGAGGTGCGCAGCATGATCACCAACGACGGGGCCGGCTTCGTCGAGGTGTTCGTGCGCTGCCCGATCGACGTGCTCGCCGAGCGCGACGTCAAGGGCCTCTATAAGAAGGCGCTCAAGGGCGAGATCGCCAACTTCACCGGCGTGTCGGATCCGTACGAGGAGCCGGTCGAGCCCGAGGTGGTGGTCGACTCGTCGCAGGAGTCGGTCGACCAGAGCGTCGAGAAGATCATCGCGCGGCTGCGCGAGCTCGGTTACCTGGAAGCGCGATGACCGAGGCGGAGGTCGCGGCGCGCGCGCAGGAGCTCGAGGGCCAGGCGCCCGAAGAGATCCTGCGCTGGGCGTTCGCGGCCTTTCCGCGCATCGCGATCTCGACGGCGTTCGGGCCCGAAGGCTGCGCGCTGGTGGCGATGGCCGCGGCGATCAAACCCGACGTCAAGGTGTTCACCGTCGACACCGACTTCCTGTTCCCCGAGTCGCTCGAGCTGCGCGCGAAGTTCGTCGAGCGCTACGGGCTGAACCTGGAGGTGCTCAAAGGCGCGGTGACGCTCGAGGAGCAGAACCGGCGCCACGGGCTCGCGCTCTACGAACGCGACACCGACACCTGCTGCGCGCTCCGAAAAGTCGAGCCGACGCGGCGCGCGCTGGTGGGGCTCGACGCGTGGATCGCGGGGCTGCGGCGCGACCAGGCCAAGACGCGCGCGCGCATCGACGTGCTCGAGTCGTATCAGCGCGACGACGGCACGCAGCTCGTAAAGGTGAATCCGCTCGCGCGCTGGACGCGCAAGGACACGTGGGACTACCTGCTCGGCCACGACGTGCCGTACAACCCGCTGCTCGATCGCGGCTACAAGTCGATCGGCTGCTGGCCGTGCACGCAGCCGGTGGCCGCCGACGCCGACGAGCGCGCCGGCCGCTGGGGCGGGCAGAAGCTCGAGTGCGGCATCCACACGTTCATGGCGCGGAAAGCCTAGCGTGCGGATCGCGCACTTCTCCGACGTGCACGCGCTCGATCTGTCGGGCGCGCGGCCGTGGGCGTTTCTCAACAAGCGCTTCGCCGGCTGGGTGAACTTGAAGATCAACCGGCGCGGCAAGCACCCGACCGAGCTGTTCGAGGCGGTGGTCGACGACTTGAACGCGCGGCCGCCCGACGAGGTGATCGTCACCGGCGATCTGACCAACCTGTCGCTGCCGTCGGAGTTTACGCTGGCGCGTTCGATCCTCGATCGGCTGCGGCTCGGGCCCGAGCACGTCACGGTGGTGCCGGGCAATCACGACGTCTACACGCTGTCGGCGCTGGCGCGCGGATCGTTCGCGCGCCACTTCGCGCGCTACACCGCGGGCGACGAGGGCGCGGGTTTTCCGGCGGTGCGCGTGCGCGGCGACGTGGCCATCGTCGGCGTCTCGACGGCGCGCCCGTCGCCGGTGCCGTTCGCCGACGGCCGGGTCGGCGCCGCGCAGCTGGCGGCGATCGAGTCGGCGCTGGCGCGTCTCGACGGCAAGTTCCGCATCCTCGCGCTGCACCACCCGCCGGTCGACAACCGCCACGCGTTCCTGCGCGGCCTGCGCGATCGCTCGGCGCTGCAAAGAGTCCTCGCGCGCGTCGGCGCCGAGCTGATCCTCCACGGCCACGAGCACCGCGATCTGCGCACCGAGGTCGCCGGGCCGCGCGGCCCCATCCCCGTCATCGGCGTCGGCTCCGCCACCTATAGTGATCCGCGCCCCGAGCGCCGCGCCCGCTACAACGTCTACACCATCGAGCACAACGCCCTCGTCTCCATCGAGACGCGCGTGCACGATGCGCGCACGAACCAATTCCTCAGCTAAAGAGTCGTGCCCGAACCCGCTGCACTCCGCGCGCGGGCGTGAAAATCGTTTTTCGCGGGACGTTCGCATACGCCGTGCTCGCCGCTGCTGCTGCGCAGCAACGGCTGCGCGCGGCACGTGCTCACTCATGCTCCGGCTGGCATCCTCGCCTGCGGCGAGGAGCGCCTTCGCAATGCCCGCGAAAAACAATTTTCGCGCCCACGCGCTCCGTTCCGCTACCGTTGACGCCAATTCGTAAAGCAGCTCCGTTCGGCTATTCTCAGAGGTTTACGTCACTCGAGCCTTGCACGTAGCGGAGTGGAGCGCGCGGGCTGCGGCAATTTGCCGCCGCGCGCAGTTCCGCAGGAGCGATCGCGTGCGCCGAAGGCGCACGCCCGCGACGAGGACTGTTTGAGCACGGCGGCAAATTGCCGCAGCCCGCGCGCGGAACGCAGCGCCGTCGAGCGAGCACCAGCTAGACGATCGTTACCCCCGCATACCCGACGACGCGGTCGCGTTCGCCGAAGGCGTCGCCGGAGGTGGCGTAGCCGACGAGGTCGGCGCGCGTGGCGTGGCGGGCGCGGGCGTAGGCGAGCATCGCGGTGGCGGGAACGACGCCGCACATCGAGATGTCCTCGTCGCGCACCGTGCGGTAGAGCCGCTCGGCGTCGAGCGCCAGCAGCGGCTCGAGTGCGCGGTGGTCGATGCGGCGCGTCTCCTCGTCGGAGAGGTAGTGGTTCATGTCGCTCGACGCCACCACCAGCACGTCTTCGCCGAGCGCCTCCACCGCGCGGGCCAGGCGCGCGCCGACGTCGAGACACTCGTCGAGCTCGAGCGGGCCGAGGATGATCGGCGTGAGCTGGAGATCGGCGCGGCGCGCGCGCAAGAACGGCAGCTCGACCTCGAGCGCGTGCTCGAGCCGGTGCGCCTCGCGGTCGTGCGCCAGCGGACCCTTGCCGGCGGTGAGCGCCGCGCACAGCGCTTCGTCGACGGGAATGGTGAACCCCGGCAGCTCGAACGCGCCGCGCGTCCACACCGCGCCCCACTTGCCGCGGCCGGTGTGATTGGGCGCGAGCACGATCACGCGGCGCGGGACCTCGGTCGCGGCGAACACGCGCCCGGCGATTCCGCCCGAGTAGACGTAGCCCGCGTGCGGCGCCATCACCGCGAGCCGCCGCTCGGCCGCCGCGCCGCCGGCGAGGAAGCGCTGCACCTCCTCGTCGAGCGCGGCCGGATCGTCGGGATAGAAACGCCCGGCCACCGCCGGGCGACGAACGTCGCTCGCGAGCGTCATGCGCGCATCGTAACAAGAGCCACCGCTCAGGTGAGCACCCGAATCGCACGGCTGCCCCGCGAGGGGAGATGGCATGCACGATGCTTTGCCTACCGTGTGAGAGATGGGCTCGTCGGTGGAGCGAACGCGGTTCCACCGGTGGGAGAACCCGACGGTAGAAAGGCGGAGCACACGTGCGGATTGGTGTCATTTCGGCATATCCCGACGAGGACTGGGACGCGCAGCGGATCGCCGCCGCCGCCCGCCGCCGCGGGGACGTGCGCGTGCTCGCGCCGACGGAGTTCGGCGCCGAGATTGGTGCCGATCGGCGCATCACCGTCGGAGGCGAGCCGGCGAGCGGCTTCGATCTCTTTCTTACGCCGCGCGCGGTCGGCGAGCGCGGTGACGCCGAGCTGCAGCTCGAGCTCTACCGCGCGCTCGGCGAATCGGGCGCGCGCGTGGTCAACGACGTGCGCGCGCTGGTCACCGCCGTCGACAAGTTCCGCTCGAGCTGGCTCATCCAGCGCGCGGGCGTGGCGTCGCCGCGCGTGGTGGTGGCGCAGTCGCTCTACGAAGCGGCGCGCGCCGTCGACGCGATGGGGCGCGCGGTGGTGAAGCCTTTCTATGGATCGCTCGGGCTCGGCGTCGAGCTGGTCGGGCGCGACGACATCCCGCGCGTGGCGCAATTGCTCGGCCGCTACGGCGCGCTCTACTTGCAGGAGTTCGTGACGCCGCGCCTCGACGTGCGCGCGCTGGTCGTCGGCGATCGCGTGGCGGGCGCGATCGCGCGCCGGCCGCCGCCGGGCGAGTTCCGCTCGAACGTGCAGCTCGGCGGCGAGACGACCGCGATCGAGCTCGACGCCGACGTCGAGCGGCTGGCGGTGCAGGCGGCGCGCGCCATCGGGCTCGACTACGCCGGCGTCGATCTGCTGATCACCGAGCGCGGCCCGCTGGTGCTGGAGGTGAACGGCACGCCGTCGTTCCGCGCCGTCGAGCAGGCGACCGGCCGCGACATGGCCGAGGCGATCGTCGAGCACGCCGTCGAGCGCGCCGCCGAGGAGCCGCGCGGCGCGCAGCGGCGGCGTGAATTTCCACGAGGAGATCGGCCGCCGCGGCGGCGAAGAGTCCCTGACTTGATCGAAGCCGGAAAACGATCCGGGAGAGAGTGAGCGAATGGCGAACGAACGACCCAAAGGCGACATGAGCGTGCGCGAAGCCGGGCGCAAGGGCGGCGAGAAGGGCGGGCAGACCACCAAGGAGCGCTACGGCACGCCGTTCTACCGCGAGATCGGACGCAAGGGCGGTGAGACGGTGCGCTCCGAGCGCGGCCACGAGTTCTACGAGGAGATCGGACGCAAGGGCGGTCAGCGAGTACGCGAGCTGATCAACGCCGGCAAGCGGCCTGCGAAGTAGCAGTCACACACCGAGGCACGGAGGAACAAATGGCAGAGGAGAAGAAACCGGGCGGCGGAATGACCGTCCGTGAGGCGGGCCGCAAGGGCGGGCAGAAAGTTCGCGACCAGCGCGGCCACTCGTTCTACGAAGAGATCGGACGCAAAGGTGGCGAGACGGTTCGCGACCAGCGCGGTCACGAGTTCTACGAGGAGATCGGCCACAAAGGCGGGCAGAAGGTGAAGGAGCTGATCGAGGCCGGCAAGCGGCGCGCGGCTCAGGAGGCTGCGCAGCCCGCCGTCGAGCAGAAGAAGGACGACACGAAACCCGAGTGACGGTTACTCGCCGCCGATGTGCGCAGCGAGCCGCTGAAGCGGCTCCTCGCACTCGGCGGCGAGGTCCTTGGGCACGGCGCCCTCGGCGCGCGCGAGCGCGAGCAGCTCGACCAATTTCGCGATCGCTTGCTTGAGGCCGCCGCGACGCTTGTCACGCTGCTCCTCTTCGTCGACGGGGAACAGCACCTCGCGGTAGAGCCGCGAGACCTTCGGCAGGCTGGCGCCTTCGTCGAGCACGTGGCGGCGGATCTCGCGCACCGTCTCTTCGGGCGCGTCCGCCTCCTCTTCGGCGCGGCGCAAAAAATCCACCGCCTGGTAGCTCGGGATCGGCGACTCGCGTCCGTCGCGCGACAACACCTCGGGCGCCTTCTTGCGCAAGAACACGTAGGAGCCGGTCAGCTTGGCGACGGTGTCGGCCTTGAGGTGCAGCTCGCGCTTGCAGTAGTCGTCGAAGCTCGCATAGCCCCACCGCTTGAAGCTCTCCGAGTGCCGCTGCTCGGTGAGCGCCTGCCCCAATTCGTACCAGCCGGCCTTGAAGCGCCGCACGCGCGCGATGATCTCGGCGCGCTCGGGATCGTGGGCGTGTTGCTCCTCGGCGACGGCGAGGTGTCGATCGACTTGTGTGCGCGCCATGGGCCGGCACCTTAGCAGGTGAGCGACCGCATGGACAACCGCCGGGCGCTCTTTCATACTGGTTCCGAGTGGACGGCGCCGAGCAACCGACGACGATGGTTTGTCCCGCGTGCAACGCGCGCTATGAAGGCGGGCAGTTCTGCGCGAAGGACGGCACGCCGCTCGTAAGAGATCCGGCCGCGGGCAAGCAGAACCTCGTCGGCACGGTGCTCGCCGATCGCTACCGCATTGCGCGGCTGATCGGCGAAGGCGGCATGGGGCAGGTGTACGAAGCGCAGCACGTCAACATCAACAAGCGCTTCGCCATCAAGCTGCTGCGTCCCGAGATCGTGTCGAACCCGGAGGCGGTGGCGCGCTTTCGCCAGGAGGCGTGGTCGGCCTCGTCGATCGGCCACGAGAACATCATCGAGATCGACGATTTTGCCACGCTGCCGTCGGGCTCGGTGTACCTGGCGATGGAGTACCTCGCCGGCCGCTCGCTCGCCGAGCGCATGCGCGACGGCGCGCCGGTCGACGTCGGCGAAGGGCTCGAGCTGTTCTCGCAGGTCGCGCGCGGGCTGTCGGCGGCGCACGACAAGGGGATCATCCACCGCGACATGAAGCCGGAGAACATCTTCATCGCCGAGCGGCACGGGCGCGCGATGGTGAAGATCCTCGACTTCGGCATCGCCAAGGTCTCGGGCGCCGAGGGCGCGTCGTCGCTCACGCGCACCGGCGCGATCTTCGGAACGCCGCACTACATGTCGCCCGAGCAGGCGATGGGCAACTCGCTCGATCACCGCAGCGACATCTACTCGGTCGGCGTGATCATGTACGAGGTGTTCACCGGGCGCGTGCCGTTCGAGGCCGAGTCGTTCATGGGCATCCTCACCAAGCACATCACCGTCGTGCCCAAGCGGCCGACGGAGATGGCGCCCGATCGCAACATTCCGGAAGAGATCGAGGAGATGATCCTGCGCGCGATGGCCAAGGAGCCGGCCGAGCGCTACCAGTCGATGCACGACCTGTTCGCCGATCTGCAGTCGCTGTTGCAGCTGTTCGCGCCGCACCTGCTGGTGCAGGCGTCGGCGCATCCGTCGACGCCGATGCCGGTGGTGGCGCGCACCACGCCGCCGCTCGGCACGCGCCGCCCGTCGGAGTCGATGCCGCGCGCGACCAGCCAGCGGCCGAACGCGACCGCGAGCGCGATGCCGGTCGAGGCCGCGCCGCCTCCGCGCAAGCGATCGATGCTGCCGCTGGTCGCGGGGCTCGCGCTCCTGCTCGCCGCGGGCGGCGGCGCGTTCGTGGTGTTCCACAAAAAAGAACCGGTGGTGGTGCCGACGCCGAAGCCGGCCGATCCGCCGAAGCCGGTGGTCACGCCGCTCGGCACGCCCAAGCCGGCCGCCGAGAAGATCATCGTGATCGTCGACTCGGTGCCGCCGGGCGCCAACATCCTGCACGCGGGCAAGGTCATCGGCGACACGCCCGAGGACATCCAGCTCGAGGCCGGCTCGTCGATGAGCGTGGTGCTCCAGCGCAGCGGCTACTCGGAAGAGACCATCACCATCGATCCGGCGAAGTCGCGCAAGGTGATGGTCAAGCTGCACAAGATCGAAAAGCCGTCGCCGCCGCCGGTGAAGCTGCCGGCGCCGCCGCCGCTGAGCAAGGATCCGCCGCCGCGGCCGCAGCCGCCGGCGCACCCGCCGGTGTATGGGCAGCCGCCGCCGTACACGCAGCCGCCGGTCGCGCATCCGCCGCCGAAGCATCGCCCGGTCGATCCGTACGAGCGCATCGACGATGCGCCGCGCGGGAAGAAGAGCGGCGGCGACGTGCTCAACCCGTATTAGGAGCCACATGCGATCACGCTCGTTCATCGCCGTCGTCGCCAGCTTCGCGCTGGTGCTGGCGATGAACTGGCCGTATCGCGCGCGCGCGCAGTCCGAAGAGCCGCAGCTCGGGGAGGCGCGGCAGCACTTCGAGGCGGGAAAGAGCGCGTTCACCGCCGGCAACTACCCGCTCGCGATCCGCGAGTTCAAGGCGGCGCAGGCGCTGCGGCCGTCGCCGCTGCTCGACTACAACATCGGGCTCGCGCACGAGCAGCTCGGCCACGCGCACGTCGCGCTGAAATATTATCAGCGGTTCTTGCAGGGCCTGCCGAACGCGCCGAACCGCGCGGAGGTGGAGTCGCGCATCGCGCGGCTCGAGCGGCTCGTGCCGCTGCCCGCCGCCGAGCAGCCGCCGCCCGACGCGCAGGAGGCGCCGCCGCCCGAGCTGCCGAACGCGCCGCCACCGACGGCGGCGAACGCCAACGATCCCTACGCGCAGCTGGCGCCGCAAACTTCGCCGCAAGCGCAGCCGCCGCAAGCGCAGCCCGCGCCGCAAGCCGCCGCGCCCGCGCCGAAGCGCAGTCTATGGTGGGTGCCGCTGGTCGTCGTCGGCGGCGCGCTCGTCATCGCCGGCCTGATCCTGATCGCCATCTACGCGCCCGGCACCACCTCGACGACCGTCTCCGCCGATCGCGCGCTCGCCGCTCCCGCGCGCGCCGCGCCCCACGACCGCACGCCGTCCACGTTCCCCCTGTTCCATTTCTAAAGCGCTCGCATTAAACACTCCGCATGCGAAATCCAAATCCGCCTCCGAAGCTGATGGGCCTCGTGCTCGCCGTCGCGCTGGTGAGTGGAGCCGCGCGCGCCAGGCCGCCCGATCCGATCGCCGCCGACGCGCTCATGGAGCAGTTCGCGCAGGCGTGGACCCGCGGCGACGCCGCCAGGCTCGCCGAGCTGCTCGCCGACGATGTGACGCTCGTCGGCGAGCAGCCGATGCATGGCCGCGACGCCGTGCTCGCCTGGGCCAAGGCGCACCTGGCCGGGAGCGGCAAGCTCGTCTTCAAGTCGGAGCGCTCCGGCATGTCCGGCTGGGTGACGTTCCAGATGGGACGCTGGACGCTCGAAGACAAGAGCGGCAAGAGCATCGCCGGCAATCACACGTTCGTGTTTCGGCGCTATCAAGACGGCGTGTGGCGCATCATCGCGATGCACGTCGATCCCGATCCGCCCGCGCCCGCGAAGTAACGCGCCTCCTTGCAAAACGCGGGGCTACCGGCTAAGACGTTTCGCGCGCGGTAGTGTGTAGGCCCAATCCCTGGAGGAAGCGATGCACCGATCCACCTATCTCTTGGCTTGTACGCTCGCCCTCGGCTGCGTCGAGCAGTCGCCGGACGTGCCGAGTGAAGAGGACGTCAAGGCCGCGCGCGAGAACATTCTCAGCGCGCCTCCCGCCACCATCCAGCACCCGGTGAACGCCGACCTCGAGGACAAGCTGACGTACCTCGGCTGCGACGTCGACACCGACACGGTGACGCCGGGCAAGGCCTTCACGCTCACGCACTACTGGAAGGTCTTGAACCCGGTCACCGACGACTGGAAGATCTTCGTGCACCTCGAGGCGCCCGACACCAAGAAGAATCACCTCAACGCCGACCACACGCCGATCAACGGCAAGTACCCCGTGCACGTGTGGAAGAAGGGCGAGATCATCCGCGACATCCACCGCGTCAGCGTGCCGGCCAACTGGCCGGGCAACGCCGTCGAGATCTACGTCGGCGCGTGGAAGGGCCCGCTGCGCCTCAAAGTCGTCAAGGGACCGCACGACACCGAGAACCGCATCCTCGCCGTCAAGCTGCCGACGGAGAGCGCCAAGCAGGTCGAGCACAAGAAGATCGTCGCGCGCCACGTCAAGACCGGCGCCATCAAGCTCGACGGCAAGCTCGACGAGGCGGCGTGGAAGGACGCGGCCACGACCGGCGCGTTCGTGCGCACCATGGACGGCGCCTACGCCGAGCAGAAGACCGAGGCGCGCGTGCTGTGGGACGACAAGTACCTGTGGGTCGCGTTCCAGATCGAGGACAAGGACGTGTGGGCCACGCTCGACAAGCGCGACGACAAGCTGTGGACGCAAGAGGCGGTCGAGGTGTTCATCGACGCCGACGGCGACGGCAAGACCTACGTCGAATTGCAGACCAACCCGAAGGGCGCGATCTTCGATTCGTACCTGCCGGCGTATCGCCAGAACCAGAACGACTGGGACTCGGGCATGAAGGTCGCCGTCAAAGTCGACGGCACGCTCGACAACCGCGCCGACACCGACAAGGGCTGGACCGTCGAGATGCAGATCCCGCTCGAGGCCGCGCGCGGCCGCGAGAAGGAGATGAAGAACGTGCCGCCGAAGGTGGGGACCGAGTGGCGCGTCAACTTCTTCCGGCTCGAGATGCCGACGGGCAAGCCGCAGTGGGGCTCGGCGTGGTCGCCGCCGCTCGTCGGAGATTTCCACGCGCTCGACAAGTTCGGCGTGCTGGTCTTCGGCGACGACAAAGGCAACCCGCCGGTTGCGGACAAGAAGGACGACAAGGGCGCGGCGCCGAAGAAGGACGAGCCCAAGAAGGATGAGCCGAAGAAAGACGAGAAGGCCGCGGTGACGCCGCCGGCCGCTGCGCCCGGCGAGACGCACAAGTCGACCACCGCCGTGCGCGCGCAGTTCCATCCCGAGACCCACCAGCAGTAACTTCCGCCGTGGGTGACTTCTTCGCCCGCGTCTTGCTTCATCCAGCGGCCTGGAGCCAGGCGACGCCGAACGAGCGCATCTTCCTCGCGCTCGCGGTGCTCGTGGCGACGGTGGTGCTGGCGACGCTCGCCGGCGTGGTGTCGTCGCGCTGGGCGCGCGCGCGCGCGGCCAAGGTGAACGGCGGCGGCGGCGCGCACGTCGAGCGCATGGTGACGCGCGTGCGCCGCGGCGCGGTCTCGCTGCTGGCGCTGATCGGATCGTACCTCGCCGTCGGCGTCGCGCCGCTGCCGCCGCACGTCGACGTGGTGTCGGGCGGCGTCTTGTGGGTGCTGGCCGCGATCGTCGCCGCGCGCATGCTGATCAACCTGGTCGCGCTGCTCCTGGTCACGTCGGTGGCGCGCGTCTCCGGCCACGAGCGCGAGCGGCTGCAGCGCGAGTACATCCCGCTCGGCGAGAAGGCCACCGCGCTGGCGGTGACGCTGATCCTGGTCATCGTCGTGTTCAAGCACTTCGGCCAGGACGTGACGTCGCTGGTGGCGGCGCTCGGCGTCGGCTCGCTGGCCATCGGCCTGGCCGCGCAGCAGACGCTCGGCAACATGATCGCCGGCTTCACCATCCTCGTCGACCGGCCGTTCCGCCCCGGCGATCGTATCAAGCTGGCCACCGGCGAGGCGGGCGAGGTGCTGGAGATCGGCGTGCGCTCGACGCGCATCCAGCTCGCCGATCGCAACCTCCTGATCGTCCCCAACACCGAGCTGGCCAACTCGCGCGTGATCAACTTTGCTGCGCCGCACAAAATATCGCACGCCGAGGTCAAGCTGACGCTGGCGCACTCCGCCGATCTCGACGCCGCGTCGAAGGCGCTGGTCGCGCTCGCCGCCGACGACAAGCGCGTGCTCGCCGATCCGCCGCCCGCCGCGCGCGTCGCCCAGGTCACCCCCGCCGGCGTCGAGCTGGTGCTCGCCCTCGCCGTCGAGATCCGCGCCGACGCCGCCTCCGTCGAGGAGTCGCTGCGCCGCCGCGCGCTGAAACGTTTCGCCGAGGAGAAGCTCGCGCTCGCGCGGACCTACCTGGCCTAGAGATCGTCGCAGGGCGTGCCGAGCGGCAGGCCGGTGTAGACGCCGAGATCGGTGTAGATGAGGACGTGGTTGTCCTCGATCGGCAGCAGGATCAACTTCTGCTTCTTGCCGGTCTGCTCCCACAGCGACTCGCCCTTGTTGAGGATGAGCCGCAGCGAGCCGCTCTTGGTGGCGAAGATGTCGCCCTCGGAGTCGGAG
>DASREC010000341.1:0-18105 GCA_035652295.1 Polyangia bacterium
CCGTTCGGGCTCGATCACACCGTCACCGTCGGCGTGCTGTCGGCGAAGAACCGCTCGGGCTTCCAGACCGGGCACTACGAGGACTTCCTGCAGACCGACGCGTCGATCAACCCCGGCAACTCGGGCGGGCCGCTGGTCGACCTCGACGGCGAGGTCATCGGCATCAACACCATGATCGCGGGCATCGGCACCGGCATCGGGTTCGCGGTGCCCTCGTCGATGGCGCGGCCCATCGTCGATCAGCTCATTAATGGTGGGAAGGTGCGGCGGCCGTACCTCGGCATCTACATGCAGGACGTGACGCCCGAGATGGCCAAAGGGCTCGGCGGCAAGGCGCCGGAGAAGGGCGCGCTGGTCTCGCAGGTGCAGGCGGGCTCGCCGGCCGACAAGGCGGGCGTCAAGCCGGGCGACGTCGTGGTGAGCGTCGACGGGCAGGCGGTCGACGGCTCCAAGGCGGTGCAGAAGACGGTGCTGTCGAAGAAGATCGGGCAGAAGCTCGACCTCGATCTGTGGCGCGACGGCAAGGCGGTGAAGGTCTCGCCGACGACCACCGAGCTGCCGGGCGACGAGAAGACGGCGGCGAATGAAAATCACTCGGCGCCCAAGGCCAAGCTCGGCATCGGGATGCAGTCGCTGTCGCCGCCGCTCGCCGAGCGGCTGAACATGGATCCGCGCACCAAGGGCGCGGTGGTCACGTCGGTGCGCGACGGCAGCCCGGCGCAGGAGGCGGGCATCCGCGAGGGCGACTTGATCGTCGAGGTCGATCGTCACGCGGTGACGTCGAGCGACGAAGCGGTCAAGCTCCTCTCGAGCGACCGCGCGGGCGGCCACCTGGTGCGCCTCAAGCGCGGCGAAGCGGCGCTGTTCGTCGTCATCCCCACCTCGTAGGCACGCTCTTCGCTAGGTCTCTTCCCGAGGAGGAGATCATGCGTTCAATGCACCTGGGTGTGGCGCTCGTGACGCTCGCGCTCGCCGCGCCTGCGGCTCGCGCGAACAGCATTCTCTCACCGGCAGATCAACGAGTGAACCGTGCGACCCCGATGATCGTGTCGGGCCGCATGGCGGAGGCCGAACCGCTGCTTCGCGAGGCGATCGCCATCGACGCGAACGACGCCGAGGCGCACTACAACCTCGCCGTGGTGTTGCGCGCGACCAACCGCTTCCCCGAGGCGATCGGCGAGTACCGCGCGGCCGAGCAGATCTACGCGCCCGACGACGAGCCGAACCGCGCCAAGTGCCTGTACGGGATCGCGCTCGCCACCGAGTCGCTCGGCGATCCGGGGCGCGCGATGACCGCGTGGGACGAGTACGTGCGCTTCGACTCGCGCTTCGCG
This sequence comes from Polyangia bacterium, assembly GCA_035652295.1. Lineage (GTDB taxonomy): Bacteria > Myxococcota_A > Polyangia > Palsa-1104 > Palsa-1104 > DASREC01. Next base: position 1,335 of record DASREC010000341.1, read on the forward strand.
CACGCGCAGCCGGCGGTGGCAATCGCGCGCGAGCACCTCGTCCTGCAGCAGAACCTCGCCGCCGCTCCGACGGTCCCGCCCGGCACGCAAAAAGCCGGTCGTTAACTTCTCGAACGGCGTCCCGCGCGCAGGATTGGCGCGCGGGGCGTCGCGCATCTACGCTGCTCGCATGCGCCACTGGGATCCGTCGCTCGTCGAGTGGGCGCGCGGGCGCGCGCACCTGCACGTGTTCGCCGACTTCGACGGGACGCTGGCGCCGATCGCGCCGCGGCCGGATTTGTCGTCGCTGCCGGAGCGGGCGCGCGCGGCGCTCGAGCGGCTGGTGGCGCGGCCGCGCACGGCGGTGGCGATGGTGAGCGGGCGGCCCGCGGACACGCTGGCGCGGCTGGTCCCGGTGGCGGGCGTGATCTACGTCGGCAACCACGGCATGGAGGTCGCGTCGGCGAACGGGCGCTGGGAGGATCCGATCGCTGCCGCCGCGCGTCCCGCCGTCGAGCGGCTGGGCGCGCGCATCGCCGAGCTGGCGGCGCAAACGCCGGGCGCGGTGCTCGAGCGGAAGGGCCTCTCGCTCTCGCTGCACACGCGCCTCGTCGAGGACGAAGATCGACGCGAGCGGCTCGAGCGCGCGGTCGCGCGGCTCGCCGACGCCGAGCCGGCGCTCGCCCGCTCGGGCGGCAAGCGCATCGTCGAGCTCCGGCCGCGCGGCGCCGCGAACAAGGGATCCGCGGCGCTGCGCCTGCTCGCCGAGGCGCACGGCGCCGACTGGCCGCGCGACTGCGCCGCGATCTTCCTCGGCGACGACGTCACCGACGAAGACGGCTTCCGCGCCCTGGCCGCGCACGGCGCCGGCGTCCTGGTCCTCGACGGCCCCGCCCGCGAGACGTCCGCAAACTTCCGCGCCGACAGCGTCGACGACGCGCACGCGCTCCTCGAAGCCCTCGCCGCAATGTGAAGCTCGGATAAACGCCAAGACGCCAAGGCGCCAGCTCAGAAATTAATAATTTCTGAATTGGCGCCTTGGCGTCTTGGCGTTAATCCGTCTCTGGTTTTTCAGCCGCCGCCTTCGAGCTCCCAGAGGGCTTGCAGCGTGCCGCGCAGCTTGGCCTTGGCGCGCGCCTCGAGCTGGCGCACGCGCTCGCGCGAAATTCCGAACGTCACGCCGAGCTGCTTGAGCGTCGCCGGCTTGGGCGCGAGGTAGCGCTTCGACAGGATCATGCGCTCGCGCGGATCGAGCGAGTCGAGCGCCGCGCGGATCTGCGCGCGCGCCTGGTCGCTCAGCTCCTGCTCCGCGAACGCGCTCTCCGGCCCCGGCCGATCGTCGGCCAGCCGATCGCCGCGCGTCTCGTCGGTGTCCATGTACGCCGGATCGTCGAGCGACATGTCCCGCCGCGTGATGCGCGACTCGATCGCCTCCAGCTCCTCGCGCCGCACGCCGAGCGCCGACGCCAGCTTCTCCGGATCCGCCTTGGTGCCGCCGCGCTCGAGCCGCTGCCGCTCGCGCCGGAGCCGATAGAAGCAGCGCTGCTCGGCGCGCGTGGTGCCGAACCGCACCAGCGACCACGAGCGCCGGATGTACTCCTGGATGTACGCGCGAATCCACCACACCGCGTAGGTCGTGAGCCGCACGCCGCGATCGGGATCGAAGCGATCGACCGCCACCAGGAGCCCGAGGTTTCCCTCTTGAATCAGATCGAGCAGCCGCACGCCGTACGTTCGATACTCGAACGCGATCTTCACGACGAAGCGCAGGTTGCCCGTCACCAACCGACTGGCCGCGCTCTGATCGCCGAAGCGACGCCAGCGCTGCGCCAACCGCCGCTCCTCGGTCGGCGTGAGCAAGCTATATTGATCGATGCGGTTGAGGTACGCGTTCAGCGGTCCCTGCGGTCCCTCTTCCACGCGCGAGCTGTGTAACGCCATTGCATACCGGCGGTGCACCACGCATGCCGCCCCACCGGCGATCATCCGGTGTTCACGGGTTGCACGGAATGCACATAGCCTCGGCGAAAGTGTGCAGAGCGTGTGCACTTTCCGCGCACGACCGTCGAGAAAGCGGCTGTCTGCCGTTGTGCAGCGCCTGCTTCCTCCGTGGCTTGGCGCTTGCTATTTCCGGCGCGGCAGGAGGCTCTCCCATGGGGCAGATCAAGATTCTCGTGGTCGACGACGACGTCAATCTCGTGCAGGCGCTCGTCGAGCTGCTGGCGCAGGCCGGCTATCAGGCCGCGAGCGCGACCTCCGCCGAGGAGGCGCTCGAGCGCTGCCGCGAGGAGACGTATCACCTGGTGCTCACCGACCTGCAGCTGCCGGCGCGCAACGGCATCGCGCTCATCAAACAGCTGCACGAGACCTGCCCCGACACCAAGACGGTGCTGATCACGGCGCACGGCTCGATCCGCTCGGCGGTCACGGCGCTCAAGCGCGGCGCCGTCGAGTACATGACCAAGCCGCTCAAGCCGCGCCGCCTCCTGGCGCTGATCGCCGCGCTGGTCGCCGACGCGCCGCCGTACCTCTCGAACAAATTGCTCGCCGGCAACAAGCTCGAGGCGGTGAGCTTCGAGGGCATGCACGCCCGCTCGCGCGCCATGCAGGACGTGTTCGAGCGCGTGCGGCTCGCCGGGCAGAGCGACACCACGGTGCTGATCGTCGGCGAGAGCGGCACCGGCAAGGAGCTGGTGGCGCGCGCGATCCACCAGCGCTCGTCGGTGGCGGCCGGCCCGTTCGTGCCGGTGCACACCGGCGCGATCCCGCAGGAGCTGATCGCCAGCGAGCTGTTCGGCCACGAGAAGGGCGCGTTCACCGGCGCGGTCGAGAAGAAGCCGGGCCGCTTCGAGCTGGCCGAGGGCGGCACGCTGTTCCTCGACGAGATCTCGACCATGGACGAGCGCACGCAGGTCAACCTGCTGCGCGTGCTCGAGTCGTTTCAGTACACGCGCGTCGGCGGCAAGAAGGAGGAGCGCGCCAACGTGCGCGTGGTGGCGGCGTCCAACCGCGACCTCGAGGCGATGGTGCAGGCGGGCGAGCTGCGCCAGGACCTGTACTACCGGCTGGCGATCTTCACCATCAAGATCCCGCCGCTGCGCGAGCGCACCGAGGACATTCCGCTGCTGGCCGCCGAGCTCCTGCGCGAGTTCGCCACCAAGTACGGCAAGCCGGTGACCACGCTGCCGGCCGAGACGCAGCGGCTGCTCCAGGCGTACCCTTGGCCGGGGAACGTGCGCGAGCTGCGCAACGTGATCGAGCAGGCGGTGCTGCTGGCGCGCGCGGCCGATCTCAGCCCGCTGCTCCTGCCGCAGATGCTGCACCGCGCTCCGTCGCGCGCCGAGGTCATCAAGATCGCCATCGGCACCGCCATGGACGCCGTCGAGCGCGAGGTCATCCTGCGCACGCTCGAGGCCAACGACGGCAACAAGACCGCCACCGCCGAGGTGCTCGGCATCAGCCGCCGCTCGATCTACAACAAGCTGGCGCTCTACGGCCTCGACAGCGGCGGCGAGCCCTCGCACGCCTGAGCGAGCTCACCGCAGCGATCCCCCCGCCTCACTTCCACACTCGCACACGACCGCCGGCAGCGACGGTCGTGTGCAGTTTTTGCCGCTGCTAATGTGAAGGATTGGAGTGCCGCGCGACCTCGTCGAGCGAGCGCTCGACCGCTTCGCGCAGGCGATTGAGATCGACCGGCTTGGCGAAGAACGGCACGCCCTGCTCCGCGGCGATGTCGGCGCCGCGCGGATAGCCCGACACCAGGAAGACCTTGAGCTCGGGCCGCCGCAGGTGCGCCGACGCGCAGACGTCCTTGCCGTCGATCCACGGCATCGACAGATCGGCGATCAGCAGATCCGCGCCCTCCGACGTGAGCGCCGCCAGCGCGCGGATCGGATCGGAGAACGCCCGCACCCGTCTGCCGCGCCCGGCGAGCGCCTGCGCCATCACTTCCGCCTGATCGGGATCGTCGTCCAGCACGAAGATGGTTCGCACGCTCGCCTCCTCAACCGCCGCCCGAAGCGGAGCAATCGCCGTGCCTGCCTCGGCGCGGCACGTATCTGGCTACCTCGTACGGTGTACGCACCCACGACGGAGGTTCGATGCCCGACTCGCCAAAACCACGCGCTCCCGCCGATCGACCGTCACGCCGCGCGTGGGCGCTCTACGTCCTGCTCGGGCTGTTCGCCGCGATGCTGCTGGCGCGCCCGCAGTCGGCGGGCACGCGCATCCCGTACAGCGAATTCAAGCAGCGCGTCGCCGCGGGGCAGATCTCCGAGGTGGAGCTGAGCAAGGAGCGCGTGCGCGCCACGCCCTCCGACGAGGCGGCGAAGAAACGCGGCGAGCGCTGGGTCGCGTTGCGCGTCGACGATCCCGATCTGGTGAAGCAGCTCGAGGCCAAGCACATCACCATCAGCGGCGCGCCCGACGGCGATTGGTTCTCGTCGCTGTTCATGGTGTGGCTGCTGCCGATGGTGCTGCTCGGCGGCTTCTGGCTGCTGGTGCTGCGGCGCATGCGGCCGGGCGCGGGCGTGATGTCGATCGGCCGCTCGCGCGCCAAGCTGGTCGCCGAGGAGGGAACGGGCGTCACCTTCGCCGACGTCGCCGGCGTCGACGAGGCGGTGGACGAGGTGCGCGAGATCGTCGACTTCCTGTCGAGCCCGGAGAAGTTCCGCGCGGTGGGCGCGCGCATTCCGAAAGGTGTGCTGCTCGTCGGGCCGCCCGGCACCGGCAAGACGCTGCTCGCGCGCGCGATCGCCGGCGAGGCGAAGGTGCCGTTCTTCTCGCTCACCGGCTCCGACTTCGTCGAGATGTTCGTCGGCGTGGGCGCGGCGCGCGTGCGCGACCTGTTCATGCAGGCGCAGGCCAAGGCGCCGTGCATCGTGTTCATCGACGAGCTCGACGCCGTCGGCAAATCGCGCGGGCCGGGAAATCTCGCCGGCCACGACGAGCGCGAGCAGACGCTCAACCAGCTGCTCGCCGAGATGGACGGCTTCGACGCGCGCAAGGGACTGATGATCATCGCCGCGACCAATCGGCCCGAGACGCTCGACTCGGCGCTGATGCGCCCGGGCCGCTTCGATCGCCAGGTGCTGGTCGATCGCCCCGACGTCAAGGGGCGGCTGGCGATCCTCCAGGTGCACGCCAAGGGCGTCCGCTTCGCGCCCGACGTCGATCTGCGCAAGGTCGCGTCGCTCACGCCCGGCATGGTCGGCGCCGATCTCGCCAACCTGATCAACGAAGCCGCGCTGCTCGCCGCGCGCCACGGCCGCCTCGACGTCACCACCGTCGAGGTGAACGAGGCGATCGAGCGCACGCTCGCCGGCCTGGAGAAAAAGAACCGGCTGCTCAACCCGCGCGAGAAGGAGATCGTCGCGCACCACGAGAGCGGCCACGCGCTGCTCGCGGAGATTTTGCCGTCGACCGATCGCGTGCACAAGGTCTCGATGATCCCGCGCGGCCTCGGCGCGCTCGGCTTCACCATGCAGCTCCCGCTCGAGGATCGCTACCTGATGTCGCGCCCCGAGCTGCTCGACAAGATCACCGTGCTCATGGGCGGGCGCGCGGCAGAGAAGCTGGTGTTCGGCGAGATCTCGACGGGCGCGTCGGATGACCTGCAGCGCGCGACCGATCTCGCGCGGCGCATGGTGACGCAGTTCGGGATGTCGACGCTGCTCGGCCCGGTGTCGCTCACGCGGCTCGACGGAGCGATGGAGTCGCGCTTTCTGCCGGGCGTGACGTTCGGCGGCGAGAAGGGCTACTCCGAGCGCACGCAGCAGGTGATCGACAGCGAGATCGGCGACCTCTTGCGCGGCTCGTTCGAGCGCGCGACGGCGCTGCTCGAGCACAACCGCAAGCAGCTGCTCGATCTGGCGGCGCGGCTGCGCGACAAGGAGGTGCTCGAGGGGCCCGAGCTGCGCGAGGTGCTCGCCGGCGCGGAGCTGCCGCCCGACGAGCACCAGCCGGCCGAAGGCGCGCCGCTCAGCGCGCATCATTAATAGGCGTCGGACGCCGCTCGGCTAAAACCGCTTGGAACGCCGTTTGCTGCTGTTTTACCCCATGCCGCCCGAAGTCCTCGCTCGCGAAGCCGCCCGCCGCAAGCTCGCCTTTGGCCTGCAGGCCGGCCTGATCGCGACGCTGCTCATGACCGGCCTGCTCGTCGCCGCGCCGCTGCTCGCGGGGTGGCGAACGTCGCAAGCGGCCGCGCAGACGATCGCACAGCTGCGCGCGCATCCGCTGATCGCGCTCGCCGCGCTGGCCGCGCACCTGACCTACGGCGCGGCGGCGGGCGCGCTGTTCACCGTCGGCGCGCGCGCGATCAACGTGACGCGCGGCGCGCTCTACGGGCTCGGCTTGTGGGGCGTGGCGGCGGCGATCTACGCGCCGCTCGTCGGGCTCGGCTTCGTGGCGTCGCACCAGCCGGCGCTGGCGGCGGTGGCGCTGCCGCTGCACGTGGCGTACGGCGTGGCGCTGGGCGCGTTCGCGCCGCGCGGCGAGATCGTGCAGCCGCTCGACGCCGCCGCCTCGGCGTGACGCTCGACGCGATCGTCCGCGCGAACGTCAGCGCGACGACGGACGGTTGATCAACCGCCACGCCGCCAACCCGCCGAGCCCGACGCCCACCGCCACGAACAAGAGCCGCCACGGCAGCGCGTGCGCGCCGCTCTGCTCGAGCCACGAGCCGGCGAGAAAGCCGAGCAGCGCCGGCACGCCGATGAGCGCGGTGGCGATCCCGAGCCCCCACAAGAAGTGCCACCAATCGAGGCGCGGCTCCTCCATCACGTCTCCTCGTCGCCGATGATCCACGGGCGGCGCGTCGCCGGGTGCGTCTCGTCGGCGAGCTGGGGAAAGCGCACCAGCCCGTTCAGCTCCAGCGTCTCGACGAGCTGCTCCGCCTCGACGTCGGAGCACGCGAGCTGCTCCGCCACCGCGTCGCGCAGGATGGTCTTGCCGCGCAGATAATTGGCCTCCAGGTGCTCGCCCAGCCGGTGGCGAATCGAGTCGGCGAGCGCATGGAGGTCCACTTCTTCGAGCGCCAGGGGTGCCATGCAAACGCGGAGGAGTTGCAGCATGCGTACCGGCGCGGCGCGGCGCGCGAGCACGCCGCTTGCTCGTTTGTCACGCGTGGCGGGCAAGCTGGAGCCGGCGGCCGAGCTGAGCGCTTTCTTGGAGCGCGAGCGGGCGCGCGTCACACGGCGGCTGCGCGCCGAGCTGCGCGCGCTCGGGCGGCCGCCGGACGGTGCCGAGCTGCTGGTCGACGAGCTCGCGCGCGTGGTGGCGGAGCGCGGCGAGCAGGCGCCGCGCGTGTTCGCCGGGATCGCGGCCGAGCTGGGGCAGCGGCAATTTGCCGCAGGCGCGTCCATGCGCGATCTCGGGCGCGAGCTGGGCGCGCTGGCGGGCGCGATCCTCCACGCGTGGCGCCAGGCGCGCGGGCGCACGCTCTCGACCGAGCTGGCGGCGCTGCTCAACGCGCTCACCACCGAGAGCGTGAGCGAGACCGCGGCGGTGGTGGCGCGCGCCGAGCGGCAGGAGACGTCGCGCGCGCTCGACGCGGCGCTGCGGCTGGCGCTCGACCAGGTCGAAGAGGCGGTGCGGGTGTTCGATCGCGACGGCGCGCTGCTGCACGCCACCGCGACGGCGGGGCGCGTGCTCGGCGAATCGCCGCAGCCGAGCGACGCCGTGCGCGAGGCGCTGCGCACCGGCAGCCGCGCCGGCCCTGTGCGCGCGCACCGCTCGCTCGCCGACGAGGAGCACCAGCTCGAGGTGATCGCGCTGCCGATCCTCGACGGCGCGCGCCTCGAGGGCGCGATCGAGGTGACGCGCGATCTCACGCCCGAGCTGCGCCACGTCGAGGAGCTGACGCGCGCCGATCGCGAGCTGGGCGCGCTGCACGCGCGCGTGCGCCGCCTCGGCCACGATCGCGCGATGGGCGACCTGGCGTCGGGCGCGGCGCTGGCGCTCAACAACGAGCTCAACGCCATCACGCTGCGCTTGCGCCTGGTGCGCGCCGACGCCGGGCCGCTCGAGGGCAAGGCCACGCTGGCGCGCCACCTCGAGGCGCTGGAGGCGGCGGCGCAGAAGAGCGCGTCGCTGGTGGCGCGGCTGCAGGAGCTGGCGGCGCGGCGGCCGCACGGACCGCCGGCCGCGGTCGAGCTCAACGCCGCGGTGCTGGAGGCGCTCGATCTCGTGCGTCCGGAGCTGACGGCGGCGGCGACCGATCGCTCGGTGCGCGTCGACGCGCGGCTGGGCCACGCCGGCAGCGTGCTGGCGGCGTCGACGGAATTGCGCGAGCTGCTCTGCGCGCTCCTGGTCGCGGCGCGCGACGCGCTGCCGGCGGGCGGCGTGCTCCAGCTCGGCACGCGGCGCGATCGCGAGCACGGCGAGGTGCGCTTCGTCTACGCCGCGCCGGCGGGCGACGACAGCGCGACGCTGGCGCTCGAGGCGGCGCGCGACTCGGCGCGGCGGCTCGGCGGCGCGCTCGACACCGACGTGTCGAACGGCGTGATCACGCACCGCCTGCTCCTGCCGCGCGCCGCGCCCGCGCCCGAGCTCGCGCCGGCGCCGGCGGCCCGTCCGGCCGATCGCGGCGCGCGCCGCGTGCTGATCGTCGACGACGACGCGGGCAACCGCGAGACGCTGGTCGAGCTGCTCGCGCTCTCCGGCTACCAGGCCGACGCCGCCGCCGACAGCCTGGAGGCGCTCGCCGCCGTCGAGGCGCGCGACTACCACGCGGCGCTGGTCGATCTCGCCATGCCGGAGATGAACGGCTGGGAGCTGGCGCGCCGCCTGCGCGCGCTGCACCCCGAGCTGCGCATCGCCATCGTCACCGGCTGGGAGCCGGCCGCGGGCGCGCCGGCGCCGGCGGGCGCGGCCGAGCGGATCTTCCGCAAGCCGATCGATCTGCGCGCGGTGCAGGCGTTCCTCGACGAAGGCGCGGCCGCGCACGCGAGCTGACGTTCATTGTAGAGTAGCGGGCATGAAGCTCCGCCCGGTCCTCCCGCTGCTCGTCACCGGCGCCGTCGCCGCGTGCGGGCTGCTCCTGCGCGCCGCGCTCTCCTCGGCCGGCACGCCGCCGCCGGTCTTGCAGCCGGCCTCGCTGCCGACGCTGCCCGCCGAGAGCGGCCTCACCTTCGACGTGCGCGACGCCGAGACCAACGCGCCCATCCCGTGCAAGCTGACGCTGCTCGGCGTCGAGGGCAGCGCCAATCCCAAGTGGACGTCGAACGACATCGGCCGCCAGGAGGGCGACTCGGTGGTGGCGTTCAACCGCATCCTGTCGCTCACCGGCGTCGGCGTGGTGCGCGTCCCCGTCGGCACGTACGACGTGTTCGTGAGCCGCGGCCCGGAGTGGGATCTGTTCGTCGCGCGCCGCGTGCGCGTGCAGCAGAAGGGCGCGCTGGTGCAAGCCAAGCTGCGCCACGTGGTCGACACGCGCGGCTGGATCTCCGGCGACTTCCACGTGCACGCCGCGATGTCGACCGACTCGCACGTGCCGATGATGGATCGCGTCTACGAGTTCGTCGCCGACGGCGTCGAGGTGATCGTCTCGACCGATCACAACGTGGTCTCCGACTACGCGCCGATCATCGCCGACCTCGGCGTCGGCCGCTATCTGTCGAGCCTCACCGGCGACGAGCTGACCACCGGGAGCTGGGGCCACTTCGGCGCGTTCCCGCTGCCGCAGTCGCTCGAGCGCGCGGGCTCCGGCGCGATCCTGGTGCACGGCCGCAGCGCCGCCGACTATTTCAAGGACGTACGCACCAATGCGCCCGAGGCGGTGATCGACATCCACCATCCGCGCATCGATCGCGAGATCGGCTACTTCAACCTCGGGCAGCTCGACTCGAAGAACGACACGTCCGCGCGCAAGGGCTTCTCGTTCGACTTCGACGCCGTCGAGGTGCTCAACGGCTATCAAGATCCCGAGCGCAAGGCGGTGGACCGCGTGATCGACGACTGGTTCTCGCTGCTCAACCACGGCCACCTGGTCACCGCGACGGGAAACTCCGACACGCACCACCTCGATCACAACATCGGCGGCTATCCGCGCAACTACGTCCGCGTGCAGGAGGACGCGCCGGCGCGCCTCAAGCCCAACGAGATCTCGCGCGCGGTCAAGGCGCACCAGTCGTTCTTCACCACCGCGCCGTTCGTGCGCCTCAGCGTCGGGCCGGCGAGCATCGGCGGGCTGGCGCCGGCGCCGGGCGGAAACGCGCGCGTCGAGCTCGAGGTGCAGGCCGCGCCGTGGGTCTCGGTGTCGACGGTGACGCTGTACCTGAACGGCGCGGAGGCCAAGCGCTGGACGGTGCCGGCGTCGACCGAGCGCGTGCGGCTCGCGACCACGTTCGATCTGCCGCCGCTCAAGCGCGACGGCTGGGTGGTGCTGCGCGTCGACGGCGACAAGCCGCTCGCGCCGGTGGTCGGCGACATGGTGCGCTTCGACGTGCGTCCGCTGGCGCTCACCAACCCGGTGTTCCTCGACGTCGACGGCAACGGCAAATACGATCCGCCGAACGCGCACGGCGCCCACTGATTCAAAAACAGAACCGGCGTTCCATCTTGTGAGCAGCGCGATTCCTCGATGGGAGGCCTGAAGCCTCGCGACCGTCGGCACTCGGTTTGCGTCATACACGCGCATGCACGCCCATGTGACCGAGCTCCCTCCTGCCGATCCGCTGGCGGCGGCGTTGTGCGCCGCGGAGCTGGGCGAGCCGTTCGATCTCGATCACGCGTCGACCGACCTGTGGCGCGAGCTGTTCTCCGCCGTGCCGAAGCTGCGCGTGTGCGTGCCGTTCGCCACGCTGCGCCTCTTGGCGCGGCTCGCCGGCGATCCGCGCGCCGAGGTGCGCATCGGCGTGGCGCGCGCGCTGCCGTGGTTCGCCGAGGCGTACCCCGAGCGCGTCGAGGAGATCCTCCTGCCGCTGGCGTGCGACTCGAGCGGCAAGGTGCGCGCGGCCAGCGTCGGCGCGCTGACCGATCTGCTGGAGCTGTCGGCCGATCCGTGGCCGATCATCGAGCGCTGGCAGTGGCACCCCGATCGGGCGCGCGAGGTGTTGGCGCGCGCGCGTGCGCTCCTGCCGCAGCCGCTCGGAACCCGCTAATCACCCGATGCGGCGCGCGCTCCGGATGCTGTGGCTGGCCGCGCTGTCGTCGCTGGCGAGCTGCGCCGGCGAAGCGTCGCAGGGCCGCCCGTGGGTCCACAAGGTGCGCATCGACGGCACGCACCACATCAGCCAGAGCGATCTGCGCAAGCACATCGCGCTCGAGCAGACCTCGTGGATCCCGTTCGCGCGCAAAAAATATCTCGACCCGTTCACCGTCGACGCCGACCGCGAGCGCGTCGAGGCCTACTACCGCGCGCGCGGCTGGTTCGAGGCCAAGGTCACCGCCGCCGACGTCACCGCGTATCACTCGACCGGCGTCGACGTGCACCTGGTCGTCGACGAAGGCAACCCGACGCGCATCGCGCGAGTCGACGTGAGCGGCCTCGAAGACGCCGGCGCCAAGGGCGTGCGTCTGCAAAAGCAGGCGCAGTCGAAATTGAAAGCCGGCGCGATCTTCGATCATCAAAAATATCTCGACGAGAAGACGCGCCTCGAGACGCAGCTGAAGAAGCTCGGCTACGCCTGGGCCACCGTCGACGGCCGCGTCGAGGTCAACCGCGACACGCGCGAGGCCGACATTAAGCTCACCGCCACGCTCGGCCTGGTCTCGCGCTTCGGCCACGTGCACGTCAAAGGCACCGAGAAGGTCGATCCCAAGCTGCTCGCCATCCACACCGGCATCCGCGAAGGCGACGCGTTCGATCCCGACGTGCTCGAAGACGCGCGCGGCAAGATCTACAACCTCGGCCTGTTCTCGTCGGTGCGCGTGGACTACGTGCGCACCGCCGATCGCCTCGACGTGGTCGACGTGATCGTCAGCGTGCGCGAAGGGACGTTCCGCGAGCTGAAGCTGGGCGGCGGCATCGGCATCGAGGCGCTGCGCAACGACGTCCACGCCACCGCGCAGTACACGCGGCGCAACTGGCTCGGCCGCCTGCGCACGCTCAAGCTCAAGCTCGAGCCGGCGTACGTGTTCATCCCGGCGGTGTGGAACGTCTCGCGCCACGGCCCCGCCACCGTCGCCGAGGCGCAGCTCACGCAGCCCGACGTGCCGTGGCAGCTGGCGACGCTCAAGTACACGCTCGGCTTCGACGTCGGCATCGACTACGGCTACCAATACTTCGGCCCGCGCACGCAGCTCGGCGTCAACCGCAACTTCTGGCACGAGCACGTGCAGCTCTCGCTCTCGTACAACTTCCAGTTCCTGAAATTCTTCTCGACCGATCCGACCATCCTGTTCAACCCGGCGCTGTCGGGGCGGCTGTTCGGCTACGTCGATCCCTACCGCATCGGCTTCTGGGAGGAGACGGTCTCGCTCGATCTGCGCGATCGCCCGCTCGACGCGCACGCCGGCTTCTACGCGTCGCTCGACGCGGAAGAGGGCGGCGTGTACGCCGGCGGCGCGTTCTCGTACGAGAAGCTGACGCCGGAGATCCGCGGCTACGTGCCGCTCGGCCGCCGCGTCACCTTCGCCATGCGCGGCATGTTCGGGCAGATGTTCACGCAGGGCGATCTCGGCAGCCCGGTGACGCGGCGCTTTTTTCTCGGCGGCCCCAACTCGCACCGCGGCTTCAACTACAACCGCATGTCGATCCAGGTGCCGTCGGGAATTCCCGGCGTGCCGGCGCTGCCGATCGGCGGCGACCAGATGGTCCTCTTGCAGGGCGAGCTGCGCGTCGACCTGTTCAAGCTCGCGGGGCAGTGGCTGGCGATCGCCGCGTTCGTCGACGCGGGCGACGTCGCCGGACCCAAGTGCGCCGCCGATCCGACGGGCGTCTGCCAGACCATCTTCGGGCGCATCTCGACGTCGGTGAACTGGGCGAACCTGAACTACGCGACCGGCGGCGGGCTGCGCTATCGAACCGTGATCGGCACCATCCGAGTCGATCTGGGCATACGGCTCAACCGACTGAGCGAGCGCGAACCCGACGGAACGCCGAATCCCGATCCCGGCCAGCGCTTTGCTTTCCATATCTCGGTGGGCGAGTCGTTCTGACGCTCGGGAGGCGGAATGCGGATCGTGCGACGGGTGGCTCGCGTAGCGGCCTTGGTGGTGCTGTCGGTCGTCACGTTCGCGCTGGCGACGGTGATCGCGCTGGTGCTCTACGGGCGGACCGAGAGCGGACGGCGCCACGTGCTGGCGATCCTCCTGTCGCAGGCGAGGCAGCACCTCGACGGTGAGCTGCGCATCGGTCGGGTGGAGGGCGACCTGACGCGCGGCCTGGTGCTCGACGACGTGGAGCTGCTCGACGTCGAGAAGCAGCCGTGCGTGCGCGCGCGGCGCGTGTCGCTCGCGTACGATCTGCTCGGGCTCGTGCGCCACACGCTGCGCCTCGAGGACGCGAAGATCGAGGGCGGCTGGGTGCGCGCGCGCACGATGCGCGACGGACGGCTCAACCTCGCCGCGCTGGCGAAGCCGTCGCCGCCGAGCGAAGGTCAGCCGCTCGACGTAATCGTCGGCCGCGCGCGCGCCGACGCCGAGGTGCGCTTCGAGCCGCCGCCGTCGAGCACGCTCGAGCCGATCGAGGCCACGCTGGCGCTCGACGCCAAGCTGTCGAAGCGCGGCGAGCAGGCGGACGTGACGATCGCGCGCTTCGCCGTCGAGTCGGCCGCGCCGGCGCATGCCAGCGTCGAGCTCAGCGGCGGGCTGCACGCCGAGAGCGGCGTGCCCGAGCTGCGCCACGTGCAGGTGCTCGCGCGCGCCGACGGCGCCGAGGTGCGGCGCCTGGCTCCGAAGATCCGCGTGCGCGGGCCGTGGCAGGTGGCGCTGAACGCCAACGGAAAATTGGGCGCGCTGTCGATCGAGCTGGAGGTCGCGCCGCCGCGCGGGCGCCTGTCGGCCGACGCGCTCGTCGGCGTGGAGCGCGGCGGCGCGGTGTCGTGGAGCGGCTCGGTGCGCGCGCGAGAGATCGATCCGGGCGCGGCGTGGATCGGCGCGCCGCACGGACGCGTCGAGCTGGACGCGTCGGGCCAGGGCGAAAACGCGCGCGGCACCGTCGAGCTCGCGCGGTTGAACGCCGACGCCGCGGGAGCGCACGTGCGCGCGCACGGCCAGGCCCAGCTCGGCCCCTCGCTCGGCGGCGACGCGTACGTCGACGTCGAGGCGCGCGATCTCTCGCGGCTGGCCACGCTCGGCGCGCCGGCGCTCTCGGGCGCGATCGATCTGCACGGCCACGTGGTGCGCGCGGGCGAGCACACCGCGATCGATCTCGATCTCCACGGCGCGCGCCTCGGCGTCGCCGCCGCTCGCATCGACAAGATCGACGCGCGCGTGCACACGCACGATCTCGCGGGGCGCGCCATCCTCGAGGCGCGCGGCATCGCCGCCGCCGAGCTGCGCGTCGACGAGCTGTCGCTGGCGGCGAGCGGCGATCCGAGCGCGGTGGCGCTCGAGCTGGAGGCGCGCGGCCGCCACGGCAACGCGGTGATCCTGCGCGCGCACGGCGTGCCGCGGCCGGGCGAGGGCCCGTTCGCCGCCGACGCGACCATCGATCGCTTGATGGTCGCGCTGCACGGACAGAAGTGGGAGACCGCGCGGCCGGGCCAGGTGCACTTCGACGGCGGCTACCGCGCGCAGCTCGAGCTCACGTCGGGCGCGCAGCGGCTGGCGCTCGACGGCAGCGTGCGCGACGACGGCGCGATCCAGGCGCGCGCCGCCGGGCACGCGCTCGATCTCGAACGGCTGGCGGTGCTGCTGCCGAGGCCGCGCGCGATGCCGAAGACGTCGATCGATCTCGACACGCGCGTGAGCGGCACCCGCTCGGCGCCGATCGTCGACGTGAGCCTGAGCGGCAAGAGCGAGAAGTCGCCCAAGCTCGGCCTCGATCGCGTCGACGCGCACGTGCGCGCGCACCTGGCGCACGATCGGCTGCAGGGCGAGTTCGCCGTCGCCAGCGCCGGACAGAAGCTGAACGCGCGCGTCGACGTGCCGACCGTCTGGGATCGCGCCGCGCGTCCGGTGCGCGCCGAGATTCAAACCGAGAACGTGGCGATGGAGAAGCTGGCGCCGTTTCTGCCGCCCAAGCTTCAGTCGCTGCGCGGGCGCGCCGATCTGCACGCGCGCGTGTGGGGCTCGACGCGCAAGCCCGAGCTCGACGCCGCGCTGGAATTGCCGTCGTGGCAGCTGGCGTCGCTCACGCGCAACCAATCGTCGCTGCACGTGCGCTACGCCGGCACGTCGCTGGCCGTCGAGCTGAAGACCTCGCTGGCGACCGCCAAGGCGAAGGCGGGCAGCGTCGAGGCGCGCTTCACCGCGCCGATCGATCTGCAGCGCTCGTCGAGCTCCAAGCGCCTGCTCGAGCGGCTCGAGCACCAGACGCCGCTCGAGGCGCGCGTCGCGGTCTCCGGGCTCGACTTCAAGACGCTGCCGCTCGGCCAGCTCGGCGTGCGCGCGCCGCTCGCCGCCGGCACGCTCGACGGCGAGGTGCAGCTCTCGGGCACGCTGCACGATCCGACGGTGCGCGCGCACCTCGAAGGGCGCGGCCTCGACGCGCGCGCGATCGCCGATCTCGGCGTCGGCGCGAAGCTGGAGTATCGCGACGGGCACGCGCGCCTCGACGTCGACGGCACGCTGCGCGGCGCCGCGCTCCTGCACGCGCGCGCCGAGACCGACCTGCCGTTCCGCAAGATCGTCGACGGGCAGCCGTGGAAGGACGCCCCGCTGCGCGTCGACGCCACCATCCCCTCGTACGATCTCGCGCGCGCCACCACGCCGCCGCGCCCGACCGCCGTCGGCAAACCGAAGAGCGCCACGCCCGAGTCGCAGCTCGCCGGCCGCGTCGACGGAAAGTTCGAGGTGCGCGGCACCCTCGCGCATCCCACCGGCTCGGGCGAGCTGCGCGCGGCGGCGCTGCGCGTCGGCGCCATGCAGTTCCCGCGCGCGCTCGTGAGCGGCCGCTTCGACGGCGCGCTGGCCACCGGCGCGCTCACCGTCGACGAAGCGCCGTCGGGCAGCTTGCGCGTGAACGCCGCGGTGCCGCTCGCCGCCGATCAGCCGTGGCAGCTCGCGCTCGCGGTCAAGCAGCTGCGCCTGCGCGCCGAGCGGCTCGGCTCGCTGCGCAAGCTCGACAGCAAGCTCGACGCCGAGGTGACGGTCGCCGGCACGCGCGCCCATCCGCGCGTCGACGGCTACGCGCGCGTCGACGGCGGCCAGGTCGGCGTGGTCAGCCAGTCGCGCATCTACCAGCAGATCCAGCTCGACGTCGGAATCGCCGGCGGCGACGTGCAGCTCAAGAAGTTCGCGGTCGCCGTCGGCACCGGCTGGATCCGCGCCTCGGGCACCGCGCGCCTCGACGGGTTTCAGCCGGCGCAGGTCGACTTGAGCGCCGAGGCCGATCGCTTCCCCATCGCCACCGGCGCGGTCGGCGCGTGGCTCGACGCGCGCGTCGACGTGCACGGCGCGCGGCAGGACGGCGTGCTGCGCGGCGAGGCGACCATCAAGACCGCCACCGCGCACCTGCCCAAGCTGGCGACGGGAAAAAAGCTCCAGTCCACCGGCCCGCTCGCCGACGTGGTGTTCACCGACGAGCAGGCGCTGCGCGAGCGCGCGGCCAGGGCGCGCGCGGCGCAGGCGGGCGCGCAGGCCGAGCTCAAGGCGCACATCCCCGGGCCGTTCAAGGTGCGCAGCCCCGAGCTGATGACCGATCTCAAGGGGGACCTCGACGTCGAGCTGGTGGGCACGGTGGCCA
>DASREC010000342.1:0-43184 GCA_035652295.1 Polyangia bacterium
TCTCGATCTGCTGACGGGGCTTGCGGCGCAGGCGGCGCTGGCGATGGCGAACGCGCGCATGCACCAGGACTCGCTCAAGCAGCAGCGCCTGCAGCAGGACCTCCTGCTCGCCGAGCAGATCCAGAAGAGCTTTTTGCCGCGCGTGATGCCGCAGGTCGAGGGCATCGAGTTCGTCACCGAGTATCGGCCGGCGTTCACCGTCGGCGGCGACTTCTACGACGCGTTCTGGCTCAACTACGATCGCATCGGCATGTTCATCGGCGACGTGTCCGGCAAGGGCGTGTCGGCGGCGCTGCTGATGGCGCGCATGTCGTCCGATTTGCGATTGGCGGCGGCGGCGGTGAACGATCCGGCGCGCGCGATGGAGCACGTCAACCGCATCGTGCTCGAGCGGCGGCAGCCGGACATCTTCGTCACCGGCGTGTACCTGACGCTCGACATCAAGACGCACGAGATCACCGTCGCCAACGCGGGGCACCTGCCGCCGCTGGTGCGCCGCCGCTCGGAGGGAATCGTGCAGCGCATCGACGGCGGCACCGGCACGGCGATCGGGATCTTCGACGACGCCGAGTACGATCAGGTGAGCCTGGCGCTCGAGCCCGGCGACACGCTGGTGCTGTGCACCGACGGCGTGATCGAGGCGGTGAACACGCTCGGCGATCAGTTCTCGTTCGAGCGGCTGGAGGAGAGCATCAAGATGGGGCCGTCGCGCGCGGCCGAGGTCGCGGGGCGCTTGCAGCGCGACGTGCGCGCGTGGGTGGGCGCGGCGCCGCAGTCGGATGATCTGACGCTGATGGTGTGCGGCATCTCGGTGCCCGAGCGGCGCAAGCGCGAAGACGAGCCGACGCAGTCGCACCGCACGCGATGATCGCGCTCGCCGCCACCGCGCTCGCCGCCGCCGCGCGCGCCGATCTCGCGCCGCCGCCCTCGGACTACGCGCTCGGCGGATTGGCGATCGTGATCGCGCTCGCGCTCATCGGCGCCCTCGGCTTTCTCGGCTGGTGGCTGATCAAGCGCCGCCGCAAACGCTGACGTTCGACAGCGAGCGCTACGTCCACGCGGCGGCTAAACGCTCGCCCATGAGGTGCGCGATGCCGTAGATCGACTCCTGGGGATTCACGCCCAGGCTCGTGGGAAAGATCGAGCCGTCGCAGACGTGCAGGTTCTCGACGGTGTGGTGGCGCAGATCGCTCGAACGCACCACCGACTGCGCCGGATCGTCGCCGACCTTGCAGCCGCCCATCACGTGCGCCGAGAACACCGCGATCTTGCCGCTGGCGAACGGCGCCTCGTCGAGCCGCCCCAGCTCGCGCTCGCTGGCGAACTGCAGCGGCGGATCGTGGCCGCTCGCCACCCACTCGGCGCCCGCCGCGAGATCGATGCGGATGAGCGTGCGCAGCCCCTCTTTGAGCGCCGACCAGATGCGCGGCGGCAGATCGTAGCCGAGCAGCGGCGCGCCCGACTTCGCCACCTCGACGGTGCCGCCCTGCTCCGACGGGTGGAAGCCGTCGATCACCAGCGCGAGGTGCGCCGAGATGTTGGGCAGGTCGGCCATCGCGCGGCGGTGCCCGTCGCCGTAGCCGGAGATCGACAGCGCGGCCAGCATCGGGTGGATCGGCGCCGCCTCCAGGAAGAAGCCGGGCTCGGCGCCGCGATCGGCGAACGCGTGGCTGGCCACCGACTGCGGCGCGCCGTAGTACGCCTCGATCGGCTCGCGCCACTTCGCCGCGGTGCCGACGACCGGGTGCAAGAACGTGCGGCGCCCGACCATGCCGCCGCCGAGACCGGAGCGGATCAAGATCGCCGGCGAGTTGATCGCGCCCGCCGAGAGAATGAAATGTTTGGCGCGCACGGTGAGCCTAGCGCCGGCGGGCGCGTAGCCGTCGCCGCCGATCACGCTGCACTCGGCGCGCTCGATCTTTCCCGCGGCCGAGACGAGCCGATCGACGCGGCAGCGCGCCAGGACGGTCGCGCCTCTGGCCACCGCGTCGGGCAGGTACGTCACCAGCATCGACTGCTTGGCGTCGATCGGGCAGCCCATGCCGCAGTAGCCGCTCTTCATGCAGCCCTTGACGTTGCGGAACGTGCGCTCGACGGCGTAGCCGAGCGCCTTGCAGCCGTCTTGGAGCGTGCCGTTGTTGCGGTTGACGTCCTCGGGCGCGGCCTGGTGGATCGAGAGCCGCTGCTCGACGGCGTCCCAGTGCGGATCGAGCGCCGCCTTGGTCAGCCCGCTCACGCCGTGCACCGCGCGCCAGTGCTCGAGCACTTTTTCCGGCGTGCGGAAGCTGGTCGTCCAGTTGACCACCGTCGAGCCGCCGACGGCGCGGCCCTGCAGGATCGAGATGCCGAGATCTTTCGTCGCGCGCTGGCCCGCCTGTTGGTAGAGCATCGGGTAGGCCTGATCTTCGCGCATGCGGAACTCGGGCTTGGTGTGGTGGCCGCCCTCTTCGAGGACGATCACCGAGAGGCCCTTGGCCTGGAGCGCGGCGGCGACCGGCGAGCCGCCGGCGCCCGAGCCGACGATGCACACGTCGGCGTCGACCTCGGCGCCGTCGGCGAGCGTGCCGGCGTCTTTGAAGCCGGGTTCGAGCTTCACGTCGGCACGCCCGAGATCTGCGGCGGGCCGCCGTAACCGACCGACGGCCACGTGTCGGGCGACGAGTAGTGCGCCGCCAGCGTCAGCTTGCGCAGCGCCTGGTAGCCCGAGCGGCGCAGCACCAGACGCGACTCGCGCCACGCGTCGAGCACCGCATCCTGCTCTTCGGGTTGGAGGCGCGTGAACGGGCGCGGCCGGCCGTCGAGGACGAGCCCGGCGAGCGCGTTCTCGAACAGCATGAGGAGCTGGCCGAAGTCGCTGCGCGCCTCGTCGGTGGTGAAGGCGAGCGTGGCGTCGACGCGCTCGGCGATCGCCTGCGGATCGGCGCCGGGCGCGCGAACGGTGCGCGCGGCGACCGCGGCCAGTACGGCAAATTGCCGCTGGTTCAAAACCTTCAGCGCGCCGCGCGGCTGCCAGCCGGCGCGCGTCGGCCACAGCCCGAGCCCGAGCCCCCCGGCGCCGGCGAGGAGTAACCCCCCGAACAAGCCGCGCGTAATGAAGCTACGGCGAGTCATCGCTAAGTTGGTACCATGAACCCAGACGAAGCACCAACAGGAGGCCTCATGCGCAAGCTGCTCGGGATCGGGCTCATCGTCCTCGCTTGCTGCGGCGGTAGCGGCCCCAATCCGAATCCGAATCCCAATCCGAACCCGCATCCGAATCCCAATCCCAATCCCGCGTGGAACGCCGGCGCCGTGGGCGCGAACGGCGAATATGTGACCAGCGCCGACGGCGCGACGTTCGGCGAGCTGGTGGCGCCGACCAACGCCGACCTGCGATCGATCTATTGCGTCGGCAAACGCAACGGTTGGGCGGCGGGCGATCGCGGCACGCTGATGACGACCACCGACGGCGGCACGACGTGGCTGGTGCGCGACACCGGCGTGAGCGTGAGCTTGCGCGGCGTGGCGTTCGCCGACGCGCAGACGGGGCTCGCGGTCGGCGACGGCGGCACGCTCGTGCGCTCCACCGACGGCGGCGCGTCGTGGCGGCTGGTGCCGACGACGGTCGCGGGCGCGCTGCGCGCGGTAGCGATGTCGGGCGCGCGCGCGTGGGTCGCGGGGGACGCCGGCGTGCTGCTGCGCTCCGTCGACGGCGGCGTGAGCTTCGCGCCGGTGGCCGGGCTGCCGGCGGTGGCGTGGCGCGCGATCCGCTTCGCCGCCGACGGGCAGCGCGGCTTCGTCGCCGGCGAAGGCGGCGCGCTGTGGCGCACGCTCGACGGCGGCGCCACCTGGCAAGCGGCGGCCGCCGCGCCCGGCGAGCTCTACGGCCTCGCGGTCACCGCCGACGGACAGCGCGCGATCGCGGTCGGCGCGCGCGGCCTCGCCTGGCGCACCGTCGACGGCGGCGCCACCTGGCAGACGAGCACCACCGGCACCACCGCCGATCTCGCCGCCTTCGGCTGGAACGGCGACCTCGACGGCGAAGGCTGGGCCGTCGGCCAGCGCGGCACCATCGTCCACACCCTCGACTCGGGCGCGCACTTCTCGATCGCCCCGAGCGGCACCACCACCGACCTCTTCTCCGTCGAAGATCTCTAACGCTCATCCACAGAGGGATGAAACCGCCAAGGCGCCGCAGACGCCAAAGAGCGAAAACCAATTTCCTGATCTTTTGGCGTCTGCGGCGCCTTGGCGGTTCAATCCGCCTTTCTTTCAGACGTCGGTGCCGAGTGCGCCGGCGGTAATTCGGAGAAATTCGGCGACCGACCACGCTTGCGACGGGCAGCCGCGCGCGGCGTGCGGCGCGTCGCCGTCGAAGATCTCGTGCAGCGTGCCGAGGCCCTCGCCGGCGACGTGGGCGCGCAGCCCGTCGAGCAGATCGTCGCGCACGCGGCCGCGCACGCGCACGCACGCGTCGGCGTAGATGCCGAGCAGGAACGGCCACACCGTGCCCTGGTGATACGCGGCGTCGCGCGCGCGTTGATCGCCGGTGATGCGCCCGGCGTAGCTCTCGTCGCGCGAGCGCGTGCGCAAGCCGACCGGCGTCAGCAGCTCGCGTTCGCACGCCGCCAGCACCTGCTCGGCGCGCTCGGCGTCGACCAGCGGCGCGCACAGCCCGAGCGCGTAGAGCTGGTTCGGCCGCAGCGTCGCGTCGCGGCGCGCGCCGTCGACGACGTCGTAGAGCCAGCCGCGCTCCTCGCACCAGAACGTGGCGGCGAACGACGAGCGCGCCCACGCCGCGCGTTCGCCCAGCTCGCGCGCGAACGTCGGATCGCCGGCGGTGAGCCGGCGCTCGAGCGCCTCGAGCACGGCGATCCACAGCGCCTGGATCTCGACCGGCTTCCCCTGGCGCGGCGTGATCACCTGCTCGCCGACGCGCGCGTCCATCCACGTGAGCGCGAGGCCGGGCGCGGCGGCGTGGATCAGCCCGTCGTCGTCGACGCCGATGCCGTGGCGCGTGCCGGCGAGGTAGCCCTCGATCACGCGGCGCGCGGCGTCGAGCAGCGGCGCGGGATCGTCGCCGTCGCGCGCCAGTCGGCAGGCGGCGAGCGCGAACCACAGCGGCGCGTCGACGGTGTTGTACTCCGGCTCCTCGGCGCCGTCGGGAAACCGGTTGGGGATGAGCCCGTCGCGCAGCTCGGCGGCGAACGCCAGCAGGATCTCGCGCGCCGTCTTCGCGCCCGCCGCGCGCGCGAGGCCGGGCAGTGAGATGAACGTGTCGCGCCCCCAATCGGTGAACCACGGATAGCCGGCGATCACCGTGCGGCGCGCGCCGCGCGCGACCAGGAATTGATCGCCCGCCGCCGTCAGCGACGCGACCACGGGATCGGCGATTCCATCGACCAGCGCCGCGCGCCGCTCGAGCTCCGCCGCGCGCAGCCCCGCCACGTCGGGCACGTCGCGCGAGTCGATGGCGAACACCAGCACCGCCTGCGTGTCGCCCGACAGCGCGAAGCTCAGCTCGCCCGGCGAAAACAGGTCCTCCTGCCAGTCGAGCCCGCGCTCGCGCTCGACGGGATACGCCAGCTGCCG
This sequence comes from Polyangia bacterium, assembly GCA_035652295.1. Lineage (GTDB taxonomy): Bacteria > Myxococcota_A > Polyangia > Palsa-1104 > Palsa-1104 > DASREC01. The sequence goes on from DASREC010000342.1 coordinate 5,572, forward strand.
CCACCAATCGGGCCGGTGCGCGTAGACGCCGTTGTGGTGCATCAGCAGCTCGGGCACGCCCTGATACGGCGCCGCGATCACCAGCCCCTCGTGCGCCTGCACCTCCGGATTCAGCACCGCGTTCTCGTGGTGCAGCGCGTGGTAGTCGCGTCCCGAGATCAGCGGCCGCACCCGCAGCCGCGCGCGTGCGTCGCCCGCGTCGACGAGCCGCCACGTCACCACCGTCGCCTGCCGCCCGTGCGGCATGAACAGCGACCGCTCGACGCGCGCCCCGCCCACGCGATACGTCCACGTCGGCCACGGATCGAGCCGGAACTCGACGAGCGCGCGATGCCCGTCGGGGTGCGTGACGTCGGGATAGAAGTTGGCGCCGAGCGCGTGGCGCGCGCCGTCGAGCTCCAGCTCCTCCTCGCAGCGGTTGACCAGCACCATGCGCGCGACCGGCGGACGCGTCGCCGCGCACAGGAGCGCGTGATAGCGCCGCGTCGCCGGTCCCGCGATCGTGCCCATGGCGAATCCGCCGAACCCGTTGGTCTCCAGCCACTCGCGGCGCGTGCCGCCGTCGAGCTCGCCGGCCACCTCGCCGGGCACCACCAGCCGCGGAGCGAGGGAGCGCGCCAACGTCATCGGCCTCTTCCCGAAACGTAGAGCGTCATCTTCGCACGAATCAAAGCTCGATGTCGCCGCCGTCGTCGGAGGCCGCCAGCTTCTTGCGCCGCGCCTCGACGTCGTCCGATTCGCCCGGCGGCGCCGCGCACGGCTCGATCGCGATCTCGACCCACGTGCCTTCCGCCGCTCCCGCCGGAAGCCGCCGCGCCGGCCACTTCACCACCTGATTGTCAAAGAGCAAGCGCGCCACGCCCGACTCGATCCCGTCGATGAACGCGCGCACCTTCACCGCCGCGCCTCCTTCGGCCCGCGCGTGGTCGCGATCTCCAGCCGATCGCCGTCGGAGGTGAGCAGCACGTCGCCGCGCTCGTCGGTGCGGTAGACGCGCGCGCCCACCTGCGCCAGCCGGCGGAGCGCGAGCGGATGCGGATGCCCGTAGTCGTTGCCCGCGCCGCACGACACCACCGCGATCTCCGGCGCCACCGCGCGCAAGAACCGCAGCGTCGACGAATAGCGGCTTCCGTGGTGCGCGACCTTCAGGACCCGCGCGCGCAGCCGCGTCCGCTCGGCCAGGAGCCAGCGCTCCGCCGGCGCCTCCGCGTCCGCCGCGAACAGCACGCTCAGCCTGCGCCAGTCGAGCCGCGCCACCACCGAGTTCGAGTTCACGTCCGAGCGCGTGTGCGCGAGCGCCGGCTCGGGCGGCCCGAGCAGCTCCAGGATCGCGCCGTCGCCGAGGTCGACGCGCCGGCCGCGGATCGCCTCGCGCACCGGCACGTGCCGCTCCTCGAGCAGCCGCACCAACCGGCGATACGCCGGCGTCGGGTGCGGATACGACGAATCGAGAAACAGCCGCGTTCCCACCGAGCGGATCAGCGATTCCAGCCCGCCCAGGTGATCCACGTGGCGGTGCGTGAGCAGCACCAGGTCGAGCGGCTGCCGGGCCCGCGCGCGCACGAATTCGGTCAGCGCCGCCGCCGACTCCGGCGGCCCACCGTCGACCAACACGCTCTTTCCCGTCGGTGACGTGATGAGCGCGGCATCCCCCTGGCCGACGTCGATGAACGAAACCGCGAGCCGCGCCTCCGCGCCCGCGCGCTCCTTCATTAATAGAAGCGCGAGCGGCAGCGCGAACCAGAACGCGAAGAGCGCCAGTTCGCGCGGCCGCAACATGGCCGAACGCTAGCCCGCCTCCCGGCGAGGCGCTAATTAACCAAACCCACAAGAAGCCCAGCACGCCGAGAGTATCGGCGCCCGCCCGAGGAAGTTGCGTCCTCGCCGGTATGGTTGCTGCACAAATGGACCTCCATATAAAGGAGGCATCCGATGGGCGAGATCATCGACAAGGTCAAAGGCAAGATGAAGCAGGTCGAAGGCTCGATAACCGGCGACCGCGGCAAACAGGTCGAGGGCATCGTCGAGGAGAAGAAGGGCGATCTGAAGGGCAAGTTCGAAGACCTGAAGCGCGACATCAAGAACCCGAAATAGCTTTCGCTCGGCACGCGGCCGGCCCCAGGCAAGCGGTGCTCCTGGGCGCCCGGCCGTTCCGTTTGATTCACGCAATCATTCGCGGTACGTTGGCGCTCCACTTCTGGGGGCTGGGTGCGCCCGTGAGCGATAAAAAGGGTTTCGGCTCGACGGTGCTGGGCTGGTTCGTGGTGCGCGACGGCGACGAGGGCGCGCAATCCAAGAAGGGCCCCGACTCCGCCGACGATCTGATCGCCAAGTACGCAACCGAGACGCCGGCCGCGCCGCCGCCCGAGGTCAAGCTCGAAGGCGACCTCCCCAAACCGATCGACGGCAAGATCGATTTCGCCGCGGTGCTGCGCGCCGCCGGCCTCTCCGACGAGGAGCAGGGCCGCATCGAAAAAGCCCGCGGCCTCTTGAAGACGCTCCCCGCCGAGACGCCGAAAGAGGTCAAGCGCCAGATCGTCGAAGCCTCGCTCAAAGCCTTCGGCTATCCCGTCGAGAAGATCATCGAGACCGGCGCGCAGGCGATCCAGGCGCTCGAGATCTACATCCAGGCCGGCCAGAAGGACACGCAGACGCTGCTGGTCGAATCGCAGAAGCGCCTCGAGGAATTGAACGCCGAGATCGCGCGCGTGAAAAAAGTCATGGAGGACCAGGTCGCGCAACAATACGGCCTGGCGCAGAAGTGCAACGACGAGAAGCTGCGCGTGCAGGAAGTGCTGGAGTTCTTCGGGCAGGAAGCGGTTGCCCGGGTTGTTAAAGAGTCACCGAAGCTCCACGAGCCGCAACCCAAGTAACCAATAAAGGAGCCGTCATGTCCGAGGGTGCAGGTTTCTTTTCGCGACTCGCGAATCTCTGGAAGGGATTCGTCAGCCTGTGGATCTCCGACATCGAAAAAGAGCATCCCGAGATCGCGTACGAGAACGCGATCAATTCGATGATCGAGAAATACTCGAAATTGAAAAAGGCCACCGCGGCGATCATTCGCCGCCGCGAAGAGGTCTCCGAGCGGCTCGGCTCGCAGTCGAAGGAGCTGGCGCAGGTGACGGCCGATCTCGCGACCGCGGTCGAGACCAACCAGGATGATCTGGCGGTGCTATTGATTCAAAAGAAAAACATTCTCGAGAAAGAGGTCACTGAATTAAAGGCCGATCTCGAGACCGCCAGCAAAGACGCCGAAGCGGCCAAAGCCTCCTTGGTCACCGTTCAAGGCGAGATCAAGAAGCTCAAAGCCGAGAAGGACAACATGCTGGCCAAGATGGCCTCGGCGCAGGCGCGCATCCGCATCAACGATCAGCTCGAGGGCTTGTCGGTCGACGCCGAGGTCAAGGCGCTCGACAACGTGCGCGAGCACATCAAGAACACCATCGCGCAGGCCAACCTCGGCGCCGAATTGAAATCGACCAACCTCGACGATCGCCTGGCGTCGCTGCGCCAGCAGTCGGGCGACGTCACCGCCAAGCAGCAGCTCGCGGAGCTGAAGGCCGCGTCCGCGGCCAAGAAGGCCTCGCAGAAGACGATGTAGCGCCCGCAGCACGTACCAAACTGGCATTCACAGTCCATTCAAACGGCATTCAATGGGGGTACTCCCGTGAAGCTGACACCGCTGGCAAAAGCGTTCGTGGCGATGGTGATCCTGGCTGTGCTCGGATACACCGGTTATCACTATTACGGCGATCAAATCCGCGAGTGGTCCAAAGGCGAGAAGAAGGGCGGCGGCGACAAAGGCGGCGGTGACAAGGGCGGCGCCGTCGACAAGAACGACTTCTCGAACCTGAAGAACACGCCCGATCCGGATCGCAAGAACGGCGTGAGCGGCGTCAGCACCGCCAACGTCGGCGACGGCAAGCTCGGGCGCAAGCTGGTGGTCGGCATCAACACCTGGGCCGGCCACACGCCGGGCATCGTCGCCAACGGCGGCCTCGACGCGGGAAACGCGTCGGCCGTCTACAAACAGAAATACGGCCTCGACGTTCAATTCGTGTTGATTGAAGACCCGTCGGCCAAGCTGACTGCGTTCATCAAGGGCGATATCGACGTCATGTGGGACACCGTCGACTCGTGGGCGCGCGAAGCCTCGTCGCTGGCGGAGCAGAACATCCCGGCCAAAGCGATCATTCAACAGGACTGGTCGCGCGGCGGCGACGGCATCGTTTCACTGAAGTCGATCAACTCGATTGAAGATCTCAAAGGCAAGACCATCGCGACCACGCGCTATACGCCGTCGCACTGGCTGCTCCTTTATATGTTGTCTCAATCGGGTTTGACCCCTGAGGACAAGAAGGGGATTGAGAAGAATCTGGTGTTCACTGCAGAGGCGCCGCTCGCCGCCGCGGCGTTCAAAGCCAAGAAGGTCGACGCCGCGGTGACGTGGGAGCCCGATCTGTCGGGCGCCGTCAAAGCGCGCGAGGACGAGGCGCACATCCTGATCTCGACGTCGGCGGCCACCAACGTGATCGCCGACTGCCTGGTCGCGCGCCAGGACGTGATCGACAAAGCGCCGTCGACGCTGCGCGACTTCGTGCACGGCTGGTTCGACGGCATCGACATGATCGGCAAAGACCCGGCGGGCTCCTATGCCATTACGGCCAAAGCGCTCAAGCTCGGCCCTGACGACATCTCGGGCATGCTCTCGGGCCTCAAGCTGACGCCGTTCGCCGACAACGCGATGTTCTTTGGCCTGTCGGGAACCCACTCGCAGTTTGCGACCTTGTTCGATACCGCGTTCGTCGTCTGGCGCAAACAGGGCGTAATCTCCAAAGCGGTCGATTCCAAAGATTACGTCGATACCCGTTTCGTTCAGGCGCTGGCCGATAAGTATCAAGGCCAGAAAGTCGAAGAGGTGTTCAAGTTCGATCCCAAAGAGGCCAAGAACCCGAACGCGCGCGCCATCGTCAACAAGTCGCTCTCGATCTATTTCACGCCCGGCTCCGACGAGATCATGAACGGCTCGTACTTCACGCTCGATTCGCTCGGCGACACCATGACCGCGTTCGGCAATACCTATCTGCGCATCGAAGGCAATACAGACACCAAGGGCTCGGCCAAGCTCAACAAGAACCTCTCGCAGAAGCGCGCCGACTCGGTCAAAAAATATCTCGAGGCGCACTTCGCGATTCCCGATACGCGCTTTCAAACCATCGGGCACGGCGCCGACAATCCAGTGGCGTCGAATGACACCGAGGCGGGCCGCCAGCAGAATCGGCGCACCGACATCAAAGTCGTTTTGAACGTTCAATAATGGCGCAGCCGGAGATTCCCGGGCCGGCGGCCAAAGCGCCGGACGCGCCGCCGCCGGCCGCCAGTAAAGTGGTGGCGGCGCCCGAGCACAGCCGCGAGCCTTTGTGGACTTTGCGCAAGGCTTTGCCGCGGCGCTTTCGCGTGCCGTTCGCGCTCGGCATGCCCGCGCTGGTCATTCTACTGTGGTGTGTACTGACGCTCGGCTCGCATCCACTGGTGAGTGAGCTGTTCCTGCCGTCGCCGATTCGCGTGTTGCAAGCGACGCTGGAGATGATCTTCGAGCACACGCTGTTCGACGCCATCTGGGCATCGACGCTGCGGATCGTGATCTCGTTCGTCGCCGCCGCGCTGGTGGCCTTGCCGCTCGGCATTCTGATGGGCGCCTTTGAACCCATCAATCGACTGATGGAGCCGGTGATGGCGCCGTTGCGCTATATGCCGATCTCCGCGTTCATTCCATTGCTCATTCTCTGGCTGGGAATCGGCGAATCGCAAAAGATCGCGTTCTTGTTTCTGGGCGTATTCGTTTTCTTGTTACCGGTCGTCGTCACGGCGATTCGCGCGGTGCCGGAGGAATTGGTACAGACCGCGCTCACGCTCGGCGCGACGCGCTGGCAGGTGATTCGCACCATTCTCGTTCCCGCGGCGCTGCCCGATATCTTCGACAGCTTTCGCGTGATGAACGCCATTTCGTGGACGTACGTGATCCTCGCGGAGTTCGTCAATGCGCGGCGCGGGCTCGGCTACATGATTCAATTGGCGGGATCGCATTTGCACACCGCGCAGGTGTTTTCGGGAATCGGGGTGATTGGATTGATTGGTTTGGGGACTGACGCGTTGATTCGCGGACTCAATAGTTGGCTGTTCCGCTGGCGCGGCGACGAGCAGGCGACATGACCGGCGCACTGTCGTCGGGCGCGACGCCCAAGCTGCAGTTGCGCGATCTGCACGTCACCTATCGCTCGCGCGAGGGCGACGACGTCGAGGCGGTGCGCGGGGTCGATTTCGATATCGCGGACAAACCGGGGATTGGCGAGATCGTCGTGTTCCTCGGGCCGTCCGGTTGCGGCAAGTCCACGATCTTGAAAGCGGTGGCGGGGCTGTTGCCGCCCACCAAAGGCGAGATCCTCCTCGACGGCGTTCCGATCAAAGGCGTCGGCCGCGATCGCGGAATGGTGTTTCAGGCCTATACGTCGTTTGCCTGGCTGACGGTGCAGGAGAACGTCGAATACGGACTGAGGCTGCAAGGAGTGGCCAAAGAGACGCGCGCGAAGCTGGCGCGCGAGTATCTCGACAAAGTCGGGCTCGCCGATTCGGCGCAGAAGTATCCCAAAGCGCTGTCGGGCGGCATGAAGCAGCGCGTGGCGATTGCGCGCACGCTGATCAACAAGCCAAAGCTGCTATTGATGGACGAGCCGTTCGGCGCGCTCGATCCGCAGACGCGCTGGGGCATGCAGGGACTGTTGATCGATATCTCGCGCAAAGAGGACAATACGATCCTGTTCGTCACGCACGACGTGGCGGAGGCGGTCTATCTCGCCGATACCGTGATCGTGCTGTCGAAGCGGCCGGCGCAGATCGTCGAGCGCGTCGAGGTGCCGCTGTTCACCGAGCGCGATCTGTCGCTGCGCTCCAAGCCCGAGTTCCGCGACGTGGAGAAGCACCTGCTCGATTTGCTGTATAAGAAACAATAAATGGCCGAGGAGCAGCCAAAGAAACCGCCTTATGCGCGTTATGCGTTTCGCAATGCGTACAACTACGCCATCCTCGGCGGCTTCGCGTCGGCGGCGGTGCTGACGGGGAATTGGTGGCTCGGGCTCGCGGGCGCTGGCGTCGAAGCGCTTTGGATGTTGTTCGCGCCGGATTCGAAGCTGCTGCGCAAGACGTGGTTCGATAAAGTCTTCGCCGCCGAGCAGGACGCGGCCAAGAAGGCGGAGCTCGACGCCAAGTTCAAGCTGCTTCCCGAGGACGAGGCGATGCGCTGCCTGGCGCTGCGCGAGAAGCAGGAGCAGATCAACAAGCTGGCGGCGGAGAATCCGGCGTTCACGGTCGATCTGTTGTCGGGAGAGTTGCAAAAGCTCGACGACCTGGTGCGCGCGTTCGTCGAGCTGTCGGTGACGTGCTCGCGTTATACCGACTATCTGAAGTCGGTGGACGTCGACGAGATCGAGCGCGATCTGCGGCGGTATCAGCAGATCGCGGAGCGATCGGACGGCGACAAGCGGACTCTGGCGCAGAAGAACCTGGCGGTCTTGCAGAAGCGCCAGGAGAAGTACGCCGAGATTCGCGGGTACCTGTCGTCGGCGCGCGGGCAGTTGGAATTGATCGAGAATACGTTTCGATTGCTGGCGGATCAGATCGTCACCATGCGATCGCCGACGGAGCTCGGTGGACAGCTCGATGATCTGCTCGACGGCGTGGAGGCGGTGAGACAGACGACGCGAGAGACCGATAAGCTCTTGCAGGCGGTCGAGCGTTAGTGCGAGATGGCTTGAACGGCTGAAGGGCCGAGGCGCGATTGAAGCTGCGCCAGAAATAGACTCGAAGGGTTCAATGTAGTGTTGAAGTCGCTGTAGTACGCGGTGCCGAACGTCGCGGGCGCCGAGCCTCCCAAGACCCAGTTCTGCGCGGTCACTGGATTGTCCACGGTGAAGCTCGTGGCCGTCGAGTTCCAGACTACGCAGTTGGCGCCGGACCAGCCGTGGCCGGTGCCGTCCCACGCGCGGTTTTGAATGGAGACTTTGCCGCCGACGGTGGCGCGATCGACGAGCAGACCGGTGCCCCAGCGTTGGTGCGTGGAGACGTTGGCGTTCGAGCCGGTGATGGTGATGTCGAGGGCGACGTTGGGGCCGGGGACGTGCGCCTCGGTGACGATCGCCCAGATGTTGTCGCCGACGATCGCGCAGCGCTGCACCAGCGACTGTTGGCCCATGAAGGTGAAGCCGTTGGGGAGCGCGGGCGTGTTGGGGACGATTGGCTGCAGCAGCGACGAGTCCTGCACGGTGATCCATTTCGCCGCGGCGCCGATCTCGACGGCGGCGTTGGAGTAGGCGACCGCGGTGACGTGCGAGACCCACGCGTTCTCGACGGCGTCGAGCACGATGAACTGCGAATTGAAGTAGGTCGTGGTGTCGATGACGTCGAACGCGGCCACCGAGCGGAGCTGCTCGACGCCGACCTGCTCGAGGCGCGACGGGAAGTCGTAGGCCCAGACGGTGGAGTCGGCGTACTCGGCTTCGAGCGCGTTGGTGAGCGGAGCGTCGAGCGTCAGCTCGGTGCCGGCGACCGCGGTGAGCACGCGATCGAACTGGAGGCCGGAGTCGGCGCTCCATTGCACGATCGGCTTGCCGTCGGGGCGCGGGGGAATCTGGTTCATGCCGATGGCGCAGATCCACGGATCGGTCTGCGGGCGCTCGACGATCACGCGCGTGCCGGGCGCGAGGCCGGCGGCGTCGTCGACGTGCAGCGTGCGCGCGCCGACCGGGACGTAGGCGTCGGTGACGTGGGCGAGCGGGTGGGCGCCGCGCGACGGTTTGCCGGCGGGACCGACGGTGAGGACGGCGCGCGCGGCGCCGGTGGCGCGCAGGATGGTGCCGGTCTGCGCGTCTTCGCCGGCGCCGCGCAGGACCACGCCGCTCGCGTCGACGTGCAGCGTGCCGGCGATGGTGAAGGTGCCGGCGCCGAGCAGCACGGCGCCGCGCTGGCCTTGCGCGTTCTGCGGCAATTTGCCGCAGGCGTCGAGCGCCGCCTGGATGGCCGCGGTGTCGTCGCCGCCCGACGGCGCGAGCGGGCCCGAGCCGGGCGCGGGCGCCACCTGCGGCAGCGCCACGCCGCCGCCGCCGTAGCCGACGTTGGAGAAGTCGGGGACGTGGTTACCGTTCGCGTCCGTGGCGTAGACGAGCGCGCCGCCGGCGCCGGCGGTGACCCAGGGGACGGCGCCGAGCTGCGCGGGGACTTCGTGGGCAGTGTCGATGGGGAACGCCGGCTGGCAGGCGCCGCCGTCGGCGGCGGGATCGGACGGGCCGAGATCGAGGCGCGGGCCGCCCGACGGCGCGGCGGCGTCGGCGGGGATCGCGGCGTCGCCGCCGTCGGCCGACGAGAAGTTGGCGTCGCCGCCGGGCGTGACGTCGGCGCTGCACGCGGTGAAGGCGCACGCGCCGCAGAAAAGCAGCGCGGCGCCGGCGCGGATCGCGAGCGGGCTCATCACCCGCGATGGTAGCGCGTCACTTGCCGATGCAGAAGCGGGCGAAGATGGCGTCGAGCACCTCGGCGTCGACGGTCTCGCCGGTGACGCGGCCGAGGTGGTGGAGCGCGGCGCGCGCGTCGACGGCGGCCAGCTCGGGCGGCTCGCCGGCGGAGAGCAGGGCGGCGGCGCGGGCGAGCGCGGCGGCGCCGTCGTCGAGCGCCTCGCGCTGACGCGCGGTCACGTGCAAGGTCGTCTCCGCGTCGGTTTGACCGAGCGCTTCGGCGATCGCCGATCGGAGCGCGTCGACGCCGGCGCCGCTCAGCGCCGAGGTCTCGACCACGCGCGCGCCGTCGGGGAGCGCGTGCGCGGCGGGCGCGAGGTCGCGCTTGTTCCAGACGATCAGCCGCGCGGCGGCGTCGGGCGCGGCGGCGTGCTCGGCGTCGTGCGCTGCGAGCCCGGCCCACAATTCGCGCTCGCCCTCGGCGAAGCCGACGGTGCCGTCGACCACCAGCGCCACCACGTCGGCGCGGCCGCGGCGGCGGCGCCCGAGCTCGACGCCGCGCCGCTCGACGCTCGCGTGCGTCTCGCCGCCCAGGCGCTCGCCGGCGGTGTCGACCAGGCGCACCAGCACGCCGCCGAGCTCCACCTGCGCCTCGAGCACGTCGCGCGTGGTGCCGGCCTCGGCGTCGACCAGCGCGCGCTCCTCGCCGGCGAGCGCGTTGAACAGGCTCGACTTGCCGGCGTTGACGCGGCCGACGAGCGCCACCTCGGCGCCTTCGTGCAGGAAGCGGCGATAGCTGGAAGCGAGCGCTTTTAGCCGAGCGGACAGCCGATCCATCACTGCGGCAGTTTGCCGCTCCGGATCGGCGTCCAGCTTCTCGTCGGGGAAATCGATGGCGCCGTCGAGCTCGGCCAGCGCGCGCACCAGCTCGCGGCGCGCCTCGCCGATCTCGCGCTCGAGGGCGCCCGACTGGCGCGCGCGCGCGGCGGCCAGCGCCTTCTCGCTGCGCGCGCCGATCAGCTCGGCCACCGCCTCGGCGCGCGTGAGATCGATGCGGCCGGCTTCGAACGCGCGGCGGGTGAACTCGCCCGGCTCGGCCAAGCGCGCGCCGCACTGGAGCGCGGCCTCGAGCAGGCGGCGCATCGCCAGCGCGCCGCCGTGGCCGTGCAGCTCGGCCACGTCCTCGCCGGTGTACGAGCGCGGCGCGCGCATCACGCACGCCAGCACCTCGTCGAGCGTCTCGCCCGTCGACGGATCGCGCACGTGGCCGTAGTGCAGCTTGTGGCTCGGCGGGCGCTTGGACGGCCAGGGGATCACCAGCTGCGCGAGGATCGCCTCGGCGGCCGGCCCGGAGAGCCGCACGATCCCGACCCCGCCGCCGACCGCGGTCGCGATGGCCGCGATCGTGTCGCGCTTACGGCTGAGGCTCACCCGACGAGCCGGTCGGGATGATCACCAGGTGGCGATAGATGCCCTCGCCCTCGGAGCGCGTGGTCAGCCCCTCGGCGTCGGCCAGCGCCACGTGGATCACCCGTCGGTCGGCGGGGCTCATCGGATCGGCCGCGACCGGCTTGCCGGTGCGCCGCGCCTTTTCGGCCAGGCGGTGCGCCAGCTCGATCAGCGACTCGGCGCGCCGCTCGCGATAGCCCTCGGAGTCGACGTTGATCGGCTTGCCCTCGTCGTCGTCGGCGAGCTTCTGCGACACGATCTTGTTGGTGAGGTACTGAAGCGCGTCGAGGGTCTGCCCCTTCTTCCCGATCACCAACCCCGTCTCGGGGCCGCCCACCACCAGCGTGATGCGCTCCTCGTCCTCGCGCGCGCTCACTTCGGCCTCGAGCCCCATCTTCTCGAGCAGGGACTCCAGCACCGACTTCGCTTGCTCCATCGCGCTCATTGATTTCCTAGGCCTTGGCCGGCTTGGCCACCACCGGCGAGGGATCGTTGCGATTCATCCACCACTGCTGCGCGAACGTCAAAACAGTGTTGGTGAGGATATAGACGGTGAGGCCGGCCGGCAAGAAGATGCTGAAGGCGGTGAACATGAGCGGCATGGTGTACATCATCGCCTTCGCCTGCGCGTCGGGCGACTGCGGCGCGGTCTTCTGCTGCACGAACATCAGCACGCCGGTGAGCAGCGGCAGAATGTAGAACGGATCGGCCGCGGTGAGATCGTGGATCCACGCGAAGCCGGAGCGGTAGAGCTCGACGGAGTTGCCGAGCATGGCGTAGAGCGCGATGTAGATCGGGAACTGGATCAGCATCGGCAGGCAGCCGCCGAGCGGGTTCACGCCATGGCGCTTGTACAGCTCCATGACCTCCTGGTTCATGCGCGCCTTGTCGTCGCCGAACTTGGCCTTGAGCTTGTCCATCTCCGGCTTGAGCCGGGCCATCGCCTTCATCGACCGCATGCTCTTGGTCGTCGGCCACCAGGTGAGCGCCTTGATCAGGATCGTGAGGACGATGATGGCGATGCCCCAGTTCGGCACCACGCGGTGCACCGCCTTGAGCACGGCGAGCATCGGGCGCGCGAGCATCTCCTTCCAGCCGTAGTCGACCGCGTCGGAGAGCTTGGAGTCGACGCCGCCGACCTTGACGTCGTCGAGCGCGCCGAGGATCTTCGGGCCGAAGAAGACCGCCAGCTCGTAGTCGGTCTTTTCCTTTGCGGCAATTTGCCGCTCGGCGAAGCGCAGCGTCGAGCCGATCGTCCCGTCGACGTAGGCCATGATGCGGCACTTGCGATCTTCGTTGGCCACCGGCTTGGTCGCGGCGGCGGCGAGAAAATATTTTTCGTCGTAGCCGACCCAGCGGACCTGGCCGAGCGCTTCGACCGGCGCCTTGAACAGCGCCTGCAGGTCGGCTTGATGCAGCTTGCCGTTGTTGTCGCAGACGCCGCTGGTCTGGATGAAGCGCTGCGAGAACATGCCGCCCGGCTTGACGTTGGGATCCTGCCAGCCGTACATTGCCAGCTCGAGCTTTTCGCCGAGCGGCTTGTCGCTGCGGTTCTCGATGGTGACGTCGAGCTTGAAGTCGTAGCCGTGCGTGAACGTGTAGTGCTTCTCGACGCGCACTTGATCGGTTTGCCAGCTGTAGACCAGCTCGTCGGCGGTGGCTTTGTCGCGCGTCCACGCGGCGTCTTCGCCGAGCTTGAACGACGACTCGGGGAAGGTGACCATCATCGGCACGCGGGGCTCGGCGGTGCGCACCAGGTTGATCGGCACCAGCTCCTTCTTGCCGTCGACGGTGCGCGTCTCTTTGTATTGCGGATCGAGCAGCGTCCACTCGATCGGCGCGGCGCCCCACGTCGAGAAGCGCGCGCGGTACAGGCCGGGGCGCTCGACGACGTCGATCAGCTCGGGCGGCTTCGGCGCGGCGGGCGCCTCGGCTTTTTCGGCGGCGGCTTTTTCGCCCGCGGGTTTTTCAGCGGCGGCTTTCTCGCCCGCGGGTTTTTCGGCGGCGGGTTTCTCCGCCGTCGGCGCGGCGGGCGCGTTCGGCTGCGCGGGCGCGGCTTCCGGATTCGGCGCGCCCGGCGTCGTCGCTTGCGGCCCGGACGTGCTCGGCGGAGGCGGCGGCGGGGCAAAGAACTTCTGCCACGCGAACAAGATGCCCATGCAGATGACGACGGTGAGCAGGACGCGCTTATCCATCAGTTTACTGGGCTCCCTTGCTTCGGGACCGGCGGATCGAAGCCGCCGGGATTCCACGGATGACAGCGGCACACGCGACCGAGCGCGCGCCAGCTGCCGACGAGCGGGCCGTAGTGGCGCACGCTCTCGGCGGCGTACTCGGAGCACGACGGATAGAAGCGGCAGCGACGGCCGAACAGCGGCGAGACGAGCGTCTGGTACACGCGAATGAGCGCGATCAGCGCGAGCCCGGCGGCGCGTCTCACGAGCGACATCAGCTTGTGAAGTGCTTGCGGCACAGCCGTTCGATCTCCCGCGTCACCTGTTCGAAGCCGGCCTCGACCGCCGCCCGCTTGGCGACGAACACGATGTCGAGCCCTTGGGGGAACAACGCTTTGTTGCGGCGAAAGACTTCCCGAACCAGTCGTTTTACGCGGTTCCGCTCGACCGCTCCCCCAACTTTCTTGCTGACCGTGATTCCGAGCCGCGTCGGTGACGCCGCGCGCGGCGAGCAGAACACGAGAAAACTGTCGGTGTGAAGCTTGCGGCCCTGACCTTGGACCGCGATGTACTCGCGGCGCTTTCGAACGCGCTCGCGACGCGGCAGGGACTGCGAGGTCCGCGTGGACCGCGAGTCCAGGCGCGCTACTTCTTGGCGACCGCCACGGTCAAGCGGCGGCGGCCTTTGCGGCGACGGCGCTGAAGCGTGAGTCGGCCGCCCTTGCTGGCCATGCGCTTGCGGAAACCATGCGCGCGCTTGCGGCGCTTGTTGTGCGGCTGATAGGTGCGCTTCACGGCGGCTCTCCTCGGTGCTTCGGTTTGAGGGGCGTGTCATAGCAACCGGGTCCGACCGTGTCAAGATCAGGTTGCCGGGCGCCCAGAACGGAGCGATTCGCCGTTTCACGCTCGAATTCTCGGACTCGTGTGCGCAAATCCGCGCCGTGCGCGGGCCAGCGCGACGCGTTACCGGAGCGCTCGTTTTTTCCCACAGGATCCGAGCGCTTTTGCGACCGGCCGGCAACGGGCCTGTGCACAACCCCGAATTCCCGGATCGCTGCGCAGGAGTTTTCTCAACGATTCGCGCCATTTCTCGAAAACCGTTTTTTTGCCCTTGCCAGCCAAAAACCCGCTTGATAAACGATCGAATCGCTGAGCGCCGGTTCCGTATCAGCACGGGGGAGAGACCAAAGTGCACCAAGCTCACCGACGGTGTTTCGAGCGACCACCGCATAATTCGTAGGTAATTTTCAGCATGAAGACGTTCGGTGGATTTATCCACAATGTGGATAATCCTGTGGGTAGTTTTTTGCCGAATTCCGGCGAGCGCTGAAGGGGGTCGAGCAGCATGCACGATGTTTTGTGGGAAAACGCGCTCAGCACCCTCGAAGGCCGAATCAAGCCTCACAACTTCGAGATGTGGCTGCGGCCGATCCACTGCAAGGGGATCGACGGCGGCCGGATCATGCTGACCGCGCCCAGTAAATGGATCCAGGAGTGGTTCCAAGACAACTACCAATCTATTGTGCTGGACGCGCTCCGCACGCAGACCAACCAAGATTTCGAGATCGTGTTCGAGGTGCGGGAGACCGAGGCGGCGCCCGCCGAGGAGGCGGCCCCCAGCTTCATCGCGCCGGGTGACGGCCCGGTGCCGATCAAGGTCGTCGCCGCCGAAAAATCGGAGCCGCACTCCGACCTGCTCGCCAAGTACACGTTCGAGGCGTTCGTCGTCGGCCCGTCGAATCAGCTCGCGCACGCCGCCTCGCGCGCCGTCGCCGAAGTGCCCGCCGGAAAATACAACCCGCTGTTCATCTACGGCGGCGTCGGCCTCGGCAAGACCCACCTGGTGCACGCCATCGGTCATCGGCTGCGCGAGAAGCATCCGCAGTGGCGCATCCTGTACCTCAAGACCGAGACGTTCATGAACGAGTACATCAACAGCCTGCGCAACGGAAAGATCGACGAGTTCCGCCGCAAGTATCGCGAGCGCTGCGACGTGCTGCTGATGGACGACATCCAGTTCTTGCAGGGCAAGGACCGGACGCAGGACGAGTTCTTTCACACGTTCAACTCGCTGTTCGAGTCGCATCGGCAGATCGTGCTCACCGCCGATAAATATCCGCACGAGATTCCCGACCTCGAGGATCGTTTGCGCTCGCGTTTTCAGAGCGGGCTCATCGCCGACATCCAGCCGCCGGAGCTGGAGACGCGCATCGCCATCTTGAAGAAGAAGGCCGACCTCGACGAGATCCCGCTGCCCGACGAGGTGGCGAGCTATCTCGCGACCAACATCAAGTCGAACGTGCGCGAGCTGGAAGGGCTGCTGCTGCGCGTGGCGGCGTTCTCCGGGCTACAGGAGCAGCCGATCACGATCGAGTTCGCCAAGGAGACGCTGAAGAACTTCCTGACGCAGGCGGCGCACTCGCTCACCGTCGAGGCGGTGCAGAAAGAGGTGGCCAACTACTTCAACGTCAAGCTGGCCGACTTGAAGAGCCCCAAGCGTCACCAGGCGATCGCGCGGCCGCGGCAGATCGCGATGTACCTGGCGCGCAAGCTGTGCAAGTCGAGCTACCCCGAGCTCGGCCAGCGCTTCGGCGGCAAGGATCATACGACCGTGCTGTCGGCGTGCCGCAAGATCGAATCACTGGTGCAGAGCGATCCGAAGACGCGCCACACGGTCGAAGAGCTGGAGCGCCACCTTTCTCAGTAACGTTGTTCTTGTCTCATGTGAGACGTGTTGATAGGCTGTGCAGCGCTCCTGTGGAGATAGTGTGAAGAAGTCCTACCTGTGGGATTTTGGGCGAAACTGAAAAAACGCTGCACCGTGAGCACACAGGTTCTTCGACGGAGATTCCGAATAGATAACTGACTTACACACTTCTTAACAGGCATTAATACTAATACTGTTCTTTATTGATCTTCTAAAAAGAAAAACACCAGACGCGCAAAGAGGTGGGTGATGGAGTTCAAGATCGAGAAGGCTTCCCTCCTTCAGGGCCTGTACCTGGCTCAAGGAATCTCGGATCGCAAAAGCACCATGCCCATCCTCGCCAACGTTCTCCTGCGCACGGACGGTAAAGACAAGCTGCTGGTTGCCGCCACCGACTTGAACGTCACCGTCACCGCCGAGCTGCCGTGCAAAGTGGCCGCGGAGGGCGGGCTCACCGTCGGCGCCAAGCACCTGCACGAGATCGTCAAGTCGCTGCCCACCGACGAGCTGTCGCTCAAGCGCACGGAGAACAACTACGCGGAGATTCGCGCCGGCAAGATCGAGTACAAGGTCGTCGGCATGGCGGATCGCGAGTTCCCCAAGCTGCCGAATCACCGCGAAGTGAAATTTTCGAAGGTCGACGCGGCCACGCTGCGCGACATGATCGCCAAGACGTTCTTTTCGATTTCCACCGACGAGACGCGCTACCACTTGAACGGCGTCTTGTTCGAGAGCGACGGCAAGCTGGCGCGCATGGTGTCGACCGACGGGCACCGGCTGTCGAAGATCGAGCGCGCGCTCGAGGGCGGGCCGAAGCTCGCCACCGGCATCATCATCCCGCGCAAGGGGCTCATGGAGCTCAGGCGCGCGCTGGAGAACGCCGAGGGGCAGATCGAGCTCGGCATCCACGGCGGCCACGTGTTCGTGCGCGTGAAGGAAGTCGCGCTGTCGGTGAAGCTGATCGAGGCGCAGTTCCCGCCGTACGACCAGGTGATCCCGAAGGAGAACGACAAGGTCGCGATCTGCCCGCGCCTGGCGATGCTGGAGTCGCTCAAGCGCATCAAGATCATCTCGAGCGACAAGACCTCGGGCGTGAAGCTGTCGCTCAAGAAGGGCGCGCTCAACGTCGCCAGCGACAATCCCGATCTCGGCGAGGCGCACGAGGAGCTCGACGTCAGCTACGACGGCGCGCCGATCACCATCGGCTTCAACGCGACGTACTTCATCGACCTGCTCACCGAGATGGAGGGCGACGAGGTCAAGCTCGAGCTGAACGGCGAGCTCGACCCGGGGCTGGTGCGGCCCGCCGACGGCAAAGGATATCTCGGCGTGGTCATGCCGATGAGGATCTGAGCTGAAGGTCCTCGCGCTCGAAGCCACCGATTTTCGCAACCTCGCCAGCGTTCTCGTCGAGCCACACCCGCGCTTCAACGTTCTTCACGGCGACAATGGGCAGGGCAAGACCAACCTGCTCGAGGCCGTTTATTTGCTCGGCACGCTGCGATCGTTTCGCGCGGCGCGCACCGAGGAGCTGATCCGCTTCGGCACCGAGCGGGCGCGCGTGCGGGCGCGCGTGGAGAAGCTGGGGACGGCGCGGCTGCTCGAGGTGGAGCTTCAGCCCGGCCACAAGAGCGCGCGCGTCGACGGCAAGGGGGCGCGCGCGGCGCAATATTTCGGCGGCTTCAACGTGGTGCTGTTCGCGCCGGAAGATCTGCGGCTGCCGCGCGGCGCGCCGTCGCAGCGGCGGCGGTTTCTCGATCGCGCGATCTGGAACGGCGCGCCGGCGTATCTCGGCGAGGCGCAGACGTACGAGCGGGTGCTGCGCTCGCGCAACGCGGTGCTGCGCGACGGCGGCGCGGGCGCGCGTGACGAGCTGCTGGAGGTCTACGACGAGCAGCTGGCGGCGGCGGCGGCGGCGATCGTCGAGCGGCGGCGGCGCTTCGTCGGCGAGCTTCGGGCGCGCGTGGCGCACGCGTTCGACCGCGTCACCGGCGGGCTGAAGTTGGAAATCTCCTATGAGACGGCGCTCGACTTCGCGGCGGCGGAGATCCCCGCGGCGCTGCTCGAGCGGCTGCGCGCCGAGCGCGGCCGCGATCGCGCGCGCGGCGCCACGTCGAGCGGCCCGCACACCGACGATCTCGCCATCGCGCTCGACGGGCGCGCCGCCTCCGCCTACGCGTCGCAGGGCCAGCTGCGCGCGATCGTGCTCGCGCTCAAGATCGCCGAGATCGAGCTGCTCTCCGAACGCCTCGGCGATCCGCCGGTGCTGCTCCTCGACGACGTCTCCTCCGAGCTCGATCCCACGCGCAACGCGCAGCTGTTCGAATTTTTGCGCGGCGTGCGCTGCCAGGCGTTCATCACCACGACCCACCCCACCCACGTATTGCTCACCGAAGAACGCAAAGATTATCAAATAGTTACAGGTGCTGTTTCGGGCTGAAAAGTGTTGTTTGGCGGGGCCTTGAGTGCTAGAACTCTGGGTCCCCTATGAACGAGCCTGAACCCTTTAAATCCGACGATTACAACGCCGACAAAATCCAGGTCCTCAAAGGCCTGGAGGCGGTGCGCAAGCGCCCCGGCATGTACATCGGCGACACCGACGACGGCACCGGCCTGCACCACATGGTCTACGAAGTCGTCGACAACTCCGTCGACGAGGCGCTGGCCGGCTTCTGCACCAAGGTCGAGGTCACGATCCACTACGACAACTCGGTCACCGTCGAGGACAACGGGCGCGGCATGCCCGTCGACCTGCACAAGACCGAGAACCGCCCCGCGCCCGAGGTCATCATGACCGTGCTGCACGCGGGCGGAAAGTTCGATCACGGCAGCTACAAAGTCTCGGGCGGCCTGCACGGCGTCGGCGTGAGCGTGGTCAACGCGCTCAGCGAATGGGTCAAGCTCGAGATCCGCAAGAACGGCAAAGTCTATTACCAGGAGTATCGCCGCGGCGATCCGTCGACCGAGTTCAAGCAGACGGGCGTCACCGATCGCTCGTCGGGGACGAAGGTCACCTTCAAGCCCGATCCGGAAGTCTTCCGCACCACCGAGTTCTCGTTCGACACGCTGTCGCAGCGCATGCGCGAGCTCGGCTATCTCAACAAGGGCCTGTCGATCTCGATCGTCGACGAGCGCGGCGGCGGCAAGAAGCACGACTTCAACTTCGCCGGCGGCCTGGCCTCGTTCGTCGAGGATCTGAACTCGGCCAAGACGCTGGTGAACGACAAGCCGATCCATTTCACCGACGCGAAGGACGGCATCGAAGCCGAGATCGCCATTCAGTGGAACGATTCCTATTCGGAAAACATTTTTTGCTTCACCAACAACATCAAAAATAAAGACGGCGGCGCGCACCTCACCGGCTTCCGCCAGGCGCTCACGCGCACGGTGAACGCCTACGCGACCAACGCCAATCTCTTGAAAGACGTGAAGCAGGGGCTCTCGGGCGCCGATCTCTCCGAGGGGCTGACCGCGATCGTCAGCGTCAAACATCCCGATCCGAAATTTTCCAATCAGCCGAAGGACAAGCTGGTCTCGTCGGAGGTCACCGGCATCGTCGCCACGGTGGTGAACGATCGGCTCGGCACCTGGCTCGAGGAGCATCCGAAAGAGGCCAAGTCGATCATCGCCAAGTGCGTGCTGGCGGCGCGCGCGCGCGAGGCGGCCCGCAAGGCGCGCGACATGGTGCAGCGCAAGGGCGCGCTCGATTCCTCGTCGCTGCCGGGCAAGCTCGCCGACTGCCGCGAGCGCGATCCGTCCAAGGCCGAGCTATTCATCGTCGAGGGCGACTCGGCCGGCGGCTCCGCCAAGCAGGGCCGCGACTCGCAGTTCCAGGCCATCCTGCCGCTCCGCGGAAAGATCCTGAACGTCGAGAAGGCGCGCCTCGACAAGATGCTGTCGTCGGATGCCATCGCCACGCTCATCACCGCGCTCGGCTGCGGCATCGGCGAAGACAAAGACCTCGAGAAGCTGCGCTACCACAAGATCATCATCATGACCGACGCCGACGTCGACGGGAGCCACATCCGCACGCTCCTCTTGACGTTCTTCTATCGCCAGTATCCCGAGCTGGTGCGCCGCACCGTCGAGAGCGAGGACGGGCCGCGCGCGCTGCACCACGTGTTCATCGCGCAGCCGCCGCTGTTCAAGGTCAAGAAGGGCAAGCGCGAAAACTATCTCAAGAACGAGCAGGCGCTCGAGGACTACCTGCTGCAGAGCGCCACCGACGAGCTCAAGCTGGTGGTGCCGTCGTCCAAGCGCAGCGTCGAGGGCGCCGACCTGCGCGCGCTGGGCAAGAAGGCGCTGCGCTACACGCAGGTGCTGCAGCAGATCGAGAAGAAGGCCGACTCGCGCATCATCGACGCGATGATCGCCGCCGGCGTCTCCAAGAGCGATCTCGCCAACCAGAACGGCACCAACCAGGCGCTGGTGCGCATGGAGGCGCGCCTGTCCAAGGTCGCCACCGACGTCACCGTCGAGGGCGCGGAGCTGATCAAGGACGCCGAGCACGGCGGCTTCAAGATCCTGTTCCCGGCGCGCTACGGCGGCGCGCGCAAGCAGACGGTGATCGACTTCGCGTTCATGGACTCGCCCGAGTGCGAGGAGCTGGCGCGCCTCGGCAAGGAGCTGACGGCGTACGGCGCGGGTCCGTACCGCCTCGAGCCGGCGGGCGACGAGGGCGAGGCGGTCGAGTTCGACAAGCTCGATCAGCTCGGCTCGCAGCTCGACGCCGTCGGCCGCAAGGGCTTGCAGATCTCGCGCTACAAAGGCCTGGGCGAGATGAACGCCGAGCAGCTCTGGGAGACGACCATGGACCCGCAGCAGCGCACGCTGCTCGAGGTGCACGCCGACGACATCAACTCCGCCGAGACGATTTTCTCGACGCTGATGGGCGAAGAGGTCGAGCCGCGCCGCGAGTTCATCGAGCAGAACGCGCTCAACGTCCGCAACCTCGACGTGTGACGCCCGCCCGCCCGTAACCAAAAAGTCGCCGCGATATCTCGCCGCGAATCGGTCCGACCACTATATAATGATAGCGATGCAGCGCTCGAAGATTCTCGGGACCGGAAGTTTTTTGCCCGACCGCGTAGTGACCAACGAGTGGCTTTCGTCGCGCATCGACACCAGCGCGGAGTGGATCGTCGAGCGCACCGGGATCCACGAGCGCCGCTGGGTGGAGCCGGGCTCGGGCGTGGGCTCGTCGGACCTCGGCGTCGAGGCGGCGCGGCGCGCGCTCGCGGACGCGCGGCTCGAGCCGTCGGAGATCGACCTCGTCATCTTCGGCACGCTGTCGCCCGATCACGACTTTCCCGGCAACGGGGTCTTTCTCCAGCGCAAGATGGGGCTGCGCCGCTGCGCCACGCTCGACATCCGCCAGCAGTGCTCCGGCTTCATCTCGGGGCTGGCGATGGCCGACGCGTTCGTGCGCGCCGGGCAGTATCGCCACGTGCTGGTGGTCTGCGCCGAGGTGCAGTCGACCGGCCTCGACGTCTCCGATCGCGGCCGCGACATGACGGTGATCTTCGCCGACGGCGCGGGCGCGGCGGTGATCGGCCCCGCCGCCGACGATTCGCCCGGCCGCATCCTGTCGACGCACCTGCACACCGACGGCGAGCACGCCGAGGAGCTGTGGTGCGAGTTCCCCTCGTCGCTGTCGCACCCGCGCTTGACCGAAGAGGCGATCGCCGCCGGCCGCCACTATCCGCGCATGGTCGGCCGCGTCGTCTTCCGCCACGCCGCGCAGCGCATGCCCGAGGCGGTGCGCGAGGCGCTCGACGCCAACGGCCACTCCATCGACGACCTGGCGCTGCTGGTTCCGCACCAGGCCAACCGCCGCATCATCGAGCTGGTGCAGCGCTCGCTCGGCCTGCCCGACGAGAAGGTGGCGCTGAACGTCGATCGCTACGGCAACACGACGGGCGCCACGATCCCGATCGCGCTCGACGAAGCACGCCGCTCGGGCCGCGTGAAGGCCGGCGACCTGGTGTGCCTCACCGCCTTCGGCGCCGGCTTCACCTGGGGCGCCTGCCTGCTGCGTCTCTAGTCTGCGAATCTGCGGCAATTTGCCGCAAGCGTTCTAGCCGCGCGGATCGGCCAATGCGCGCGTTATATCGTGGGTGGTGATCTGCGCGCCGTCGCCGTAGAGCAGGAGCGCGCGCTCGACGATGATCTCCAGCTCGCGGAAGTTGCCCGGCCAGCGGTGCTGGCGCAGCGTCTCGATCGCCTCGCGGCGGAACACGATCGCGCCCTCCTCGACGGGCGCCTCGCCGGCGGCCGGCTCCAGCTCGACGTTCGGCTCGCGCCCGCGATCGGCCAGCACGCGGTTGGCCATCCACACCGCCGCGCCCGGCACGTCCTCGGGCCGCTCGCGCAGCGGCGGCAGCACCAGGTCGAGCCGCGCCAGCTTGTGATAGAGGTCGTGGCGAAACCGCCCCGCGGTCACCTCGGCCAGCAGATTGCCGTCGGTGACGACGAAGATGCAGAGCTGCACGCGCCGCTCGCGCTGCTCGCCCTCGCGGCGGTAGCGCCCCTTCTTCGCCAGATCGAGCAGGCGCCGCTGCATCCCCGCCGAGAGCCCGATCACCTCGTCGAGCACCAGCGTGCCGCCGTCGGCCTCTTCGACCGCGCCGTCGGTCGGCCGCTCGCCTTTGTGTTGCGGCGCAGCACCGAACAGCTCCGCCGCCACGTCGTCCTCGGCGCGGCCGGCCATCGACACCACGACCAGCGGCCCGCCCTCGGGATGCATCAGCTCGTGCAGCGTGTGCGCGAGGCCCTCTTTGCCCGTGCCCGGCTCGCCGCCGATCAGCGCGTGCGTCGTGTACGGGCGCGCCTGCATGCGATCGATGACTTCCAGGATGTGCCGCACCGACGGGTGCGGCGACGCCAGGCGCTTGAGCCCCTCGGCGGTCCCCTTCAAATGTCCGGCGGTGATCTCGCCGAGCGATCCGGCGTGCGCGCGTTTCTTCGACATCAGCGGCTGAACCCCAGCAGTTGATCCATCGTCTGTTGATCCGCGTCGGGGAACGGGTACTGGTCGAAGTCCGACGAGCCCACCCAACGAAAGTCCTTCACGCGCTTGGCGTGCAGCGGCCGTCCTTCGATCAAGATCCCCTCGTACAGCGCGAGCGCCACGCGATAGCCGTCGTACTCGTGGATCTTCTCGCCGAGCTTCTTGCCGATCTTCACCTCGGCGTCGAGCCGCTCGCGCAATTCGCGGCGCAGCGCATCTTCATCGGCTTCGCCCGGCTCCACCTTGCCGCCGGGGAACTCCCATAAAAGCGGCAGAACCGCCGATTCTCGCCGTTGCGTGATGAGGTAGCGCCCCTCGTGCTCGACCACCGCCGCGACCACGCGGATGGTTTTTTTGCCGACCGTATCGGTGGCCGTCATTTGTGGTGTCTCCCCAAGATCACCAGCACCGCGATCAGCGCCGCGATCGCCAGCACCGCCAGCAGGATCTTGAAGACGCTCCACGGTGCCTTGCCGACCACTTCGCCGGTCTGTCCGTTCACCAGGAAGCGATAGACCTTGTTGTTGTAGCGATAGGCGGCGATCCACACCGGCAGGAGCACGTGCTTGAAGGTCAGCGCCGAGAACGTGTTGTCGACGGAGAGCGCGCGGTGCGTGTCGCCCGGCACGTCCTTGGCGCAGCGGCGCTCCTGCTCGGCGATCATTTTTTGCTGGCCCATGCCGAAGCCTTCCTGCAGATCGACCGCGTACTCCTCGGCGCGCCAGCCGGCGAGAAAGCCGGGCGAGTAGGGCACGAGCTGCGTGGTGTCGAAGGTCTTCATGCCGTCGGCCAGCTCGCGCGGCAAACCTTTCGACGCGCAGACCAGCACGTCGTCGTAGTCGTCGGAGCGGCTGCCCCACGCGCTCTCCCAGCGGGTGCGCTGCACCGAGCGCGAGCGCGTGACGGTCTCGCCGTTCTCCTGCGTCGTGTACTCCTCTTCTTCGTAGTAGTGGTAGCCGGCCTCGGCGGTCCACTGCGAGTCGACGTGCGCGTCGAAGGTCCAGAACGGCACGTAGACGCCGGCGACCTCCTGCACTTTGGCCATCGCCTTGAGATCCGACGGGCGAAACCACAGCTTGGTGATCCAGGAGCTGAACGACGCGTTGGCTTGCTTCTTGTCGATGTGAAACGGCAAGAGCGACTCGGGGCGCAGCGCGTTCGAGTTCTCCGCCTGCTCGAGCACGCGAGCCGAGCCGCAGAACGTGCACTTGGTCGACGTCGCCCCGTCGGGAAACGCCACGTTCGCGCCGCACTCCTGGCAGCGCGAGGTCTTGACCGCGGTCGCCGCGCCGAGCCCGCGCGGCGCAGTCGCGAAACCTTCGAACAGATCGCGCTCGACCACCGCGCCTTCGCCCGCGGGAACGTCTTTCACCGCGCCGCAAAAATCGCACTTCAGCTTCTTGACCGACGCGTTGTACTTCATCTCGGCGCCGCAGCCGTCGCACTTGAACCGCTTCGCCTTGACGTTCTTCTCCACCACGTCTGGTGGGCTTTGGGCCATGGTTTCTCCTCGGCGCATGGAGTATCCTCTAGGCGCTCACTACAACGCAAGGGATCAACGGAGGGACGGCGATGGGCATCTTCGACTTTGTAAAAAAGGGCGCACAAGAGATGTTCATCGCGCGTCCCGACGACGCGAAGGATCTGCTGGTCTACAAGTGGCCCGATCAGACGATCCCAATGAAGGCGCAGCTCACGGTCGGTCAGGACGAGATCGCGCTGTTCTACAAAGACGGCGTGTTCGTCGGCAAGGTGGACGCCGGGCGCCACACGCTCGAGACCAACAACATCCCGTTCCTGTCGCTGATCGTCGACAAGTTCACCGGCGGCAACATGTACAAGGCCGAGGTGTGGTTCATCACCACGCGCGAAGTCGGCGGCATGCAGTTCGGCGGCAAGATCGGCGACATGGAGGATCCGAAGTCGGGCCTCGCGGTGCAGACGATGGTGTTCGGCGACTTCTCGATCCGCGTCGAGGATCCGATGAAGGTGATCGGGTTCTTCGGGCAGCGGAGCTGGTCCACCGACGAGGAGTTCACCGGCTGGTTCAAGAATCAACTGCTGAAGGTGATTCGCGATCGCATCGCCGAGTTGCTGGTCAAGCAGAACACGCCGCTGCTCAACGTCACCTCGGGCGCGCTCACCGAGGAGATCGAGCAGATCGTGATCGAAGGCGTGAAGCCGCACCTCGTCGACTACGGCATGAAGGTGGTGCGCCTCGGAAACTTCGTCGTCTCGATCAAAGAAGAGGACGAGGTGCAGCTCAAGTCGTTCTACAAGGACGCGGCGCAGCTGCGCATGATGGGCGGCGTGCAGGGCTACCAGCAGTTCGCGGCCGGCAAGGCGATGATGGGCGCGGGCGAGGGCATGGCCAAGGGCGGCGGCGGCGAGGGCGGAAACCCGATGCTGGCGGGCGCGGGCATGGGCGTCGGCATGGGCATGGCGTCGATGTTCAACCAGCAGGCGAATCAGCAGCACCAGCAGCCGCAGCAGCAGGCGCCGGCGCCGCAGGGCGGACCGGGCCAGGTCACGTGCGGCAAGTGCGGCGCGAAGACCAACCCCGGAAAGTTCTGCGCCGAGTGCGGCGGCGCGCTCGCCGAGAAGAAGCAGTTCTGCTCCGAGTGCGGCAAGCCGATGGTGACCGGCACCAAGTTCTGCGGCGAGTGCGGCGCCAAGCAGAGCGGCGCGTAGCCGTCACGCGCGCGCGGCACGTCACTTGAACTACGCGGTCGCATGATCCGCGTAGCCGAGATCTCCGAGCTTCCACCAGGCAAGGGCAAGGTCGTCGAGCTGGGCGACCGCCGCCTCACCATCTACAACCTCGACGGCAAATTGGTGGCGACCGCCACCCGCGCGCGCTTGCCGCCGCGCGAGCGCGAGACCCACGAGTGCCCGCAGCACGGCCTCGCGTTCGACGCGTTCGCCGAAGACTCGCCCGCCCGCCTGCGCGCCGACGAGGATCGTTGCGCCCTGGAAATTCGCGACGGCGCGATCTGGCTCGACGAGTAGAACAAAATTCAGAGGATTAACCGCCATGCCGCCGCAGACGCCAAAAAGATCAGAAAACAAAAATTATCTTTTGGCGTCTGATCCTTTTGGCGTCTGCGGCGGCATGGCGGTTAATCCTCTGTTCCGCCGCTCGGCGACTAACCGGCTTTGCGGATGCTCATCGTTACGGTGGCGGTGGCGACGGGCTCGCCGGCGGGATCGGTGACGTCGACGCTGATCGGCGCGTCGAGCTTGCCGTCGCGCGCCACGCCGTCGAGGATCCGCTGCGCGTCGGCCGGCGTGATCTGCGCGGTGGCGACCAGGTCGCCCTTGCCCGGCCGGCGAAAGCGGATGTCGACCGCCTTGCCGATGAACATCGCGCGCCCGCCGAACGCGGTGAGGCAAATTGCCGCAGCGCACGTCTCCGCGAGCGTGAACGTCGCGCCCGCGTGAAGGATGCCCATCGGGTTCAGGTTGCTCGCGTCGTGCGGCAGCTTGAGCCGCACCTTGGTCGCGGTCGCCTCGTCGACGAGCACGCCGACCTTCTTCACGAACGGGATCATCTGCTCGACCAGGTTCTTTACTGCGCTCGCGTCCATGCTTCCTCTTTGGGTTTGTACATGCTGAGGACCAGCTTCTCGAGCGTGCGGTTCTTGAAGATGCCGCGCCGGATCCCCATCTGCTCGACCAGGTGATCCTGCGCGCTGATGCCGCGCTCGAGCGCGCGCCGGATGTCGATGCCGAGCGCCGCCGCTTCCCGACGGTGATTCCAGATCGCCTGCGAGATGCAGAACGTCCAGTAGACCTGCTGCGCCTGCAACCACTCCGCCTCGACGAAGCCGATCTTCTTCAGCACCGACGGCAAGTACAGCACCGCGAGGCCGGTGTGCTTCTTCTCGTCGCGCGCCACGTAGTCGAGCACCTGGCGGATCAGCGGATCGGTCAGCGAGTCGCGGATGATGTGGAAGAGCTGATTGGCGATGTTCTCGACGATCAGCTGCATGCCGACCAGCTTCGACGACGCGCGCTTGCTCTTGACCAGATCGCGCAGCACGCGCCGCGCCCACGGATCGCACGGCTGGATCGAGTCGAGCTTGCCGAGGAGGCGGCGAAACGCGTTGACGTGCTTGGCCTCCTCGATCACCTGGCAGGCGAGCACGAACTTGGCCTGCTCGTCCTCGACCATCGCCAGGAGCTGCGCCGACACCTCCAGCGCCGCGCGCTCGCCGTAGTAGATCATCGAGAAAATTTTCGCGAGGGCGCGCCGCTCGACGGGATTGAGCGTCAGCTCCTGATCCCAGTCGATGGCGGTGGTGTCGTTCCAGAAGTCCTGCTTGGCCTGCTCGAACAGCCGCTCGAGCCGCGGGAAGCTCTCGTCGATCGAGGGGCGGAACAAGTCGAACGACATCTCGTCCTCCTGACCGATCAGTCAGCATCGAGGATCGGTCGCGCCACCGTCGCTGTCAAGGCGTTCCACCGTCGGGCGTGACGGTCGGCGCGCCGGCCGCGGGCGAGGCGGGCGCCGGCGCGGCGAGCGAACGCGCGATCTCGGCGGCCGGCACCTCGACGGTGCGGCCGTGCAATCCGTGCAGGTGCAGGACCAGCGTCTTCAGCGGATGCTTCTCGTACCCGGGCGGGATCTCCAGCTCGCACACGCGCACGCCTTCCGCCTCCTCCGCGCAGTGCGCGCCGACGGCGACGAAGTGGCGATCGCGCTCGTCGGTGAACGTGAACAGGTTCGGCGCCGGCGCGCGCGACACGCCGCTCAGCTCGACGGTGGCGCGCCGCTTCTGCGCATCGAGCGCACGCAGGTGCAGCGCGACGACTTTTTTCTTCGTCGGAGCGGCGAACGACGACGTCGCGGCCAGCGCGACGATCAGGGCCGCGTACCGGTCCATGCAAACGGCCGCGCGGGCGGAGCGGCGCTGGTCAAATCGGCGGTCATGATCACCGTCGACGAAGTGTCCCCCAGGATCTGTCCTTTGGCCACTACGCGTCCCGACAGCACCAGTCGATTGGGAAGCTGCGGCGTGTTGTCGTCGTGCACGTCGGTGGTCAGCGGGATGTTGATCTTGAGCGTGCACGCGAGCGCCGCGCCCGACTTCGAGCCGTCGTTGTTGACGAGCTGCGGAATCGTCAGCGTGTCGAAGAACGCCGGATCGGACGACTTGAACGAGCCCCACAAGCGCCGCCCGACGTCGAGCAAGCCGCCCGCGTTCATCTGCACGAGGTCGGCGCTCACGTCATCCGCGCGCGGGATCCCCGCCGTTCCCCCGTCGCTGCCGACGGGAATGAACGTGAGCGCCCAGTGTCCGGTCAAGTCCGGCTCCAGGCTGCACGGCCCCTCGAACGCCGCGCATCCGGCGCTCGCCACCACGATCGCCAACGCGATCGATCTAGTCGTAGTACTCGGTGCCAAGGTGGGTGATGAGCTCTTCGCCGCGCAAATGGCGGAGCGTGTTCTTGAGCTTCATCAGTTGAATGAATAGATCGTGCTCGGGATAGAGACCGGGCGCAGTCATCGGGCTCTTGAAGAAGAACGACAGCCACTCCTGGATTCCGTGCATGCCCGAGCGCTGCGCCAGGTCCATGAACAGCGCGAGGTCGAGCACGATCGGCGCGGCGAGGATCGAGTCGCGGCACAAGAAGTCGATCTTGATCTGCATCTTGTAGCCGAGCCAGCCGAAGATATCGATGTTGTCCCAGCCCTCTTTGTTGTCGCCGCGCGGCGGGTAGTAGTTGATGCGCACGACGTGCGAGAAATCTTTGTAGAGGTCGGGGTGCAGGTGCGGCTGCAGGATGTGCTCGAGCACGCCGAGCTTCGAGACCTCCTTCGAGCGGAACGACTCCGGATCGTCGAGCACCTCGCCGTCGCGGTTGCCGAGGATGTTGGTCGAGTACCAGCCCTCGAGCCCGAGGTAGCGCGCCTTGAAGCCGGGCGCGAGGATGGTCTTCATCAGCGTCTGGCCGGTCTTGAAATCTTTTCCGCAGATCGGCATCTGCTTCTGCCGCGCCAGCTCCTGCATCGCCGGAAAATCGACCGAGAGGTTCGGTGCGCCGTTGGCGTAGGGGACGCCGGCGCGCAAGCACGCGTAGGCGTAGATCGCCGACGGCGCGATGTTCTCGTCGGAGTCCTTCAACCCTTTTTCGAACTTCGCCAGCGTCGAGTGCACGTCGCTCGGCTCTTTGTAGACCTCGGTCGAGCCGCACCACACGGCGACGCAGCGCGAGAGGTTGTTCTTCTTCTTGAAGTCCTCGATGTCCTGGAGCAGCAGCTCCGCCAGGTCCATCTTCGACTTGCCCTTCTTGACGTACTCGCCGGACAGCTTCTTGACGTACGACGGCTCGAACACGCCGGGCATCGGCTGAATCGTCTCGAGGAACGGTTTCACTTTCGCGAGATCTTCGTTCGAGAGCACGCCGGCGTGCTTGGCCGCTTCGTACGCGTTCACGTCGAAGATGTCCCAGCCGCCGAACACCAGATCGTCGAGCGTCGCCAGCGAGACGAAGTCGGAGATCTTCGGCGAGCGGTTGTCGGTGCGCTTGCCGAGACGGATGGTCCCCATCTGCGTCATCGAGCCGATCGGCTTGGCGTGCCCGCGGCGGATCGCTTCGACACCGGCCACGAACGTGGTCGCCACCGCGCCCATGCCCGGCAAGAGAACGCCGAGCTTGCCTTTCGCGGGACGGATGTCGGTGCCTTTCATGATGCCCATTTTCGTTCCTGCTCCTTTTTCGTTCGTCGCCGTCGGTCTGGACGAGGCACCCTATCGCCGCGTCCACAGATGGTCAAGCAACTGGTTCCGGCTGGTTGAGGTCTGACTCCACCGTCGAGGATCGGACGATTCCGATTGGCGGGAGCGAGCAGACGGCGCATGAACGGCGAGCGGAGCAAGAGCGGCGCCAGCACGGACCTTGACTTATCGGCGCGCGAATAGATGATGTGCGCGATGAAGCGTTTCGCTTTGTGGCTCGGCTCACTCGCGCTCGCGGCGGCGGTCGTGTCTGCCGGGGCGTGCGGCTCGTCGACGGGCGAGAGCTGCGGCCCGTTCGGCGGCGCGTGCAAGAACGGCGGGACGCTGCGCTACTGCTGCGACGCCTCGACGTGCCACTACGTCGCCAGCGACGGCACCGACTTCCCGTGCAACGGCACCGACTGCAGCGCGGCGCTGATGATGGCCACCGCCTGGTGCCAGACTCACTGATGTCCCACTGATGACAAAAATCCTGCTCGCGTTGGCGCTCGCATTGGCGGCGTGCGGAAATCCCGAGACGTGCGCGGACACGTGCTGCGGGCTGCTCGACGCCGGCGCGTCGTCGGCGATGGAGCCGGGCGCGTGTCCCGGCCACAGCTACCAGACGTGCGGCTCGCTCAACTCGACGGTGATCGACCTGCGCATTCCCGGTCAGCCGGAGTGCTCGTACGACACCGCCAACGTCTGCTCGACGGGCGCGGCCGCGTGTCTGCAAAAGCGCGACGCGTTCTGCGGCGTGCCCTCGCGCACACCGTCGGCGTGCTGTAGCGTGTTGCACCCGAAACCGAACGACTGCCCGTAGCCGTCCGCGCGGCGCCTGCTAGACTGACGAGGATGCGATTTCTCGTGCTGGCGGCGCTCGGCGCCGCGTCGTGCGCCCGGCCGCTGCCGATCGCGCGCCAGGACTGGATGCTCGAGGAGGTGGCGTCGCGCTACCACTCGTTCTTCGACGAGAAGCACGATCCCGATCCGGCGCACGACGTGGGCGTGATGCGGCCGCGCTTCGGGCTGCCGGCGATCGCGCAGGCGGGCGCCGCGTTCGAGATCGATCTGCTCGAGCGCGGCGGACCGCAGGCGATCCGCGCGGCGCTGGTGACGCACGCGCTCGCCGACGAGCAGGCGGCCGCGTGCCTGAGCGGATCATTAATGGAAGGCTGCTGGCCGCTGGCGCTCGACGCGGTGGAGCGCGAGCCGCTCGAGCGCGGCGTGGCGCTGGCGCGCGTCACCGCGCACGCGGCGCCGCCGGCGGGCGGCTACGATCTCTACGTCGAGTCGCCGGTCGACGCGCCGGCGCGTTTGCCGCGCGCGGTGTGGCTGCGCGACGCCGATCCGGCCGCGCTCGCCGAGGTGCAGGTGGCGCAGCTCAGCGATCTGCACGTCGGCAAGGGCGGCACCAAATTGCAATCCGAAATCCGCCAGCACCTCGAGCGCGTGATCGCCGATCTCAACGAGCTGCGCCCCGACGTCGTCATCATCACCGGCGACGTCTTCCAGGACGGCAACAATCAGAAGCTGCCCGCGGAAGCGTTGAAGCTGCTCGAAACGGTCGAGGCGCCCATTTTAGCGATCCTCGGCAATCACGATCACGGGTTCGATTCGGAGGCGTTTTCGGCCAAACGCTACGGCACCGGATGGGAGTCGTTCGCGCGCGCGTTTCACGCGTACCTGCACTTTCAGGTGACGATCGGTGGCTGGGACTTCATCGGCTTCGACTCCGGGCCGTCGGAGTTTTCGCCGCTGGTGCTGACGCGCGGGCTGTTGCCCGAGACGGTGGCGGAGCTGCACGCCGACGTCGAGCGCTCGTTCGAGGCGCACCACCGCGGCGTGCTGCTGTTCAGCCACGCGCCGTCGCGCGCGCTCTACAACGGCTCGAAGCCGACCGACAAGCGCGGCGTGGTCGGCAAGATGCTGTACGGCGGCACCGCGTTCGAACGCGTGCTCCTCGACGCGGCGGCGCGCGGCCAGCGGGTGCTGCACCTGGCCGGCCACACGCACTGGAACGACGTGTTCGAGTCCAAGATCGATCCCAAGCGCGGCCTCGAGTTCGTGCGCTGGGATCACGCGCGCCTCGGCGCCGCGCCTCAGGAGGTCGTCGGCAAGGCGTGCCTCATCACCACCCAGTCGTGCAGCCACACGACGTATCCGCGCAAGGACAACGGCAAAGGCTACGGCTTCGCCTGGCTCACCCTCGGCGACCAGGACCCCGTCCTCAACTTCCACCGCTACGCCACCCTGCCTTGATCTGAATCTTTGATTCAAACGCGCGCGCAACACTTGGCTGTGCGCTCCGATAACGGAGTGATGAAACGCCAAGACGCCAAGACGCCAGTTTTGATTGAACCGGACGAGGAGCTCGATCGACGGGCGGCGGACGTGGTCGACGCTGCGATCGAGGTCCATCGAGTACTGGGGCCGGGATTGCTCGAGTCGCTGTACGAGCAGGCTCTTTGCTTGGAGCTTCAGCTACGAGGTGTGCCGTTCCGCAGGCAAGTTGCCATCGGGATCACATACAAAGGAACGCTTATCGGTGAACACCGCCTGGACCTCTTGGTGGCGGAGAGATTGGTCGTCGAGCTGAAGGCAGTCGAGGCGTTGATGCCTGTCCATGGCGTGCAGGTCCGCTCGTATCTCAAAGCAACTCGCTGCATACTTGGTCTGCTCATCAACTTCAATGTCCCGCTGTTGAAGCTCGGTATTCAACGCATCATTCTGAGCTATCAATAACTGGCGTCTCGGCGTCTTGGCGTTTTCCGAAACGGATGGTCGTCGCTTGATCTCGGGCACCCCGCGTGCTAGATCCAGCCGCCTTCAAAACTTCACAGGCTTCGCGAGGCGAACCAGCTCGCGCCACTGACCGAAGCCGAGGACGAGCGTAGAGGAGTCCCATGGAAACCACGCAGCACCCGCAGGCCGAGTCCAATCTTCCGATCACCATGCGCCAGCTGCTCGAGGCGGGCGTCCACTTCGGGCACCAGACCAAGCGCTTGAACCCGAAGATGCGCCCGTTCATCTTCGGCGCGCGCAACGGCATCCACATCATCGATCTGCAGCACACGGTCAAGCTGTTCAACCGCGCCTACAAGTTCATCGTCGACACGGTGAGCGCGGGCGACCCGGTGCTGTTCGTCGGCACCAAGAAGCAGGCGCAGGAAGTCATTCAGGAGGAGGCGAAGCGCTGCGGCATGTTCCACGTCACCAACCGGTGGCTGGGCGGCACGCTCACCAACTTCAAGACGGTCAAGGGATCGATCGAGCGGCTGCGCTCCATCGAGAAGATGGCCGAGGACGGCACGTTCGAGCGCATGACCAAGAAGGAAGTGCTGCAGCTCGAGCGCGAGCGCATGAAGCTCGAGAAGACGCTCGGCGGCATCAAGAACATGGGCGGGCTCCCCGGCGCGGTGTTCATCATCGATCCGAAGAAGGAGCACATCGCCGTCGAGGAAGCGCGCAAGCTCGAGATTCCGATCGTGGCCATCACCGACACCAACTGCGATCCGGATCTGATCGACTTCGTGATCCCGGGGAACGACGACGCCATCCGCGCCATCAAGCTGTTCACCGGCAAGATCGCGGACGCCTGCGTCACCGGCGCGCGCGTCGGCAAGGAGCGCGCGGTCTCGTCGCGCGACCGCCGCGACGAAGGCGAGGAGAAGACCGAGACCATCCGCGTCTCGTCGGGCGGCGACGGTCCCAAGGTCGAGATCGCCTCGCGCCGCCACGGCCCGCGCCCGGAGCCCGAGGCCGCCGCGACGCCCGAAGAAAAGAACTAACGAGAAAACCAACCGCTTCGTTTCCGTTTCTTTCGCACCTGGAGAAAAGCAATGGCTGAGATCACCGCCGCCATGATCAAGGATCTGCGCGAGCGCACCGGCGCCGGCATGTCCGATTGCAAGAAGGCCCTGAGCGAGACCGAAGCCGACATGGAGAAAGCGGCCGAGTACCTGCGCAAGAAGGGGCTCGCCGCCGCCGCCAAGAAAGCCGGCCGCATCGCCACCGAGGGCGCCGTCCACTCGTACATCCACAACGGCCGCGTCGGCGTGCTGCTCGAGGTCAACTGCGAGACCGACTTCGTCGCCAAGACCGACGACTTCAAGGCGTTCGTCAAAGACGTGGCGATGCACATCGCCGGCGCGCACCCGGTGCCGCTCTACGTGAGCGACGCCGAGATCGATGCTGCAGTGCAAGAGAAAGAGCGCTCGATCCTGCACGCCAAGGCGATCGAGGGCGGCAAGAAGCCCGAGATCGTCGGCAAGATCGTCGACGGGCAGATCGCCAAGTGGAAGAAGGACGTGTGCCTGATGGATCAGATCTGGGTGCGCGATCCGGAAGGCAAGAAGACCATCGGGCAGCTCCTCACCGAAGTGGTGGCGAAGCTCGGCGAGAACATCAAGATCCGCCGCTTCGTCCGCTGGGAGCTGGGCGAGGGGCTCGAGAAGAAGAAAGACGACTTCGCCGCCGAGGTCGCCAAGCAAGCCGGCCTGTAGCATTCTCGCCACGCACGCGCCGCACCCGGAAGGAGCGTTCCCCATGGCTGAAACCGCTCCAATCGCCAATCCGCCGCGTTTTAAACGCATCTTGCTCAAGTTGTCCGGTGAAGCGCTCATGGGCTCGGGCGGCTTCGGAATCGATCCGGCCACGCTCGAGGGCATCGCCTCCGAGGTCACCGAGGTGCGCTCGCTCGGCGTCGAGGTGGCGCTGGTGATCGGCGGCGGCAACATCTTCCGCGGGCTGGCCGCCTCGGCGCACGGCATGGATCGCGCGAGCGCCGACTACATGGGCATGCTGGCGACGGTGATGAACTCGCTGGCGCTGCAGGACGCGCTCGAGCGCGCCGGCGTCAACACGCGCGTGCTCTCTGCGATCGAGATGCAGGAGCTCTGCGAGCCGTACATCCGCCGCCGCGCCATGCGCCACCTGGAGAAGGGCCGCGTCGTCATCTTCGCCGCGGGCACCGGCAATCCGTATTTCACGACGGACACGGCGGCCAGCTTGCGCGCGATGGAGATCCACGCCGACGTGCTGATGAAGGCCACCAAGGTCGACGGCGTCTACGACCGCGATCCCAAGAAGCACCCCGACGCCACCAAGTTCCACCGGCTCACCTATCTCGAGGTCTTGCAGCGCAACCTGCAGGTGATGGACTCGACGGCGATCTCACTGTGCCGCGACAACAAGCTGGCGATCGTGGTGTTCGATTTGCGCGTTCGCGGTAATATCCGCCGCGTCGTACAGGGGGAGTCGATCGGCACGCTGGTCACGGACGAGGAGCAGAGGCCATGGTGAACGACATCCTGAAGGATCTCGACGGCGGCATCGCCAAAGCGCACGACTCGCTCAAGCGCGAGCTGGCCAAGGTGCGCACCGGCCGCGCCAGCCTGTCGCTGATCGACGGCGTGCGCGTCGACTACTACGGCACGCCGACGCCGCTCAACCAGGTGGCGAGCTGCTCGACGCCCGACGCGCGGCTGATCGTGATCAAGCCGTGGGAGAAGAAATTGTGCGCGGCGATCGAGGAGTCGATCCGCAAGGCGGAGCTGGGCGTGAACCCGTCCTCCGACGGTGAAGTGGTGCGCATCCCGATCCCGGCGCTGACCGAGGAGCGCCGCCGCGAGCTGACGAAGGTCGTCAAGCGCATGGGCGAAGACGGGCGCGTGGCGATCCGCAACCTGCGCCGCGAGTCGAACGAGCTGCTCAAGGAGTACGAGAAGTCGGGCGACATCACCGAGGACGACGCGCAGCAGGGGACCAAGAAGGTCCAGGCGTCGATCGACAAGGGGATCGAGTTCGTCGATCAGCTCGTGGCAAAAAAAGAAGCGGAGATCATGGAAGTCTAGGCGTGAGGCTTGACCTCCGCCGGACCCAGCCGCTTCGGTAGGTACGATCTCCTCGCGCTGCTCGCGACGGGGGGCATGGCGGAGATCTGGCTCGCCCGCGTCTCGGGCGAGGCCGGCTTCGAGAAGCTGGTGGTCATCAAGCGGCTGCTCGACGACCTGGCGGTCAATCCCGACTACGTGGAGATGTTCCTCGACGAGGCGCGCATCAACGCGCGGCTCTCGCACTCGAACGTGGTGCAGGTGCTCGAGCTCGGGCAGGTCGAGGGCAAGTACTTCATGGCGATGGAGTACGTCGCCGGACTATCGGTCGCGCAGGTCGGAAAAAAATCGACGCAGCGGCTCGGCGAAGTGCCGCAGGCGGTGGCCGCGGGCGTGGTCGCGCAGGCGTGCGCCGGCTTGCACTACGCGCACGATCGCTCGCTGCCCGACGGCACGCCGCTCAACATCATCCACCGCGACGTGTCGCCGCAGAACTTGATTCTGACGTTCGAGGGGCAGGTCAAGGTCGTCGACTTCGGGATCGCCAAGGCGCAGGGGCGCGTGAGCCAGACGCGCGCCGGCATGGTCAAGGGAAAGACTTCGTACATGTCGCCCGAGCAGTGCCTCGGGCTGCCGCTCGATCGGCGCTCGGACGTGTTCGCGCTCGGCATCGTGCTGTTCGAGCTGGCGACGGCGCGGCGGCTGTTCAAGCGCGCGTCGAGCTACCAGACGTTCGAGGCGATCGTGTCGGCGGAGGTGCCGCGGCCGAGCGAGCTCAACACCAAGATCGACGCGGCGATGGAGGCGGTGATCTTGAAGTCGCTGGCGCGCAAGGCGGACGATCGCTTCGCGTCGGCGGGCGAGATGCAGGAGGCGCTCGAGCAGGCGATGCATCGCGCCAAGCTGCGCGGCGCGCCGAGCGATCTCGAGAAGTTCGTCGACGCCACGTTCGCCGCCGAGCGCGCCGAGCAGCAGGCGCTGGTGGCGATGGCGCAGAAGGGCGAGCTGACCTCGACGCGGCTGACGAAAGTTTCGGCGGTGGCCGAGGGTGCGGCCGCCGAGGCGCGCGACGCCTACGCGCGCGAGCCCAACGCGCCCGAGCCCGAGCCGCCGCCCGAGGACGAGCGCACCTCGGTCGATCTCCTGCTGCCGCTCGGCGACGACTCGGGGCGCACCGCCATCAGCGATGTCGCGGCGCAAAAAAAAGACGACGACGACAACGAGGTCGGCGCCAAGACGGTCATCCGTCCCGACTTCACCGGTGCGCCGACGACGGTCGATCCGCCGCGCCCGCCGCCGCAGCGCATTCCGCCGCTTTACTACGGCCTGGCGATCTTCGGCATCCTCTTGATCGCCGCCGCGCTGGTCTGGCTGATCGCCGACTGAGCCGCGCTACTCGGACGGCTTCGGGCGGCGCAGGATCTCGCGGATCGTCCGCTCGCTGACGCCGAGCAGCCGCGCGAGGTCGACGGGGCGCCCGCCGATCGCGTGCACCAGCCGCACCGTGCGCAGCTCGACCGCGCCGAGCCTCGCCAGCTCGCGCCTCACCCGCGCGGCCATCCGCTCCGAGCCCATCGCCACCTCCGACCGCTTCTTCGACGACACGCCGCCGGACGTTGGTGAGCGTTTGGCCCCAACGGTTTCAACTTCGCGGCGGCTTCGGTTTCGGCGGACGAGGTCAGTACATGTAGCGGGCGGCGAGCTGGAACGAGAACGGCGACTGGCGCACCGACGCGGTGCCGTACGTCGGCAGGTCCTGCTGCTCGACGGCGACCGGCGTGCGCAGGTTGAACACGTTGAACATGTCGATGATCAGGATCAGGTGCTGGCGGATGAGCGCGTGGAAATCGTACGACGCGCGCAGGTCGAGCTGCACCACGTCGGGCAGGCGAAACTCGGCGAACGCGCGCGGGTCGTTGCGCTTGGCGCCGGGATCGGTCCCCGTCGGGCCGCGCAGGTTTTGATACGCGCCGTCGGTGAACTCGAAGAACATGTGCGAGAGCGGCGCGCCGGTCTGGAAGCGGAAGAAGCAGCCGGCGTTGAACCCCTTGTACGTATACGCCGCGCGAATTTTCAATTGGTGCCGCACGTCCTCGGGCAGAAAGCCGTTCCAGAAGTGCGTCTGCCGCGAGTTGAAGAACGGACCGGGCGTGCCGTTGACCTGCCCGCCGTACTCCTCGCCCGCCGAGCCGTAGAGGAACGCCAGCGTGTACGC
>DASREC010000343.1:0-2220 GCA_035652295.1 Polyangia bacterium
CAACGTCTACGCGCGCGATCGCGGCCGCTGCCAATACTGCGGCACGCGCGTGCGCCGCGACGAGTTCACCTACGAGCACGTGATTCCGCGCGTGCTCGGCGGGCGGACCTCGTGGGAGAACGTGGTGGTCGCGTGCGTCGCGTGCAACCAGCGCAAGGCGGGCCGCACGCCGGAGCAGGCGCGCATGCGCCTCCTCTCGACGCCGGTGAAGCCCAAGCGGCTGCCCGATCTGCCGCGCGAAATCCGCTACTCCGACGAAATGCCGGAGTCGTGGAAGTCGTGGCTGCAAAGCGCCGTCTACTGGGACGGCGAGCTGGAAACCGGAAGGTGAGCTGAACGGGGTTCAGGCCCGCCTCGAAAGCGGTGCGCGCGCTTCGGCGCGTGGGGTTCGAGACCTCCGCCTTCCTCCGGAGAGGCCGTCCTGCGTCGGCAGCCAGGTGCTCGTTTGCTAAACGAGTGGGCCTCGGGCTCCGAGGGTTCGACTCCCTCCCTCTCCGCCGCTATGCTCGCGAGATGGCGATCGCGAACGAGATCCACGAGCGCCCGCGCGAGATCGTGCCCGGCGTGACCGTCGGCCGGGTGCTGCCGGCGCGCGAGCTGCGGCGCGTCGGGCCGTTCGTCTTCTTCGATCACGGCGGGCCGTTCGAGTTCACGCCCGGCGGCGGCATGGACGTGGCGCCGCATCCGCACGCCGGGCTGGCCACCGTCACCTATGTGATCGAGGGCGAGGTGCTCCATCGCGACAGCCTCGGCAACCAGCAGCGCATTCGGCCCGGCGAGATCAACTGGATGAGCGCCGGCCGCGGCATCGCACACTCGGAGCGCACGCCGGAGGAGCTGCGCGAACGGGGCTCGCGTGCGCACATCCTGCAGCTCTGGGTCGGGCTGCCGCAGGCGCGCGAGCTCGACGAGCCCTGGTTCCGCAACTACGGCGCCGAGCGATTGCCGCTGATCGAAAACGGCGGCGCGCGCGTGCGGCTGCTCGCCGGCGACGGCTGGGGTGCGCGCTCGCCGGTCGAGACCGCGTCGCCGACCTTCTTCGCCGACGCGCAGCTCGCCGCCGGCGCCGAGGTGCGCATGCCGTCGCTGCCGCAGGGCGGCGCGTTCGTGATCGAGGGGCGCGTGCGCGCGGACGATCGCGTCGCCGGGCCGGGAACGCTGCTGGCGTTTTCGCCCGACGCCTCGCCGGTGCTGGTCGCCGAGGCGCCGTCGCGCGTGGCGCTGATCGGCGGCGAGCCGCTCGACGGTCCGCGCTTCATTCTGGTGGAACTTCGTCTCCAGCTCGGCGGAGCGGATCGTCGAAGCGGCGCACGCCTGGCGCGACGGCAAGTTCCCCAAGATTCCCGGCGACGAGATCGAGTTCGTGCCGCTGCCGGGCGAGCCGCACCTGGCGCGGCCGACCTAGCGGCGCAACGCCGACAGCGCGGTGCGCACGCGACCGTGCGCCACCACCACCTCGGGGCTCTCCTGCAACAGCGCCTCGTAGCGCCGCGCCAGCGCGCTCGACGAGCTCGCCGACGGCGTCACGTGCAGCTCGACCTCCTTGGCGATCCGCTCGGCGTCGGCCCGCTCGATGGGCTCCTCCTGCTCGGCGAGCGTCTCGAGCTCGATGATCAGCACCGACAGCGGCCGCAGCCACTGCAGCGACGGGTCCTCCACCAGCGCCTGCACGAACAGCCCCGCCGGCACCGCGCCGCGCGTGGCCTCGAACTCGACGCGCGCGATCATCACCAGCTCGCGATGCAGCTCGCGCAGCGCCTCCGCGAGCCCTTCGATGCTCTTGCGCAGATCGCTCATTCCGAGAGGTTATTGTCCTGCTTCCGCGCTGGTCAAGAAGGGTTATAAGCTCGGCGCATGGGGACGACCTACTTCACGCCCGACCTGTTTCGCTTCTTGCGCGAGCTGGCGGCCAACAACAACCGCGAGTGGTTCAACGACAACAAGCAGCGCTACGAGCAGTCGGTGCGCGATCCGTTCCTGCGCTTCGTCGGCGATCTCGCGCCGCGGCTCAAGAAGATCTCGCCGCGCTTCGTCGCCGATCCCAAGCCGGTCGGCGGCTCGATGATGCGCATCTATCGCGACACGCGCTTCGCCAAGGACAAGTCGCCGTACAAGACGGCGGTGATGGCGCACTTCTGGCACGACAAGGGCAAAGAGGGCGCGACGCCGGCGTTCTTCATGCGCGTTCAGCCGGGCGACTCGTCGGTGGGCGGCGGCATC
>DASREC010000344.1:0-6072 GCA_035652295.1 Polyangia bacterium
GTCCATGTCGCCGAGATGATCCTCGTCGCCGAGGATGTCCGAGAGCACCGCGATCTTGTCGCCCTCTTTGATCAGGCCCATGGCGATGCCCGCCACCGGCTCGATGATCGGCACGCCCGCGTCCATCAGCGACAAGCAGCCGCCGCACACCGCCGCCATCGACGACGAGCCGTTCGACTCCAGCGTCTCGGAGACGATGCGGATGGTGTACGGGAAGTCCTCGAACGTCGGCAGCACGCGCGAGAGCGCCCGCTCGGCGAGGTGGCCGTGGCCGACCTCGCGCCGCGACGCCGAGCGCATCATCTTGGCTTCGCCCGTCGAGAACGGCGGGAAGTTGTAGTGCAGCATGAAGCGCTTGGTGACGTCGCCGAGCAGCGAGTCGATGCGCTGCACGTCCTGCGCGGTGCCGAGCGTCGTCGACACCAGCGCCTGCGTCTCGCCGCGGGTGAACAGCGCCGAGCCGTGCGTGCGCGGGATCAGCCCGACCTCGCACGAGATGTTGCGGATGTCGGTGGTCTTGCGCCCGTCGAGGCGCTGCCCCTCGTCGACGACTTGCGCGCGCACGATCTTCTTGTGCAGGTCGCCGACCGCCGAGGCGATCTCTTTGTCGCGCGGCTTGCCGTCGGCGCCGAGGAACTCGGGCCCGAGCTCGGCGACGATCGCCTTGGACGCGGCGGCGTTGGCGTCCGAGCGCTCGTGCTTGGCGACGGTGCGCGAGGCGTTCTTCACGCGCTCGTAGCCGACCGCCTTCACGCGCTCGGCGATCTGCGCGTCCTTGACCGGCGCGACGTACTCGCGCTTCGGCTTGCCGACGGCGGCGCGCAGCTTCTCGATCAGGTCGAGCAGCGGCTGCGCGGCCTGGTGCGCGAACAAGAGCGCGTCGATCATCACGTCTTCGGAGAGCTGGCCCGCGCCGCCCTCGACCATCACGATCGCGTCGCGCGTCGCGCAGACCACGAGATCGAGATCCGAGTGCTCCGACTGCTCGAACGTCGGGTTGACGACGAACTGGTGGCCGTCGGGGCCGTTGAGGCGGCCGACGCGGACCGCGGCGTACGGCCCGGCCCACGGAATGTCCGAGAGGTGCAGCGCGCACGCCGCGCCGGTCATCGCCAGCACGTCCGAGGGATTTTCCTTATCGAACGACAGCACGGTGCCGATCACCTGCGTCTCGTTGCGCCACAGCTTGGGGAACAGCGGGCGCGACGGCCGATCGATCAAGCGGCACGTCAGGATCTCTTTTTCCGTCGGGCGCCCTTCGCGCTTGAAGTAGCCGCCGGGGATCTTTCCCGCGGCCGCGGTCTTCTCGGTGTACTCGACGGTGAGCGGCAGAAAGTCCACGCCTTCGCGCGCGCTCTTGTTGGCCACGGCGGTGACCAGCACCATGGTGTCGCCGTAGCGCACGACCACGGCGCCGTCGGCCTGCTTGGCCATCTTGCCGGTCTCGACGATCAGCTGCTTGCCGCCGAACTCGATCGTTTCTTTGATGTACATGCGGTTCTCCTTGAAATGGAGACCGGCGGCCGATTAGTCCTTCATCGCTGTCCCCGAAAACGCGCGGGGACACCGATGGAGAACTAAGTTCGGTCCGCCGAGCTCAGACGGAATGGGCGTTACTTGCGAATGCCGAGCGTGTTGATCAGGTTCCGGTAGCGATCGAGGCTCTTGACCTTGAGATAGTCGAGGAGCCGGCGACGCTGGCCGACCAACTTGAGGAGCCCGCGACGGGAGTGGTGATCCTTCGCGTGGGTCTTGAAGTGCTCCGTGAGGTAGTTGATGCGCTCCGAGAGCAGCGCGATCTGGACCTCGGGCGAGCCGGTGTCGCCCTCGTGGGTCGCGAACTTGCCGATGACGTCTTTCTTGCGTGCGGTAGCGAGGCTCATTTGAAAGTCCTTCTTCTTTTTCGTCGCGTTTTTGGCGCGTAGTTAATGGCAAATTGCCATAGTTTGTCAACTGAATACGCGTACCAGGCGGAGCGCTCCCGACGCCCGCTCGGCGACCGCCAGCAGCGTGCCGTCGGGGCGGAGCAGGCGCGTGTAGCCGTCGGAGGCGGCGGGCAGCGCGGCGACCACGTTCACTTTGCCGTCTCGCACGTCGCGCGCCTGCGCCGGATCGAGGGCGAGCGCGGGCAGGTGATCGAGCGCGCCGGCGGGATCGACCAGCGCCAACTGCGTTCCTTCGATCGCGTCGACGGCGTCGAGCGGGATCGCCTGCTCGACGGTGAATCGGCCGACGCGCGTGCGGCGCAGCGCGATCAGGTGCGCGCCTGTGCCGAGCCGCGCGCCGAGATCGGCGGCGAGCGAGCGGACGTACGTGCCCTTGCCGCAGCGGATGGTGAAGCGCACGCGCCCGTCGGTGAAATCGTCGACGCGCGCCTCGAAGATGTGCACGTCGCGCGGCTCGCGCTCGATCTCGACGCCTTCGCGTGCCAGCTCGTAGAGCCGCTTGCCGCCGACGCGCAGCGCCGAGTGCATCGGCGGCACCTGGCGGATCGCGCCGACGAAGCCGGCGAGCGCGGCCTCGACCTCGGCGCGCGTCACGTGCGAAGCGTCGCGCTCGTCGAGGATCTTGCCGTCGGCGTCGAAGGTGTCGGTGGTGACGCCGAGCCGCGCCTCGGCCACGTAGACTTTTTCGCCGGCCATCAGGAACGGCACCAGCTTGGTCGCCTCGCCGACGCAGACCGGCAGGACGCCCGAGGCCATCGGGTCGAGCGTGCCGGCGTGGCCGACGCGCTTCACGCCGGTCGCGCGGCGCACGCGCGCCACCACGTCGAACGACGTCGGCCCGCGCGGCTTGTCGACGACCAAGACGCCGTTCATGCGGCCTTCAGCGCGTCGGCGAGCGCGGCCTTGAGCGTGGCGAGCGCGGCGTCCGCGGGCAGCGGCAGCGTGCAGCCGGCGGCGGCGCGGTGCCCTCCTCCGCCGAGCTTCGCCGCCAGCGCGCCGACGTCGGCCGAGCCCTTCGAGCGCAAGCTGACGTGCACTTCGCGCCGCGTGATCGACACCAGCACGCCGATCTCGACGCCGGCGAGCCCGCGCGCGTAGTTGACGAACCCGTCGGCGAGATCGGGCGACGCGCCGGTCTCGCCCAGCATCTCGTCGGCGAGCGTCAGGATCGCGGCGCGCGGCGGCGCGTCTCCGACGAGCTCGAGCGTGCCGAGCACGCGCGCGAGCAGGCGCAGGCGCGCCGGCGGCCACGCCTCCTCGCTCTCGAGCGCGAACTTCCACGGCTGAGCGCCGGCGGCGACGCACGCGGTGGCCAGCTCCATCGTCTCCACGTCCGTCGACGAATAGCGGAACCAGCCGGTGTCGGAGGCGAGCGAGCACCACAGCGACTCGGCGATCGGCCGATCGATCGCCACGCCGAGCCGGCGGAGCAGGCGCGCGACGATCACACCCACCGCCGACGCCGACGAGTCGCGCAGCACCAGATCGCCGAACGGCTTCACCGACGCGTGGTGATCGAGCACCACGATCGGCCCGGTGACCTCGCGCGGCGGAAAGCGATGGCCGAGCAGCCGCGCGTCGCCGCAGTCGTGCACGAACGTGGCGTCGAAGCGCTGGTTGGCGCCGACGGTGGTGCGCACCTCCGACGCGCCCGGCAAAAAACGCAGCCGCTCGGGCGGGAGATCGTGATCGTAGAGCGCGACCTCCTTGCCGAGCGCGCGCAGGCCGTGCGCGGTGGCCAGCATCGAGCCGAGCGCGTCGCCGTCGGGGCGCGCGTGCGCGGCGCACAAAAAGCGCC
Organism: Polyangia bacterium; assembly: GCA_035652295.1. GTDB lineage: Bacteria > Myxococcota_A > Polyangia > Palsa-1104 > Palsa-1104 > DASREC01. The sequence goes on from DASREC010000344.1 coordinate 3,745, forward strand.
GGCCGCGGCCGATCAAGGCCGCGACGTCGTCGAGCCCGGTCACGGCTTCTCCGTCTTCTCGGCCGCGATCTCGCGCAGGAGCTGCTCGACGCGGCCCGCCTTGTCGTCGGTGTCGTCGAGGTGGAAGCGCAGCTCGGGAACTTTCTTCGCGCGCAGCCGGCGGCCGATCTCGCGCTTGAGCCAGCCGGCCGCGCTCCCGAGCCCCTTGAGCACCGCGCGCTGCTGCTCGTCGTCCGCGCCGTGCACTGCCACCTGCACGCGCGCCACCGACAGATCGTCCGAGACGCGCACGTGCGTGACGGTGAGCAGCCCTGCGTCGCTCACACGCGGATCTTTCACCGACGGCAAGAGCGCCGCCAGCTCCATGCGCACCGACTCGGCGAAGCGGATCGCGCGATCACTCATGCGTCACTACTCTTCGGGCTCCCAATGTTTGTATCCGCCCTCGGACTCGAACGGCTCGTCGTCGCCGTAGTTGATGTAGTCCTGCTCGTCGTCGGTGATCTTGGCGACCGCCAGGTGCTCGATGAACTGCAAGATCTTTTGCACCATCGCCTGCGTGAAGCCCTGCTCGTTCGACACCACCGCGAAGCCCAGCTCCGCCGACTGCCAGTTGTCGGCGTCGCCGACCTCGGCGATCGCGCAGTTGAACTTGTTGGCCACGCGGTCCTTGATGCGGCGGAGCACCATCCGCTTCTCCTTCAGCGAATGGCTCTCCGAGATCATCAGCGTGACGCGACAGACTCCGACCACCATGATTCAGCTTCGGCGCTACAGCGTGGCGGCGATCTCCTCGATCTCGTAGGCCTCGATGATGTCGCCGATCTTGACGTCGTTGAAGTTCTCGAGCCCGATGCCGCACTCGTAACCCTGCACCACCTCGCGCACGTCCTCTTTGAAGCGGCGCAGCGACGTCATCTTGCCCTGGTAGACCTGCACCGAGTCGCGCACCAGGCGCACCAGCGCGTTGCGCTTGACGGTGCCCTCGGTGACGAACGAGCCGCAGATGGTGCCGACCTTCGGGATGGTGAAGGTCTGGCGGACCTCCGCCTTGCCCATCGCCTTCTCGCGCTTGACCGGCGCGAGCAGGCCGACCATGGCCTTCTTCACGTCGTCGAGCGCCTCGTAGATGATGTCGTAGAGCTTGATGTCGACGCCCTCCTGCTCGGCGAGCTGCTGCGCCTTGCCGGCGGGACGCACGTTGAAGCCGACGATGATCGCGTTGCCGGCCTTCGCCAGGTTCACGTCCGACTCGGTGATGCCGCCGACGCCGGCTTGAATGACGTCGACCTTGACCTGATCGGTGGCGAGCGCCTGCAGCGACGACTTGAGCGCCTCGGCCGAGCCCTGCACGTCGGCCTTGAGCACGATCTTGAGCTCCTTGACCGCGCCCTCCTTGATGCGGTCGAGGATGTTCTCGAGCGTGACCTTCGACGTGCCGCCGAGCTCCTTGTTGCGGCGCGAGGTGCGGCGGTGATCGACCAGCTCCTTGGCCTGCTTCTCGTCGGAGACGGCGTTGATCGACTCGCCCGCTTCCGGGACGCCGCCGAGACCGAGCAGCTCCACCGGCGTCGACGGGCCGGCGTCGTTGAGCGAGCGCCCCTTGTCGTCGAGCATGGCGCGCACTTTTCCGACGAACTCGCCGGCGACCACGGTGTCGCCGACCTTCAGCGTGCCGTCCTGCACCAGCACCGTCGCCATCGGGCCGCGGTTGCGATCCAGCTTGGCCTCGATGATGGTGCCGCGCGCCAGCTTGTTCGGGTTGGCCTTGAGCTCGAGCACCTCGGCCTGCAGCCCGATCATCTGCAAGAGCTGATCGATGCCCTGCTTGGTGCGCGCCGAGACGTCGACGAAGATGGTGTCGCCGCCCCACTGCTCGCTGATGAGGCCGTGCTCCGACAGCTGCTGGCGGATGCGCTCGGGCTGCGCGCCCGGCTTGTCGATCTTGTTGACCGCGACCATCAGCTTCACGCCGGCTTCGTTGGCGTGGTTGAGCGCTTCGATGGTCGTCGGCATGACGCCGTCGTCGGCCGCGACCACCAGCACGACGATGTCGGTCGCCTGCGCGCCGCGCGCGCGCATCGCGGTGAACGCCTCGTGGCCCGGCGTGTCGAGGAAGACCACGTCGTTGCCGTCGGGCGCGGTGATCTTGTAGGCGCCGATGTGCTGCGTGATGCCGCCCGCCTCGCCCTCGGCGACGTTGGCGTCGCGGATGGCGTCGAGCAGCGAGGTCTTGCCGTGATCGACGTGGCCCATGATGGTGACCACCGGCGCGCGCGGCTGAAGATCCTCCGCCTTGTCCTCGGCCTGCTCGAAGACGTCGGCCTC
>DASREC010000345.1:0-6789 GCA_035652295.1 Polyangia bacterium
TCGAGACCGGCGCCGGCGTCGACAACATCGACTACGTCGAGACGCGCCACGAGCTGTACGCCGGCGCGGCGCGCGCGGCCCGGCTCACCGTCGCGCGCGTCGACGCGCAGGGCAAGCTCGCCGTCGCCTCCGTGGTACCGACCGCCGCCGGCGCGCGCAACGCCGTCGCCACCGACGAGGGCGCCGCCTACCTCACCGACTCCGCCGAAGGCAAGATCCTGATCGTCGCCCCGCGAAAGTAAATTCAGATCAACGCCAAGACGCCAAGACGCCAGGAAATTAATAATTTCTGAGCTGGCGTCTTGGCGTCTTGGCGTTTAATCCCTCTGCCGATGAGCAACGCGCTCGAGGTCGAGCCACTTGGCGAGCGCGCCCAAATCTTCGCGTAGCGCGTGTTTCTCCTCGCGGCTCGCGTGCGGCTCGAGGTGCGTGGCGTGCACCAGCAGCGTGCGCGCTTGGCGATCGGCTTTGAGATCGACGCGCGCGGCGAGGCGGCCGTCGTAGAGATAGGGCAGCACGTAGTAGCCGTGCACGCGCTTGTGCCGCGGCACGTAGATCTCGAGGCGGTAGGTGAAGTCGAACAGCCGCTCGGTGCGCGGGCGGTTCCAGATCAGCGAATCGAACGGCGAGAGCAGCGCGCGCGCCGCCAGCACGCGCGGCCGCGCGAGCTCGGGCACGACGTACGCGCCGGCGCGCCAATTCTCGACGGTGGCGGGCAGGAGCGCGCCGGCCTCCACCAGCTCGGCGAGCCGCGCGCGCGCGTCGGCGGTGTCGAGGCGGAAGTAGTCGCGCAGGTCGCGCTCGGTGGCCACGCCGAGCGCGCGCGCCGCGATCATCACGAGCGCGCGCTGCGCCTCCGCCTCGCCGGGCGTCGCCAGCTCGAGCACCGCGCGCGGCAGCACCCGCTCGGTGAGATCGTAGACGCGCTCGAAGTTGCGGCGATGCGCCGTGGTGATCTCGCCGCACCAGAAGAGATATTCGAGCGCGATCTTGACGTCGCTCCAGCCCCACCAGCTACCGACGCCCTTGCCGCCGTCGAATTCCGACGCGGCGGTCGGCCCGCGGTCGGCGATCGCGCGGCGCGTATCATTGATGATGCGCGGCCGGTCGCGCGCCAGCTCGGCCATGCGGCGCCAGGTGCCGATGCGGCGGCGGGCGCGCTCCATCCGCCAGCGCAGGAGCGGGTGCGTCGCCAGCGGCAGGAGCGACGCCTCGTGGCCCCAATATTCGAACAGCTCGCGCTCGCGGCCCCACGCCGCCTCTTCGAGGAGCTTCGTCGGGTACGCGCCGAGCCGCGAGAACAGCGGCAGGTAGTGCGAGCGCACGAGGACGTTGACGCTGTCGAGCTGGATGAGGCCGACGCGCGCGAGCACGCGGCGCAGGTGGCGGCGATCGACGGCGCCGCGCGGGCGCGCATCGCCGAAGCCTTGCGCCGCCAGCGCGATGCGCTGCGCCTGCCGCTGGGTGAAGTGCTCGGGCCGCACGCGCGCATAGTAGATCGCGCGCGCGATCGTGGCGCGTCGTCAGCGCGCGCGCGTCAGCCGCGCGGTACGCAGGCGAACGTCGCCTGGCCGCTCGAGGCGCGCGGGCGCGTGGCGCAGTCGGTGTCGGCGGGGCACTCGCTGGCGTTCGACTCGGGCGTGCAGTGGCGCAGGCAGGTCTTGCCGAGCGAGGCGTCGCTCGCGCAGAACGTCGTCGGCGCGCCCGGCTCGTCGGGGCAGGCGAGCGCGCAGCCTTGCGTGCAGACGCCGGGCGTCGCGCCGTTCGCGCCGGCGCAGCGGTTGCCCGACTGGCAGTCGCCGTCGGCGAAGCAGTGATCGCCGATCCAGCCCGGCGTGCCCGGCAGGCACACGGTGGCGCGCACCTGCGGTTGGTGAAAGCGCGACGCCGCGCGCGGCACGAAATGATCGAGCGAGCGGCAGCCGGTGTTCTGCGGCAGCACGCGCTCGACGCAGATCCCCGACGACGCGTCCCCGGGATCGGCGACGCACATGGTGGTCGGGTAGCCGGCGCGATCGGCGCACGTGGCGGTGCAGCGCACGGTGCAGAAGCCGCGATCGGCGAAGCGGTTGTGCTTGCAGACGCCGCCGGCGAAGTTGCAGTCGGCGTCGGCCGCGCACTCGGCGCCGATCGCGAGCACCGCCACGTCGACGCGCCGCCCGTCGCTCGCGCGCTCCGGCTCGCGCTGCACGTGCACCGGCGTCGAGGCCACGCGGCGGATGCGCGCATAGACCTCGAGCACGTCGGCCGCCTCCATGCGCACGCAGCCGTGCGAGACGAACCCGCGCCGCAGGTTGCCGCCCGACGGCGCGCGAAAGTTGTCGATCGGTCCGTGCACCGCGTACGCGCCGTGCCACGGCATGAACGGCAGCCCGGCGAACACCGGCTGCTTGCGGCCGGTCTCGGGATCGGTCCACCACGTCTTGCACGGCTGGATGTCGGCGGCGCGGATGGCGAAGTCGTGGCCGCCGGTCGAGACGATCGGATCGTACGTGAGCGATTCGCCGAACGTGCGCGACGTCGATTGATCGTCGATGGTGCCGACGCCGACGGGGAAGACCTGGTCGTAGCCGGTGGCGGCGTCGACGAGGTGGAGCGTGAGCCCGTCGAGCGAGACCGTGATCGCGGGCGCGACCAGCGACGGAAGATCGGGCGCCGGCTTGCACGTGAGCGCCGCGCCCCAGAGGCCGTCGGCCTTGGCGTCGTCGGGGAGCTGATCGCCGAGCGGCAGATCGCCGCCGGGCTCGGACCCGGGCACGGCGCCGCACGCGGCGGCGAACAGCGAGACGAAGAGGAGGCGCTTCATGGCGCGCGCGTCGAGCAAGCCGCGGGCCGCGCGGATCGCCAACGATTTCCGCGCGCGCATCGGCCGCAGCCGGCTACGCCAGCCGCCGCTTTGGGGTCAATCGACCTGATCTATGGAGGGGAACGCCGCGGTGAATCGAGCGTCAGCCGGCGAATTGATACTTCGCCTGGCGCTTGACGCCGACGACTTTGAACGTGCCTTTGCCTTTGAGCTTCTGCGCGATGCTCTTGATGCGCTCCTTGGGAACGCCGAGCTTGTGCGCGATATCGGGCGAGCCGAGGCCGGCTTTGGACGCTTTCACCAGCTCGACGATCTTCTGCTCGAGCGCCGGATTGCCACGACGGCGGCGGCGGCCGTTGCCGCTCTTGACCGCGCGCGGCGCCGAGGCGGCGCGTCCCGCGGGCGCGCGCGAGAACGAGCCGGCGAGCTTCTGCAAGGTGGCGGCGATCGAGTGATCGTGCCCGGCCTGACGGACGAGCTGTTTCAGGCGATTCGCAAACGCGTCGATTTCCGATTCGGTAATGAGTTGTTTTTGACGTGGCATGGACACGGTTATAAGACGATTCTCCCTCTGCGGGCAAATTTGTTTTCAATCGAATACGACGGTTTTATTTCCGTAAATGAGTATTCGATTCTCGATATGCCAGCGCACCGCGCGCGACAGCACCGACTGCTCCAGCTCGCGCCCTTTCTGCAGCAGATCGTCGAGCTGGTCGCGGTGCGAGATGCGGCGGGTCGCCTGCTCGATGATCGGCCCGTCGTCGAGCTGCTCGGTCACGTAGTGGCTGGTGGCGCCGATCAGCTTGACGCCGCGCTGGTGCGCCTGGTGATACGGCTTCGCGCCGACGAACGCCGGCAGGAACGAATGGTGGACGTTGATGATGCGGTGGCGATACTCGGCGACGAAAGCGGGCGACAACACCTGCATGTAGCGCGCGAGCACGACCAGCTCGATGGCCTCGCGGCGCAGGAGCGCGAGCGCCTCCACCTCGGCGGCGTCTTTGTGATCGGCGCCGACGGGGATGTGGTGGAACGGCACGCGGTGGAACTCGGCGAGCGGGCGCGCGTCGGCGTGATTGCCGGCGACCAGCGCCACGTCGCAGCGCAATTCGCCCGCGCGCCAGCGATATAAAAGATCGGCGAGGCAGTGATCGTACTTGGAGACGAACAGCGCCACGCGCGGGCGCGCCGTCGAGCGGGCGAGGCGCCAGATCATGCCGAAGCGATCGGCGATGGGCGCGAACGCGGCGGCGAACGCGTCGAGCGGAAGCTGAAAGCCGTCGAGCGCCCACTCGACGCGCATGAAGAACAGGTTCAGCTCGGCGTCGACGTGCTGGTCGGCGTGCAGGATGTTGCCGTCGGCGCGATAGAGGAACTCCGAGACGGCGGCGACGATGCCGCGCTGATCGGGACAATTGATGAGCAGGACGCCGCTGTCCGTGGACATGGACGGCGATCTTAAGCAGCGATCAGGCGCGGGTCGAGGGGCTGACGGTGTTGTTGTAGTCGACGGTGATGTTGCCGCTCGAGTCGACGCAGACGGCGTAGTTGGCCAGCGGCGAGAACGCGGGCGAGGTGGGGCCGGTGCCGTCGAAGTTGAAGCGCGCGCCGTGGCACGGGCAGTACCACTTGCCCGACTGGAGCTTGACGGTGCAGCCGGAATGCGTGCACGCGGAGTCGACGGTGAACAGGCCGCTGGCGTCGCGGCACACGTAGAGGTCGTACTGGCTGCCGGAGAAATGTTTGGCGGTGCCGACGGCGATCGCCGACGCGGCGCCGGCGCTGAGCGAGCCGCTGCACGTCGTCACCGCGTGCGCCATGTCGGGCGAGCCGCCGCCTCCGCCACCACCGCCGCCGCCTCCTCCGCCGACGTTGCCGTGCGCCATGTCGGGCGAGCCGCCGCCGCCGTTGTCGTTCGGGCTGCCGGGCTCGTCGTCGATCGCGCCGGTCGAGATGCGCGCCGGCCCGCCTTCGCAGCCGGCGAGCCCCAGCACCAGCAGGCCCGCGCCCGCCCCCGCGCTCGCGCAGAAATCGCGACGCGTCACGCCGCGAACGCAACCGGAGCAGTCTTCACGCGACATGCGCAGGGCTCGAAGCAAACGCGGATCCACGCCGATCTCCGCGTTTTCCCGTCGCTGAGCGGGCGCGAGCGAGGCGCCGGGCCACGCGCGCCGCGGCCATTCGCCACGGGGACTCGGCTCCTCACCGCGCTGCGGACAGCCGTTTGCAGACGCTCAGCCGGTGGCGGCGAGCCGCTGCCGCGCCGGGCGATAGAGCCGCGCGAAGTAGTCGCGCACCATGCGGTCCGACGAGAAATCGCGCGCGGCCATCTCGATCGACGCGCGCATCATCGAGCGCCAGCGCGCGCGGTCGGCGTAGAAGGCGGGCAGCACGTCGCGCTCGAGCAGGTCGTGCAGCGCGGCGGCGTCGGCGGCGTCGACCGCCGCGTCGTCGGCGTGCGCGACGTGCGGCGCGGCGGGCGCGTGCGCGGCGTGCGGCGCCGTCGTCGTCGTCGTGTGCGCTGCGCTCGTCGCCGGCTCGCCGCCGATGCGCCAGCCGTTCTCGCCGTGGCGGCAGCCTTCGACCCACCACCCGTCGAGGATCGAGACGTTGAGCGCGCCGTTCATCGCCGCCTTCATGCCCGACGTGCCGCACGCCTCGAGCGGCCGGCGCGGCGTGTTGAGCCACACGTCGCAGCCGCGCGTCAGCAATCGCCCGAGCGCGAGATCGTAGTCGGGCACGAACACCACGCGGCCCGGATGGCGCCGCGCGAGCGCCACCATCTCCTCGACGAGCGCGCGCCCGCCGGCGTCGCGCGGGTGCGACTTGCCGGCGAACACGAGCTGCAGGCGGCCTTCGTCGAGCAGCCGCTCGGCGCGCGGGCGATCGTGGAACAAGAGCGTGGCGCGCTTGTACGCGGTGGCGCGGCGCGCGAAGCCGATGGTGAGCCGCTCGGGATCCAGCCGCGCGCCGGTGCGCAGCTCGAGCTCGATCAACAGCTCGCGGCGCAGGCGGCTGCGCGCGTCGTCGAGCGCCGCGTCGCCTTCGCGCGCGGCGTCGCGCACGCGCGCGTCCTGCCACACGCGCGCGTCGACGCCGTTGGTGATCGCGCCGATCGGCGCCGCGCCGTCGACGTGGCGCCACATCTCGCGCGCGGTCGCGCCGTGCAGCTCGGCCACCGCGTTGGCGTTCGACGCCAGGCGAAGGCCGGCCACCGTCATGTTGAACTTGTCGCGCGGCGCGTGCGGCGCGCAGCCGATGCGTTCCAGCTCCGCGTGCGAGCAGCCGAGCGCGGCGCCGATGCGCTGCAGGCGCGCGAGGTCGTGCTTCTCGTTGCCCGCGTCGACCGGCGTGTGCGTGGTGAACACGATGCGCTCGCGCGCCTCGGCCCACGCCGCCTCGAAGCTCGCCCCGCGCTCGCGCGCGCGCCGGATCAGCTCCAGCCCGGCGAACACGGCGTGCCCCTCGTTGAAGTGGTGGAAGTCGACGCGCACGCCCAGCGCCTCGAGCGCGCGCGCGCCGCCGACCCCGAGCACGAGCTCCTGCGCCACGCGATCGTCCTCGCCGCCGCCGTACAGCCGCCGCGTGATCCAGCGGTCGCGCGCCTCGACGGGCTCGAGCAGGTAGAGCGGCGCGTTGGCGAACGCGTCGACGCGGAAGATCGCCAGCGGCACGTCGCGCCCGTGGATGCTCACGTGCGCGATCGGGCGCTCGCGGTGCAGGTGCGTGCGATCGAGCCGCGTCGGCAGATCCTCGACCTTGCCGTGCTCGTCGATGTGCTGCCGCGTGTAGCCCTCGGCCCACGCGATCCCGACGCCGACCACCGGCAGCGCGAGCGCCGCCGCCGAGCGCAGAAAGTCCCCCGCCAGCACGCCGAGCCCGCCGGAGTAGATCGCCAGCGACTCGTGGAGACCGAACTCCATGCAGTAGTACGCGACGTGGGGACTTTCGTAACTCATAACAGAGTTACTACCACCGCTCGC